>NZ_JAMCOS010000001.1:2185307-2493208 GCF_028069655.1 Acidovorax sp. NCPPB 4044
TGCAAACGCTTCTGCAGCGCAATCTGCTGGTTCTTCTCTGTCAGCTTCTCGAGTCCGTTCAGAACCGTGCCCCGGATCCTGTAGCTGGCATAGGTCTTGAAATGGGCGCCCTGCCCTGGTCGATATCGGTCGACGGCTTCCATCAGGCCCATGCTGGCCAACTGAAAGTAGTCGGCAAACTCCACCTCGTCGTGGAAGCGGCCCTTGAAAAGAACGGCGGCCAGCATGCGGGCGTATGGGAGATATTGCTCGATCAGCGTTGCCCGGGCGTCCGGATCTTTCTGCCCCACCCACTGCATCCACAGCGCATCCTCATCCCCCGAGGATGCCGATGCCGATGCCGATGCTGTGGCCATGGATTCGACCGCCTGGAACATCCCGATGCCGTTCAGTGAAAGCTGCCGACCAGCGCTTTGAGCAGCAAGCCCCAGCCATCGATGAGGATGAACATGAGGATCTTGACCGGCAGTGCGATCGTGGTGGGCGGCATCATCATCATGCCCAGCGTCATGAGCACGCTGGAGACGATCAGGTCGATCAGTAGAAACGGCAGAAACACCACGAAGCCGATCTGGAATGCTGCGCGCAATTCCGACAGCATGAAGGCGGGGATCAATTGCACATTGCTGATGTCGTCCATCGAACGCGGAGGCGGTGCCTTGGACAACTCCACCATCAGCGCAAGATCCTGTTCGCGGGTCTGGCGCACCATGAAGTCGCGCAGCGGTGCCATGCCCTTGGCAAAGCCCTGTTCCATGCCGACCTTGCCCGACATGAAAGGTTGCAAGGCTTCGCGATTCACCTTCTCGAGAACCGGTGACATGGTGAACAGCGTGAGAAACAGTGCCAGACCGATCAGCACGGTATTGGGCGGAGTTTCGTTCATGCCAATGGCGTGGCGCAGCATCGACAGCACCACGATGATGCGCAGGAAGCTGGTAATGCAGACAAGCAGTGCAGGCAGCACGGCAAGTACCGTGAGACCGATCACGATGCGCAGCGCCTGTGAGGTTTCAGCGCCGTTCACCCAGGTCGAGGTGCCGTTACCCTGCGCCCAGGCCGTGCCGGCGGCGCCCAGCAGACACGCAGCAGCGCCGGTCAGCAACAGCGCCCTCGGGTTGCGCAACGGTGCTTTCGCCCGAAGGTATACCGATCCTCGTTTCATGGGAGCTCCTCCCCCATACCGGGACCGGGCAGTTCTTTTTCCGGCCCCGCTCCGTCGGCAAGCACATTGATCGCCTGGGGAGCGCACCCTATCAGGATGCGGCGTCCATGCCACTGCACCTCATGCACGCTGTGCTGCGGAGTCAGCCGGACGCTGGATACCACTTCGACCGTTCGACCGGTCCGCTGTTGCACCCTTGCAATCCATTGGCCGAGAGCTCCAGGTCGGACCGCCTGTTTGTCAGGCTGCCGCGTTGCCCGATGCTTGCGCCACACGCCAGCAAACAGCGCAATCAACAGAACGAATACGCCAAGCCAGGCCAGCTCCGTTGCAGGAAAAGTATTGGCCCCGTCGGGCTCCCTGCGCAATGGAATGGATTCCGGAAATGCCATGGCATCACGCTGAAGTATCGGGCGTCAGACTGAGCGGCACCGGCAGCTCCGTGAGTTTCACGGCGAAACGATCGCCCACGGCTACCAATTGACCCCGCGCCACCACCTGCCCCTCCAGAACGAGGTCGACGGCCTGCTCCAGACCTCGGTCCAGCACGAGGACTTGGTTCGCCTGTGCATTCAGCAGCTCGCCTACGGTCAGCGTGGCCGACCCAACGCAGACCTGGAGTGTGGCCCGCAACTGGTGGAGGGGTTGGAAACTGGGAAGCAGCTTGCTCTCAGGATCGGTGCCCGCCGGGTGCGAAGCCTCCAGGGCAGGCAGTGCCAACGGATGGACAGCGGTAGGTTTTTCGGGGGCAGATGGCTGCGGCATGGTAGGAGTCGAGAGAGGATTCATAAGGAGCCGGTTTGAAGTTCAACCGCCATTTGCCCATCGACCTGGCCCAGCCAGGCTGTGCATAGCGGCGGCCTTGCCGCCACAGGGCTGGGGAAGGTGCGAGGCGCAGGGGCCAGATGCAAAAATGCGGGGTCGCCCAGGCAATGGTCCAGGGTGACCACATCGCCTGCCGATAGCGACTGCAATTGGGCCACGGTGAGGGAAACGGACTGCAGGTGCACCTGCACAGTCAATCGATGGCCTGCGATGGCATGGTCCAGGGGAACCAGGTGCGACTTCCCCCCGCGCTCCACCACGTCGGCTCCAGCGCGAGGCGCAGTCTGCAGCTTCAGGATTCGTTCGACAGCGGCTCCGTCCAGAAGGCGGCACCATGTCCCCTCGGCCCAGGGGAACAGCGCGGTCAACGACCCGGACCAGGCCTGCAAGGGATGCAAGGGCAGAACTTCGGGGGCCACCGCGCCGAGCGATGTCTGCCATGCACGCCATGCACGGGTCCTGAGGTCAGAGGCCATGTCTCGGCTCCCCACCGCAGATCCCGAAGGCGATTCCCCGAACAACCATGCCTGCAATTCACGCTCCGCCGCGGCGTCGTCCAGCGCGCATGGTGGAGCAGTGCTTGTATCGATGACAACCACGTCTCCGACTGGCAGCCCCCAATCGCGGCACCATGCCTCGTAGACAGCTTGGCAGGCATTCCGGACGATGGCCATGCTGGCATGGTTCCAGGCACGCAGCGGCCGAGACAGGAGGCGCGAATCTTCTGGAGAGAGCAGCATTGGCCCTGATGCTTCCGAGCTGGCCATGATCAGCGGCTCTTCATCGAAAAGAGTTCTTGCAGCATTTCGTTGGCTGTGGAGATCACCTGGGAGCTGGCTTGGTAACCGCGCTGCATGATGACCAGGTCGCTGAACTCCTGTGACAGGTCCACGTTCGAGATTTCGATGTAGCCAGAGCGAACAGACCCGAAGGCGCCCCCGGCCACGCCGCTGTGCCATGCACGGCCATCCAGCGCTTCGAACTCGTTGTCGCCTGCAGAGCCCACGGCCTCGGTCGTATCGAAACGCCCCAAGGACAGGCGCGCGCCTTTCGCGGTCTGGCCGTTTGCATAGGTGAGCACCAGCGTTCCTGTGGCGTCGAAAGAGGCAGAACTCAATTCAGCCGGTGCAAATCCGTCTTGCGATGCGAAGGCGAGCGTGGAAAGGGTGCCCGAGGCGAAGGACGTGACGTCCGTGCCGAAGTCCAAGGTCAGTGGCAGGGCGGCTTGCCCGGCTGGCGTGTAGCTGAAAGCCAGCTTGCCGGTGGCTGCCGTGGGTTTTCCGTCCTGGAAAATCAATTCCTGGGTCCCCACGACGGTGGTTCCGTCCATGAGCTCCACCTTCCAGCTGCCGGGGGTGGTGCTGTTCGTGCTGGTCAGCTTTGCGGTGAGCAGATGTTCTCCCCCTGCGGCGTCGAAGACCCGAACCCCGTTGATGGTCTGATCGGTGCCGGTGCTCGAGAGATTGCCTGTGAACTTCACCACTGCGGTCGCCTTGCCGGCACTGGTCTTGAGGTTGGCAATGCTGATTTCCGACGGCGACCCGTCCGCCCCGACCCCCATCACCGTCGCCCCTTTGCCCTGGCTGACGAGCACACCGTCGCTGTTGAACTGGAACTGTCCGGCGCGGGTGTAGCGGATGCTGCCATCGCTGCCCTTCAAGGTGAAAAGCCCTTGTCCGTCGATGGCAAGGTCCAGCCCATTGCCTGTCTGGCGAAGTTCGCCAGACTTGAACGACATGGAGGTGCCCATGGTGCTCACGCCGTAGCCCATTTGCCCGAACTGCCGACCGGTGTAGCCCCCGTTGGAATAGAAGGCATCCGAGAAGCGCAGCGACGCGCTCTTGAAACCGGGGGTATTGAGGTTGGTCGTGTTGTTGGCGATGACCCGCAAGCCACGGGAAAAGCTGGAAAGCCCCGTCATGCCGACGTAGATGGATTCAATCATGAGAACTCCTGAATACGCCCGTTCAACGCACGGCCAGGATCTGGCTCAGGCTGATGTCTTGCAGAGTGGCCCCCGCGCTGGTGCGCAGGGTGATGAGTGGCGACTCCCCGGACAGCGACAGAGCGACCACCGTGCCGGTCAGCGTGCCGCCGGTGGCGTTGACGTCCACCGTACGGCCGATCAGGCCCACCGATTGCAGCGCTGCCTGGTTTCCGATCAACGTCGTGATCTTGTTGTTGAGCTGCTGGGTCTGCTCCAGGCTGGTGAACTGGGCCATCTGCGCCATGAACTGCTGGTTGTCCATCGGCTTCATGGGGTCCTGGTAGGTCAGTTGGGTCAGCAGGATCTTCATGAAATCCTCCTGGCCCAGACCGTTTGCGCGAAGACCTGTGGTCGCATTGCTGATGCCACTGATGCTCATAAATTGCCCTTCTGAAAAATAGAAGAAAAGAGGTCCGTGCGCGATGGCCCGGCAAATGGGGGCGCAGCGACGATGTCTGTGAAGCGCGGCGTTGTAGGGAGCTGGTGGGACACAGGACTTTCGCAATCGAACACCACCTGACCGTTGCAGACCACGCGCACCAGTCGTTGCCCCTGCTCGCGCAGGGATCTTTGGAGCGACGGCACCAGAGCAGCGGACTGAAACCCCACCTGCGAAGCCGTCCCATCCATCCCTAGCCAGAGTTCGACCCCCGCCGCCGACCACTGGGCATGCACGCGGGTCCCTGGCGCAGGCTGCTTCTCGGAGGCCGGAAGTCGCGCATTTGCCCGGCTTGCCGACGCAGAGAACGCGGCGCCCTGCTGGCGAGGTACTCCTCCATCTGGTCGCAGTGGCGCCGCGACAGCCGCATCTGGATCGTCGGATGCTGCGAACGCAGCCATTGCGTCGGCCACCAAAGTGGGATGCCCCGCCATGGGCGAAGACGTGATCCCTGTTGGTATCAGGAGCACCGAGCCTGCCGGAACCGGGTGGCTTTTTGACGCGGGCGAATGTGCCAGGGGATCCGACGGGCTGGCCGCGGAATCGAGGACATTGCTCCCCTTGAGCCAACCGTCTTGCTCCGAACGGGATTTCACGAAGCCCTGCGGGCCCGAGGCTGCGCTCGCATGGCTGCTGTTCGGAACTGCTGTCCGGTTGGCTCGACCCGGGCTGGCCTCGACGTCTTCACGCATTCCGCTTGCGCGAGAATGGGCTGATCCCAGCGCCTCGCCGCGCAAGGCTTCTCCGCCACCAGGTTCTTGCTGGGCCGCTTTCGCCGCAGCGTTTGGCAGTGCCTCGTGGGTCTGCCGCTCATACAAGCCCGCTCGCGGTTGCAGAAGCTGCCGATGAGCCACCGGGAATGAGGAAACTGCTCGTGGTGCCGCCGCCGAAAGACGGGATGCCGCGGCGCGTGGCACAGCATGGGTATTGGGTGCAGGCACGGCCTCGGTCTGCGCGAAAGGCTGAAACCAACCGGCCAGTTGTGTCCGTTCCATTTCCCGCAGCCACGCCTGCCGAACCGCCGCGGGTTGCCGTGACGGCTCGCCTTCGTTTCCTGGCAAGGAAGAACGGCTGCCCTGCGTTGTCGGCATGCGGCCAGCAGCCTCTCCTTGAAAGCGAGCCATTGCTGCCTCGAGATTCGTCATGGTGCCACCTCGCCGGATGTCGGTCGCTGCCTGGCCCGCAGCGGAATGCGGCCTATCCAGTCGCGATCGGCTTCCGCGGCCTGCACTCGCGTTACCTCCTGCGCATACTCTCGCAACGCGATTGACCGGTGCTCCTGAAGTCCGTCGATCGTGCGCTGCTGAGCAACGAATTCCTCGTGGAGCGAAGCTTTCTGCGCGTGGAGAGACTGGATTTCCTGGTCCTGCGTTTCGATCCGTTGCCGTACGTCTGCGAGGTACGCGAGCCCGCGCTGGTGCATATGCGGGTCGAGCCGGGCTCGGGTCCACTGCAGCATCTGGCGGGCCTGTCCCTCGAACTGCAGGTGAAGGCCTCGCCGCGAATCCTGAGCGCACAGCAGTTGTTTCTGGACCTGTGCAAGCTTTCCCTCCAGACGCTCCAGTTGCCATTCCTGTTTGCGCAGGTAGGGCTCCAACGGATAGGAGAAACCCCGCAAGTCCACTTGCGAGAACACCGCATCGTTCGTTCGCTCCATCAATGGGCTCCTTTCGGCGCGCCAGCGGCCTTTTGCGGCCCGAGCGAATAACTGAAGTTGTGGATCGCGGCAGCGGGTGGCCGGGGTGCAGCCACTGCGGGGCGATCGGGCCACAGCAGCGTCCGCAAGGCCCGCATTGCGTCAGCCCGCGAGATCCCTCCTTCTTTTTGCGACAGCCATTCCTGCAATCCAGGCGCCAATGAGAGCGCTTGGTCGAGTTCGGGATTGGCGCCTTGCTCGTACGCTCCAATGTCGACCAGCTGGCGGTTGCGGTGCAACAGCGCCAAGTACCTCACGGCATCGGATATCAACTCCTGTTCTTCCGCGCTGGTGAGGTCGGGCAGAAGCCGGCTGGCACTGCGTAGCACGTCGACAGCCGGGTAGCGCCCTTCATGCGCGATGTCCCGTGACAGCACGACGTGTCCGTCGAGAATGGAACGCAGGCTGTCAGCGATGGGTTCGTTCATGTCATCGCCTTCAACCAGCACGGTGAACAGCGCAGTGATGGAACCTCCGGAGGGTGCTGTGCCACACCGCTCGCAGAGTTGCGGGAGCTCCGCAAACACCGACGGTGTGTACCCGCGGGCGGTCGGAGGCTCTCCCGCCGCAAGGCCTACTTCACGCCGTGCCATGGCCAGCCGGGTCACCGAGTCCATGGTGAGCAGCACCTGCTGGCCCGCATCCCTGAAGTACTCGGCAATGGTCACCGCGGCATGGGCGGCCCGGATTCGGGCCAATGCAGGCTGGTCCGAGGTCGCCACCACGACGACCGACCGCTTCAGCCCTTCGGGGCCCAGTTGCTTGTCGATGAATTCGCGCACTTCCCTCCCGCGCTCGCCGATGAGCGCGATCACGTTGATGTCGGCGATGACATGCCGCGCGATCATTCCGAGCAACGTGCTTTTCCCGACTCCGCTGCCCGCGAAGATGCCGACACGCTGCCCCTGTCCGAGCGTCAGCAGACCGTCGAGACAGCGCACTCCGGTCTGCAGTACCCGATGGATGCGAGGACGCTGCATGGGGTTGACAGGGGGCGCGTGCAATGGGCGGTGGTCCGGGGCGACCGGATCCGGTAGCGAATCCAGCGAGCGTCCGAAGCCGTCGATCACGCGGCCCAGCAGCGCTGGACCGACGCCGAACCTGGCTTGCCGCCCGACGGCTACCACCTCCGCGCCGGCAGAGACACCTTGCAGGCTTCCGTAAGGCATGAGTGTGAGCAACTCCCCACGCAGCCCGACCACTTCTGCAAGGACGTCGGGAAGTACCTGTCCCGTCTGTTGCCGGGGGCGGATACGGCAGAGTTCGCCCACTGTCGCATCGGGGCCCTGCGATTCGATGGACAACCCCTGCATTTGTCGTACCCAACCGACGCGGCGCATCAGTTCCACATCCCGCAGAGCAGCACGGTAGGACTCCAGGCCTGCAGGCACTAAGGGCAGGGTTCCGTTCATGCCATGCGCTCCTGCGCCAATGCCTGCAGCGCTGCATGCTTGCGCGATGCACGTATCTCCACCAGTCGGGCTGCAAGAGCTTCCAGCTGGTGTTCCAGGCGCGCATCCAGAGCGCCCTCGCCCGCCCGTATCAGGCACCCGCCAAGGCGCACTTCGGCGTCGGCAACCCAGCGCAAGGTCTGGCGCTGGGCATCGAAACCGCGCGACGACAGATGGTCCAGCGTGACCACATCGCCCTGCAGCAACGCCAGGTCGTCAGGATGCAGATGCACGCTCAGCGGGTGGCGGCCGTGCCAGGCCTGCAGCGTCTTGTGGAGCACTGCGCGAACGCCCTCCCTGCTGGCTAACTGGTCTCCGATGACTCTGCACAAGGCCTCGAAAGACAGTTCGAGCATGTCGTCTTCCGCCGCTTCCAGGCTGCGTTTCCGCTCGGCAGCCATTTGTTCCATCAGCCGATCGACCGCTTCAAGGCGCCGCGCCAATTCCTGCGTCCGGGCCTGAAGTTCCTGCTGCTGCTTCCGGGTGGCTCGCTGTGCTTCTTCCAGGGCCTGGCGCACCAACCCTTGTGCGAGCGACTGTGCCCTCTGCTCGATGTCGTCGTCGGCAATGCGGCGGCCTTCCTGCAGGCCTCGCTCATAGCCTTCGTCACGCCCCTGCGCTTTCCAAAGCGCCTCATTTTCCGATGCGTCTGCCGGGCAGGGCAGCACGGCGGGAGACAGGCTTTCAGAAGCCATCGCTGCCCCAGCCGCCGAGATCCCTTGCGAGGTCTGGCAGGTCTGTAGAGAATCAAGTGGCGGCAGGGCGACGCCCTTCGCATGGGCCATCCCGCGAGCAGCCCGGCCGACCGGCACCGCATCTCCGAAAGATGAGGCCGAGCGCAGAATTCTCAGATCCTGGTTCATGCGCGCTCACCTCGCGTGCGCAGCGGCCACCAGCCGGGCCAATTCCGCGCGACAGCCGATGTAGCGGCCTTCGAGTTTTCCTGTGCTGCCGATGCTTGGGGGGCTTGGCAACACTCCCGCATGCATTCCAGCATGGCAGTTGCCATGGCATCTCCCGCCCTTGGGCAGCCGCCCGGCGCACCCAACCGGTCCATGACGCGCAGGCGTTGCAGCGCCGGCAACCGTTCAAGCAATGCTGCGCGCCATGGCCACGGACGCAGGCAAAGCGCCTGCGCCACGAGCAGTGCGGGTTGTGCACGCCAGGCCTGTGCCAATGAAGAAACACCTGCGGTGTCCAGTGCCATCAGGTCAGTCTCATCCGAAAACTCTTCCCTGGAAATTTCCGCCCGCGGATGGCCCGCCGAGGGCTGCTGGCCGGAAGCCGGTTGCAGCTTCTCGAGGCTGGTCTTGTCGGGTGGAATGCCGAGCGCGCTGAGTTCCGCAAGCAGGGTCTGCAGCGCCTGCCGCTGCACTTGGGGCATTTGGTCCAGGATCCAGCGCCGGTCTGCAGCCGGCAGCGCATGCAACAGCAATGCCGCGCGCCGCGGCTCGGTGGAGGACAAGGCGCCCGGCCCCGCCAGTTCGGAGAAGTTCATGCGCGCGGCCCTCCCGATGCATCACCCGCGTGCATCCAAGCCTGCACCTTGCGCAGCGCTGCTTCACGCTCGGTGTCGCTCAGTCGCTGCTCTGGCTCGCCGCGGGCAGGTGAACGGCGGCGCAGCACTGCATAACCGAGCCCGGCCGCCACCATCACGGCCAAAACGGCTAACAACCTCAGGTCCAGCCAGGGCGCAGCCACGCCAGCGGCCCGGGGACTCTGCGGTGCGGCGACAGCGTCTGCCGCGAGGCTTTGGGCCTCAGGCGCAGGCAGTCCACCCTCCGCGCCACGCACCGATGCGGCAGGCAGCAGACCCTGCAGGGACTGCACCACCACCTGGTCGCCGCGGTCCGCATTGGCTCCGACCGCCGCGGCCAGCAGCCTGCGCAATTTGTCTTCCTGGGCTGCATCCAGCGGCTGCCGCACCACCGCCACCAGTTGGATTCGGCGAACCGCTCCGGCCTGGCTCACCACTTGCTCCACGCGGCGGCCCACCTGGTAATCCACCTCACGCTGGGTGCTCGCTCCACCGCTGCCCGAACGTGCCGCTTCCAGAGGAGCCTGGCCCCCATCCCGAACCGATTCGCGCTCCTTCACGATGACCCCACGACTGTCCGCGGTGCGCGACGGGGCGGGGATCACGTCTTCCGTGGTGATGCGCACCTGGTCCATGTTTAAGGTGACGTCCACGCTGGCCATGGCCTGTCCGGGCCCGAAGGCACGGTCCAGCACCGCCGTGGCCTTGCGGGCCAGTTGGGATTCGGTTTCTTTCTTCAATTCCAATCGGCCAGACCCGGAGCCTGTGCCTGCCGCTGCGTCCGCGGCATCGTCGGCCGGGCGGCTGAGCGCCACGCCTTGCCGGTCCACCACCGTGACATCCGGCGCGGTCATTCCAGGGGTGGCTGCTGCGACGAGCCTCTGGATCCCGCTGACCTGTTCAGGCCGCAGCGATTGCCCTTCTCTCAGCGTGATCGTTATGGCGGCCTTGGGTCTCGCTTGGGCCTGTTTGAACAGCCCCTGCTCCGGCATGGCCAGGTGCACTCGCACATCTCGTATTTCGGAGAGCGAGAGGATCGTGCGCGTGAGTTCACCCTGCAGCGCGCGCTGGTAGTTGATCTTCTGGGCGAACTCGGTCATCCCGAAGTCCGTGTTGTTGAAAAGCTCGAACCCCACCGCACCATGCAGCGGCATGTCCTGCCCCATCAGCTTGATCCGCGTAGCGTGTACCTGCGACTTGTCCACGAGGATCGCACCGTGCGCTTCGTCGAACCGGTAGGGGATCTTCAGCTTCTCCAGCTCGGCGCTCATTGCCGCCGCGTCCTGCGGCTTCAGGTCCGAAAACAGAACCTGGAAATCCGCACGCAGCAGCCACCAGGCCAACGCGGCAGTCAGCAATGCGATTGCGATGAGGCCGGCCACCATCCCGGCACGCGCGGAGCGGCCCAGGCCTTGCCAGAATGCGATCATGGGGCAGTCCTCCCGATGCGTGGACGTGTTGTGTTTGTGTTCTTACGCATGGTCAGAGCTGCATCTTCATGACGTCCTGGTACGCTTCCAGAAGACGGCCACGCACCTGCATCATCAGCTGGAAGGACAGCCTGCTTTCCTCCAACCGGATCATGACCTGGTGCAGGTTCTGCACATCGCCCACAGCCAGGCGCTGAAGGTCGGTCTGGCTGGTCAGCAATTGGTCGTTTACCTGCTGAAGGCCTTGCGTGACCAGACTGGAAAAGCCTGTTCCGCCGCCCGCAGCGGCGACGCCGCTTGCCGGCGCCGGGCCGAACGCCGCAGGCTGTGGCTCGGAAATGGCGGGTGCAGCAGAGGCGGCAATCGCTGCCAGGGCTTCGGCGCTCATGTGTTGCCTCCGATTTCCAGGGCCTTCAAGGCCATGTTGCGCGAAGTGTTCATGGCGGCCACGTTCGCTTCGTAGGCGCGCATCGCCCCCATCATGGTGACCATCTCGGTGGCGGTGTCCACTGCTGCATAGGCAACGAAGCCCCGTGCATTCGCCATCGGATGGCCTGGCTCGTACACCATGCGGGGAGACTGCCCTGTCGGCTCCACCGATGCCGCAGGAACGCCTCCCAGCGCCTGGGCGACCGTATCGCCGAACGATGCGCGGGCGACCACGTGCAGCGGTTGGTACGGCTTGCCGTCCGGCCCCGCAACGGTGTTGGCATTGGCAAGGTTCAACGATGCGACCTCGACCCGGGTGCGTTCGAGTGTCATGCCCGCAGCGCTGATGGCAAAGGTTTGTGAATAGTCCATGCGCGGTTCATCCTGGGTCAACGTTTGCCGTCGGAAACTGCTGAAGAAAGAATGGCCATGTGCCGCGAAAGCCCCTTGACCAGGGCCTGGTAATGCACCGCGTTCTGTGCCAGTTGGGCGACTTCAGAGTCCAGCTGGACCCGCGCCGGCAGGCCATCCGCGCCGCGTGCAGGCTCCATGCGCAAGCCGTCCTGAGCGATCGAGTGGAGTTGCCGGGCATCCAGCCGGCGACCCTGCGACAGCTGCGCACGCGCTTCGTCCACTTGGCTTGAAAAGCTGACGGCCGTCGGGACGAAGCCCTCGGTTCCCGCGTTGGCGATGTTGCGCGCGATGGCCTGGTGCCGCAGCGATGCGGCGTCGAGAGCCAGCGAAAGGCTGGCCTGCGTGATCGTTTCGATTCCTTCTGTCATGGGGCGGTTCTTTTCGTTGCTTTACTGGATGACGAGTTCTGCGTGCAGTGCGCCGGCGGCTTTCACCGCGCGCAGGATGGAAATGATGTCGCGGGTGTTCGTCTTCAGGCGTGCGAGCGACTGCACGAGGTCGGCAACCGTCGTGCCTCCGGCCAGAAAGCCGGGCCCGTTGCGTTCATCCACATCGATGCGGGTGTTGGTGACGAGTGCCGTGCGCACGCCATCGCCAGCCTCTCCGATGAATGCCGGCTGCGAGGCCGTGGTTTCACTGCGGATGGACAGCTTGAGGTCCCCGTGCGAGATCGCCACTTTGGAGATACGCACATCGCCACCGGAAACCACCGTGCCTGTGCGCTCGTTGATGACGACCTTGGCCCGCCGGTCCGGCTCCACGGTGAGTGCCTCCAAGCCGGCGACGAAAGCCACGAGCTGGCGTCTCTGGGGTTCCGGCACCAGCAGTTCGATACCCGAAGCATCGCGTGCCTGGGCGAGAACGGCGCCGAAACGGCGATTGATCGCTTCCGCCACGCGGTTGGCCGTGGTGTAGTCGGGCTCATTCAGGATGAATGTGAGCAGATGGTCATCCGATACGACCTGTGCAGTCACGCCGACCTCCACGGTGGCGCCGCCCGGAATGGAGCCTACGGTGGGATGGTTCTTCTGCACCACATTGCCATTGGCGTCGTAGCGGTAACCTCCCACCGACAGCGGCCCCTGGGCCAACGCATAGACCCGGCCGTTGGCTGCCTTCAGCGACGTCAATACGAGGCTGCCCCCCACGAGACTGCGCGCATCCCCCACGGATGTGACGGTCACATCGAGCGTGTCTCCTTCGCGGGAGAAAGGAGACAGGGACGCGCTCACCATGACCACCGCAACGTTGCGGCTCTGGATCTGTTCCGGCCCGATGTTGAGGTTGAACTGCGACATCGCATTGGAGAGCGCCTGCCGCGTCCCGCGGTTGGACGAGGAGTCGCCCGTCCCCGCGAGCCCGGTGACGATGCCTGTGCCCACCAGGGCATTCTCGCGCCAGCCCTGCAGCTTGCCGAGATCCTTCACGCGCACGCTCTCGGCACTTGCCGTTGCAGGGATGCACAGCAGTGGTCCGACGATCAACGACGCACCGAGGATCGCTGCCGCCCAAGCTTGTTTCCAGTGCCCCATGTCAAAGCCCCATGATGTCCAGCAGATTGCGCCACCAGGGGCGCCGATTGCGCTCGGCGATGTCGCCCTCGCCGACATAGCTGATCCGGGCATCTGCCAGGCGGGTGGACAGCACGATATTTCCATCGGAAATATCGAAGGGCCGCACACGTCCTTCAAGGGTGACCTTCTGGGGTTCCTGGTTTACGGTGAGCAATTGCTCCCCTGCCACGCGCAGGTCACCGTTGGGCAGGATTTCCCTGACGGACACGGTCAGGGTGGCCAACACCCGGTTGGTGCGCTGCGTGCGCCCCCCGCCATCGAAAGTCCCGTTGACTCCGATGCCGGTCTGCGCAACAGGGCCGCCGCGATGCGCCAGCTCTGCCGAGAGGCTGTTGCCGCGGCGCGTCCCGGTATCGGCGCTGCTCGTCGCGCTGGAGTTCTCGAAGACCTGCACAGTCAGCACGTCTCCGACGCGGAACGCTCTGTTGTCGGCTGTGAGCGGCCGGAACGTCTGCTCTTGATAGAGGCTCTCGGCCTGTACGGAACCCGCGCAGAGTGCGAACACGCAGCACGCTGCGGAGGCGATCCGTCCGACCAGGGCCCGGGCGCCTCGCCAGTCGATCGCAGGCCTCATGGCTGCACCTCCAGTTGCCCGGGGCCGACCACACGGGCCAGCAGAACGTCGGTGGCGTTCAATGGTCGGGCACGGACGACCTGTCCGACCTGTCCGTCCTGCAAGGACTCGGCCCGGCTTTCCAGCGACATCGCTCCGCTGCGGGAGATGACGCTGACCCATTGGCCGCGCGCCACGGCTGGCACGGGCTGGATACGGTCGGTCGTCAGCACGTCTCCACTCTCGGTCTTGTGTCGAACCCTCAGGGACGCTGGTGCTCCGTCGTCGGCGCTCCATGCCGGGATCGAAGCCGGCGGCAGACGGGTGAGTTCGACCTCACGGAATGCGATGCTGCCCACGGGGATCTCGCTGCCTGCGGCCAATTCCGTGCGTGCCACAGGCGCCATCGCGAAAAGCCCGACTTCGAATCGCACGGGAATGGCGCGCATGTGCCGATCGCCCGCGAACACGTCCACCCACACCAGCATGCGCTTGCCGACCGGGGACTGGGCGAGCGGACGCACACGAAGGCTGCTTTCCATCGCCGGGACTTCCACCGTCACGGGCATGGATACGGGCTGCAACTCGACACGTGGCTGCACCAGCCCCTTCTGCTTCGCCATCGCCTCGATGTGCGCCCGCAGGACGGTGCGCGCCTGCTCCACCACCGCTTCTCCTGCGACCTCTCTCGCGGCCATGCGCACCGACGTGGCCATCGGCCCTTCCCATTCGATCTCGCTCTCCTGCAGCCCGGTGCGGCTGCGGATCCACCGCTGCAGCCGGGTGCTTTCCAATGCGATGGCTTCCCCGACACGCGGGGCATGGCCCAACGGAAGCGACATGGCCCTGCGCAGAACGTCCAGATCCGGGCTGCTGAGAACGGCGACGTCACTCAACCGGACGTCGGCGCGCTCCACCAGTACCTGTGGCTGCAATGCAATGCGCAGTACCGGCGCCGGCATGCCGGTGCCCGCCGCAGAAGAGGCGGTGGCCGTCCCAAGGGCACAGACCAGCGCCCCGGCGAAGCGGCCAGCGCGTATCGTTTCCAGGGTCGGAATCATCTGCGCAACCCGTTCACCAGCCCGAGAATCTCGTCCGCAGCCTGCACGATCTTCGCGTTCGCTTCGTACGTGCGCTGCGCCACCATGAGGTTCACCATCTCGTCGACCATCTTCACGTTGGAGCCTTCGAGATAACCCTGCGCGATCTGTCCCGCGCCCTCCTCGCCCGCCCGCACGGGCAGCGCTTCGCCCGAGGCGCTGCTGCTGCGATACACGTTGTCTCCCTGCGCCAGCAGACCCTGCGGGCTCGTGAAGCGGACCAGCTCGATCCGCCCCAGGTCTACGGCATTGGCCTGGTTCGCGACCTTCGCCTGCACACGGCCATCGGGCTGCACGACAAGGGCCTGGATGTCCTCGGGTACCTGAATGCCCGGCTTGAGAGGTAAGCCGGCCAGAGTGGCCAGTTGGCCGTCCTTGTTGACCTTCCAGGTGCCGCCGCGGGTGTAGGCAGAACTGCCGTCCGGCATCAGCACCTCGAAAAATCCTTCGCCCTGCACGGTGATGTCGAGGGGGGCATCCGTCTTCTTGGCATCCCCCAGGTCGAACAGCTTCGATACGCTGGCGATGCCTACACCGCTGCCCAGGCGCAACGTCGGCTGCAGCAGGCCCGCGTCCGCATCCCCCGGGCCTGCTGTGCGCGCAGGATCACGGGCGACGAGATCGGAAAAGCTCACGCGCGCACGCTTGTAGCCCGCGGTGTTGACGTTGGCGAGGTTGTTGGCAATCGTCTCGACATTGAGCTGCTGCGCCTGCATTCCCGTGGCGCCGATGTACAAGGCATCGAACATGAAAAGGTTCCTTTGGTACGGTATCTGGCCGGGGCCTGAAGAGGTGGCGACGCGCTCAGGAGAGCTCGCCGAGCTTGCGTATCGCCTGCCCGGTCATTTCGTCGTAGCCCAGCGCAACTTTCTGCATGGACTCGAAGTGGCGCATGGTCTGCACGAGCTGGACCATCTCCTGCATGGAACTGACGTTGGAGTTCTCCAGGAATCCCTGCCGCAACTGCACGTCGGCGTCCGGCAGCATCGCCATGGCGCCGTCGGTACGCATGAGCCCCTCGCCCGCATGCTCCATGCCGGCCCGGCCCTCGGGCTGCACGATCTTCAGCTGGGCCACCGGCATGGCTGCGCGGGCCCCGCCCTGGGCCGCGGATTCGGCCGACACCACGTTTCCTGCGCCATCGATCTGCGGAGCTCCCATGCCGGGATAGATTTCCCCGCCCTTGCCCATCACGGGGTAGCCCGCGGCAGTGACGAGCCGCCCCTGCGCGTCGAGCCGGAAATTGCCTTGCCGCGTGTAGGCCGGCCCTTGCGGCGTGCTCACCTCGAAGAATCCCGCGCCGGCAATCGCAACGTCCAGGCTTTGGCCGGTCGATCGGAGCGTGCCTGGGCGCGGGTCGGTCTGTATCAGCAGGCCGGAAGACAACGCGCGCGCCGCAGCGGGCGCACCGGTGGACGGCCGTGGGTTGCCTGCCCCCACCATCGATGCGAAGGCCAGGCCTGCGGGGGCCATCGGACGCGCCGAGGCCACATCTCTCTGGTAGCCGGGCGTCAAGGCATTGGCAAGGTTGTTGCCGATCTTGTCGAGCCGCTGCATGTCAGTCTGCATCGACTGCAGCGCGAGCGCGAGTACTTCTTGCATGGGGAGGGAGGAGGTTGAAAAGATGGAAAACGAAGGCGGTGGGAACGGCCGCGCGCTACAGGCTCACCACGGCATACGACTTCAGCTCGATGGCATGCGGAACCTCCGCCATCGACAAGACCCGCAGGTGGGGCATCATTCGCTCGGAAAGCGCTCGCACGTGGCGGCGCAGTTCGGGCGCGCAAAGAAGCACTGGCAAAAGGTTGCTCTTCATCATGCGTTCGGCCTGCTGCATGAGTTTCACCATGATCTGCTCGGCGAGCCGGGGTTCCAGCACGAAGGGCGGAGCAGGTGCGGCGCCTTCGTCCGCGCGGGCGCTGGCCTGGGCCGACTGGATGTTCTGGAGCAACTGGCTTTCGATGGCGGGGTCCAGCGTGATGACATGCAAGGCATTGGCGTCGCCCACCAGGCCCTGGCAGATCGCGTGTCCAAGGCGCAGGCGGACCATCTCCGTGAGGTAGGTGGCATCCTTGGATTGCCGCCCTGCATCCGCCAGGGTTTCGAGGATCGCTTCGATGTGGCGGATGGACACCTTCTCGCGCAGCAGGTTCTGCAGCACCTTCTGCACATCGCTGACCGAAAGCACGGTGGGAATCAGCTCTTCCACCAGGCTGGATTGCTGCTGGCGCACGCGATTGAGCAGCCGGTCGGCTTCCGCCCGCGTGAGCAGCGTGGCGGACTCACGCCGCAGCACCTCTGTCAGGTGGGTCATGAACACGGTCGGCGCGTCCACCAGCGTGTACTTTCCTGCCACGGCCGTCGCGCGGTGCTGCTCATCGATCCACAGGGCTGGCAGGCCATAGGTCGGATCGCGTGTGGGTTCGCCTGGAACCCCGTCCATCTTGCCCGCAGGGTGGATGGCCAGCACCTTGTCCGCACGCACCTCGCCGCGGCCGCAGATCACGCCGTCCAGGTGGATTTCGTACCGGTCTGCGCCGAGGCGTACTGCATCCTTGAAGCGCACCCGCGGCAGCACGAGCCCCAGATCCTGCGCATGCTGCTTGCGGAAGGTGACGATGCGCTCCATGAGCACACTGCCGGGCTGGTTGACCAGCGCAGCCCACTGGCTCCCCACATGGACTTCGATGGGCTCGACCTGCAAGGAGGCGTAGGGGTCCTCTTCGGCCCTGGCTGTTTCGGCGAGGCCATCTGCACCCTGGGCATCTTCGGCCGCCTTGGCGGCTTCCGCAGGCGGTGCGCCTTTGCTGCGGTAGACCACCCAGGCGACCGCACCCACTGCAGCGATCAGGATCAGCGTAGGCAGCGCGGGAATGCCGGGGAAGAACAGCAGGCCTGTGAGTGCCGCGCCCACGAGCACCAGCGTCTTGGGAAACGACGTGATCTGGCGCAGCACTTCCTGGCTCAGGTTGCCATCGGAGGCCGAGCGCGTAACGATGATCCCCGTTCCCACGGCGATGATCAGTGCCGGCACCTGCGTCACGATCCCGTCTCCGATCGTGAGCAGCGAGTAGGTCCGGAGTGCCTGGTCCCAGGGCAGCTTGTGCTGCATCACCCCGATCACCAGACCGCCGATGATGTTGATGAGCAGAATGATGATGCCGGCGATGGCATCGCCTTTCACGAATTTGCTGGCACCGTCCATCGCGCCGTAGAAACCCGCTTCTTTCTCGATGTTCTTGCGCCTGCGCTGTGCTTCCGCCTGATCGATGAAACCCATGTTCAGGTCCGCATCGATGCTCATCTGCTGCCCCGGCATGCTGTCGAGCGTGAAGCGGGCGGCCACCTCGGAAATACGTTGTGCCCCATTGGTCACCACGACGTACTGCACCACGATCAGGATCAGGAACACGATCAGCCCGATCACGTAATTGCCCCCGACCACATAGGCGCCGATGGCCCCGATGACCCGGCCGGCATCTCCATCGGAGAGGATGAGCCGGGTCGCCGCTACGTTGAGAGACAGGCGGAACAGCGTGGCGATGAGCAACAGTGAGGGGAATGTCGAGAACTCGACCGGCCGCGCCATGTAGAAGGTGAGCAGGAGAATCAGGAATGCGAAGCTGAAGTTCGTCAGGATGAGAAAATCCAGCAACGGGCTGGGTATCGGCGCGAACAGCACCACCAGCACGCCCAGCACCAGCAACACCATGGCGATGTCGCTGTGCTTTCCGAAGAAGCGCTCCAGGGCCTTCATGCCGCTGCCTTCTGCGGCGTGCCGCTGCGCCGCTCCCGCATGGCGAACACCCACACGATGATCCGCGCGACGTCGGCGAACATCTGTGGAGGCACGTGGTGCTCCACATCCAGTTCCTTGAACAGCCGGCGCGCGAGGGCCGGGCTGCGAACCACCGGGATGCCGTGGCGCGCGGCGATCTGCCGCATCGCGGCAGCAAGGTGCCCCGCGCCTTTGGCGACCACCTGGGGAGAGTCCATCTCGCCGTGCACATACCGAAGCGCGATGGCCACATGGGTGGGGTTGGTCAGCACGACGTCGGCGCTGCTGGTCTGGCGCAGTGCCTGGCTGCGCTTGCGCGCTTCGCGCCGCAGCTCGCGCATGCGGGCGCGCACACGGGGGTCACCTTCCCGCTGCTTGTGCTCGTCCTTGACCTCGCGCTTGCTCATGCGCATCTTCTTGGCGAATTCCCGCCGCGTGAACATCCAGTCCACGGCTGCAATGATCGACAGCAGCAGCGCCATCTTGAAGCCGAGTCCGCCCAGATCGGAAACCAGCAGATGCACATAGCCCTGGGGCGACTGGCTCGCGAGGCCGTAGAACTGCGGTGTGAGGTCCTTGAGCGCGTAATAGGCCGTTCCCGCCAGCAGCACCAGCTTGGCGCAGGCCCGCGCTGTGTCGAAAAGCGCCCGTGCCGAGAAAATCCGCTTGAATCCATTGGCAGGGTTCAGGCGGCTGAAATCCGCCGTGATGGGCTCGGACGAGAAAATGGGCCCGGTCTGCAGGACATTGCCCAGCAGGGCGGCGATGACCACCGCCGCAAAGAAAGGGGCCAGCCACAGCAGCGTTTCCTGGAGCAGGCGGGACACCAGCGGCCACAGGGCCACCCCGCCGGGGTCGCGCACGGTGCTTTGCAGAATCACCATGCGGTCGAGGCGGAACTGGGCCTGCGCCATGTCCCAGCCCTGCCCCGCCAGGTAAGCCACGGCCACCACCAGCACCAGCGCCGACACCACGTCCGCGCTCTTGGACACCTGCCCCTTCTCGCGGGCCTTCTGCAGCTTGTAGGGGGTGGCGGCCTCGTTGCGGTCCAGATCCTGTTGTTCAGACATGGCGCCTCACCGATCCCCGGGCCGCGGTGCCGCGGCGGCCTGTATGAACATCGTCTCCCACATGCCGTAGATGCCACCGTAGATGCGGTTCATCGTGCCGCCCATGCCTGTGAACCAGAGCGACAGCACCGCCAGGCCGACCACGATCTTCACCGGGATGCCGAGCACCAGCATGTTGATCTGCGGAAGGTTGCGCGATATGAGGCTGAGCGCGAACTCCACCAGCAGAATGCAGAACACCACCGGCGCGGCCAGTGCGAAACCCAGCATGAAGAGCCCGCTGGCCTGCTTGAAAACGGGTGCTGCCGCACCTTCGATCTGCCAGGCGGCACCGGGCGGAAACACCTCGAAGCTATAGGCCAGCGCACGCAGCAAGGCATGGTGACCGTCCGCCGCCATGAGGCCGATCACGGCGATGTAATTGAAGGCCGACACCAGCAAAGGAGACGCCCGGTTGCCCACCGGGTCGAACACCTGGGCGATGCCGAAGCCGATCTGCACATCGAGCAGGTTGCCCGCCAGCGAGAACGCCGCAAAGGCGAGCAGGATGCCCAGCGCCATGGTGGCCCCGAGCGACAACTCCACCAGCGCCATCTGCAGCAACTCGCCTGTACCGGGAACGGTTTTCGGAGCCCCCCTCACCAACACTTGCGCGAGCATCCAGGAAAGTGCCATCACAACCAGCAGGCGCACCCGGTTCGGCACCGGCATGGCGTAGAGCACCGGTGTCATCGCCAGCACGACGGCGATGCGCAGCGAAGGCAGGAAGAAAGCGGCCCACAGGCCCGGTGCGGCGCTTCCAGCCAGCGCCTGGAAGGGCGGAGATTGCAGGGAGTCCATACCAGCGCGTCAGAACATCGAAGGAATGTTCGTCCAGAGTTGCGTGGCGAATTGGCCCAGCTTCTTGAGCATCCACGGGCCGAAAAAGACCATCACGCCCCCGGCCACCAACAGCTTGGGAACGAAGGTCAACGACATTTCCTGCACTTGCGTGACCACCTGCAGGATGCTGATCAGCAGTCCGACCAGCATGGTGAGCCCCAGGATCGGCAGGCAGACGAGCAGCCCTGTCCAGAACAGGTCGGACATCATGCGCAGCGCGAGGTCGGCAGTCACGGGCACCCCGACTGCGAGAAACCGAACTTCGACACGCGCATGCTCCTGTATTGAAAAGTTACAAATATTGGAAAATTATACAAAGCAGCAGCCCTGAAAGGGGTGTGCTCTACAGGAGCGTTGCTTTATTCCTACTCCATAAACAGCGGGGGCTGCGTAAGCGTATTCCTACATGGATAGACCTGTCGCGGCCCACACGCCAGCCTGCCGGTCGGGCCGAACATGGACATATCACGGCATCGCGCCCACTGGCGATGGGCCAGACTGCAGCCCCGGTTTTCGCCCTTTAGAACCAGCACATACCGGCCCGCTTCCCGCACGCGCCGATGTCGCGCTGACTCGTTCTTCATTACGAAAAAGGAGTTCCCCACCCATGACCTCGAATTTTCAGGAACTGCAGGCAAAGGCGATTGCCTGGTGCAAAGACTTCGAGCAGTACAAGGATGAGTGCGTGGTTTTCGCGCAAAGGCTGCGTGTGGAGTTCATCGCCCACCTCGGGGCGCGGTCGGGCGATGTGGAGTTCCATGCGCTGGATGAGCGGCTGGAACGCATCACGGATGAACGGTCTTCCCTGTGGCCCAAGCTACAGGTCGGTGACGACGGTTTTTTCTATTTCGGTTTGACGCTGTTCTTCCGGGCCGATTCGCATTGCCTGGATGAGCATGTACGGGTGGGCATACAGAAGTCGCGCAGCCATTGGCGGGTGCGATGGAACCAGAAGGAGTCCACCTATTCCCCCAGCGGGCCGAATGCGGCGTTCTTCGATAAGGTCACCGCGGTGACGCTGGAGAAGTTTGCGACGCCGTTCCGGCGGATGAAAGGGCAACTGGGGTTCGTGCCCACGTTGCAGAGCGACCACCACCTCGTGGCGTCCGCACCGCCCAGCCCCGTCCAGGGTGCCAGTGCCACACCGGACAGCGGGGAAACCTGATCCCGCCACCTCTCTCCGTTCTCGCTCCCTTCCCTGCCTGGCAGCAGACCTGCGGTTCAGCGGGTTACACCAGCCCGCAAGACACGCCGGCGAGGCTGTCGCAGGCCGTCGCGGCTGTCCTACAGCGGTGCGCCGGGGCCCGCCCTACCTTCGGGGGAAATCGTTCCCTCCCAAGGACCCGCGACATGTGCACCCCCTTGATCGGACCCGCTACCGCCGCGCTGCAAGGAGCACCGCATGGCTGACAAGAAGAAGCCAGCCGCTGCCGCACCGGCTTCCGCCGAAGCACCTGCCGCCGGGCAGGCCCCCACTTCCACGCGCGCCCTCTGGAAAGGTGCCATCAGCTTCGGCCTGGTGCATGTTCCGGTGGGCCTTTATTCGGCCACGCAGGACAGCGGCATCGATTTCGACTGGCTCGACAAGCGCAGCATGGACCCCGTGGGCTACAAGCGCATCAACAAGAAAACCGGCAAGGAGATCACTGCCGAGAACATCGTCAAAGGTGTGGAATACGAGGACGGCCGCTATGTGGTGCTCACGCCCGAGGAAATCTCCCAGGCCTACCCGAAGACCACGCAGACCATCGAGATCGAGGCCTTTCTGGATGCCGACGACATCCCCTTCGTCTACCTGGAGCGCCCCTACTACACGGCACCGCTCAAACGCGGCGAGAAGGTCTATGCGCTGCTGCGTGAAGCGCTCAAGAAAAGCCACCGCGTCGGCGTCGGCAAGGTGGTGATCCAGACCAAGCAGCACCTGGCCGTGCTCATTCCTTGCGGCAGGGCGCTGGTGCTCAATCTGCTGCGTTGGGGGGGCGAGATCCGCTCCTTCGAGGAATTGAACCTGCCGCCGGCCGGCGGCAAGGCCGTGGGCTTGAAGGATGCCGAGATGCGCATGGCCCAGCAACTGATCGAAGACATGAGCGAGGGGTGGGACGCCGACAAATTCCGCAACTCCTTCTCCGAAGAAATCATGAAGCTCGTGGAAGCGCGGGCCAAGGCGGGCGACATTGCCGAGGTGGAGCCCCTGGAGCCCGCATCGGACACTGGCGGCGCGGACGTGGTGGATCTCACCGCCCTGCTCCGCCGCAGCCTGGAGGGTGGACGGCGCAAGGGCGCCCCCTCCCCGGGCGGCGCGGAGCCTGCAAGCGGGGATGGCAAGAAGGACACGGAGTCCAGCGTTCGCCATCTTCCGGCCAAACCCAGGCCGCGCAAGACCGCTTCCAACAGCCCCGGCAAGACGGCGCGTAGCGCAGGCAAGACCGCACCGGCCCGCGGGACCGGCAACAGCGGAAAGGCGGCCGCAGCCAAGAAGCCAGCCACCCGCCGCCGCGCCGCCTGAGCGGCCAAAGCCATGGCCCGATCGCGCCAAGCCCCTTCCGCTGAGCCGCCTTCTGCACTGGAGGACTATGCGCGCAAGCGGGATTTCCGGGCCACGCCCGAGCCCGGTGCGCAGGGCGCGCAAGCGCTGCCGAACGGCTCCCTGCGCTTCGTGATCCAGAAGCACTGGGCCACCCGCCTCCATTACGACCTGCGGCTGGAGATCGGCGGAACGATGAAGAGCTGGGCGGTGCCGAAGGGGCCGAGCTTCGACCCGGCCGACAAGCGAATGGCCGTGCAGGTGGAGGACCACCCCATCGCCTACAACCAGTTCGAGGGCCAGATCCCGGCCAAGCAATACGGTGCCGGGCGCGTGATTATTTGGGACAAGGGCTATTGGGTCCCCCTGGAAGACCCGGCCCAGGCCTACCATGCCGGCAAGCTCAAGTTCGAGATCCACGGCCACAAACTGCGCGGCCGATGGACGCTCGTGCGCATGCACGGCCGGGGCAACGAGCGCCAGCCGCCCTGGCTTCTCATCAAGGAGCGCGACGGCCAGGACCTCCCGGCAGCTGAGTACAGCGTGGTCGATGCGATGCCCGACAGCGTCAAGGCATTGCCCGATCTGCCGCTGCCGGCATCACCCGGCGCAGGTGCCGAGCCTGCGCAGCCCCCGGCGCCGCGAGCCGTTTCCGGCAAGGCGGCCCGAGCCCGGCCGGGGGGCCTGCAGCGCCAACGTGCGGAGAGCGCGCCCATGCCGCAAGCGCTGTCGCCCCAGTTGGCCACGCTGGTCGATGGCCCGCCCGGCAACCTGGCTGACTGGCTGTTTGAACTCAAGTTCGACGGCTACCGCATCCTCGCGCGCATCGAGGGCGGGCAGGTGCGGCTCATCACGCGCAACGGCAACGATTGGACGCACCGCATGCCGCAACTGGCGGCTGCCGTGGCGGCGTTGCCTGTCGATTCGGGCTGGATCGACGGCGAAATCGTGGTGCTCGACCGGCATGGAATTCCGGATTTCCAGGCCTTGCAGAACGCCTTCGAGAGCAGCCGCGGCGTCCGTGGCCGACGTGCCGCGGCCTCCGCCGCCGGGTCGGCCGGCGCGGAGGTCGGCGGGCTCGTCTTCTATGCCTTCGACCTCCCCTACTTCAACGGCCATGACCTGCGCGGGCTGCCGCTGCACGAACGCCGCGATGCGCTCCGCACCCTGGTGGCTGCCGGTGAAGGAGAAACCGTGCGCTTCAGCGAGGCCTTCGAGGCAGCGCCCGACCAGCTCATCGCATCCGCCTGCCAGCTCGGTTTCGAGGGTGTCATCGGCAAGCGCACTTCGGCCACCTACGTGGAGGGCCGCTCGGCCGAGTGGATCAAGCTCAAGTGCGGGCAGCGGCAGGAGTTCGTCATCGGCGGCTATACCGATCCGCAGGGCGCGCGCACGGGCATCGGCTCCCTGCTGCTCGGGGTGCATGGCGACGATGGCCTGCTGCACTACGTGGGCAACGTGGGTTCCGGCTTCAGCGAACGCACTCTGAAGACGCTGCATGAGCAGCTCAAGGCGCTCGGCGCACCGCGCAGCCCCTTTGCCGAAGGCACCCAGGTCGGACGCAAGGCACACTGGGTGGAACCCCGCCTGCTCGCCGAGGTGGCTTTTGCGGGCTGGACGCACACCCGGCACATCCGCCATGCCGTCTTCCGCGGCCTGCGTGAAGACAAGCCTCCGCAGGACATCGTGCAGGAGACGCCCGTAAGTGCCGACGCCATTGCCGCCGCGCCGTCCTTTGCCCCGCCCGCCCACACCCGCATGACCGCACGCAAGAAACCATCTTCGGCCGCGACCTGGCCGCCTGCCAAGCCCGCCAAGCCACCGGCCGGCCGCAGCCGCCGCGCGGCCGCCCCCGGCCCGTCCCCATCGCTGCGCGTGACCAACGCCGAGCGGGTGATCGATGCGGACAGCGGCCTTACCAAGCTCGACCTGGTGCGCTACTACGCGCTCGTGGCGCCGCTGATGATGGAACACCTGCGCCAGCGCCCGGTGTCGGTGGTGCGCGCGCCGGAGGGCGTGGGGCACGAGCTGTTCTTCCAGCGGCACCAGGAACAGGGCACGGTGGAGGGCATCCGCCTGCTGGACACGGCGCTCTACCCGGACCACCCCGCCCTGATGGAAGTGGCCGCACCCGAAGGCCTGCCCGCCTCGGCCCAGATGAACGCGATCGAGTTCCACACGTGGAATGCGCGCAGCGACCGCATCGCCCGGCCCGACCGCATGACCTTCGACCTGGACCCGGGCGAAGGCGTGGGCTGGGAAAAGATCCAGGAGGCCACCACGCTCATGCGCGTGATGCTCACCGAACTGGGCCTGTCGGCATTCCTCAAGACCAGCGGCGGCAAGGGCCTGCACGTGGTGGTTCCCATCAAGCGCCTGCACGGCTGGGACACCGTCAAGGGCTTTTCGCAGGCCGTGGTGCAGCACATGGCCCGCACCATTCCGCACCTGTTCGTGGCCAAGAGCGGCCCCCGCAACCGCGTGGGAAAAATCTTCGTGGACTACCTGCGCAACGGCTTCGGCGCCACCACGGTGTGCGCATGGTCGGCGCGCGCGCGGCCTGGCCTGGGGATCTCCGTTCCACTGGCCTGGAACGAGCTGGAAACGCTCTCCGGCAGCGCGCAATGGACCGTGCGCAGCGTGGACGACCGACTGCGCGAAGGCAACGCGCCGTGGGACGGCTACGCAAGCGCCGCGGTTTCGATCACCCGGGCCATGCGCCTGCTGGAATACGAGCCGCCCCGCGGCTGAGCATGGCCGACGAACGCCCTCAGGCGTGGGCCACCGCCCCATGCAGGTCGTGGGTGTCGGTGGATGCCACCCGGCGTCCGTTCAGCCCGAGCTTGGCGAGCAACTGCACGTCGGCCTCCACGTCGGGGTTGCCGGTGACCAGCAGCTTGTCGCCGTAGAAGATCGAATTCGCGCCTGCCATGAAGCACAGGGCCTGCACGGCCTCGCCCATCTGCTGGCGGCCGGCGGACAGCCGCACCCGCGCACGCGGCATGGTGATGCGCGCCACGGCGATCACCCGCACGAAATCGAACGGATCCACCGGCTCGCTGTCGGCGAGCGGGGTGCCCGGTACGCGCACCAGGCTGTTGATGGGCACCGACTCAGGATACGGGGCCAGGTTGGCCAACTGCGCGATCAGCCCGGCACGGTGCACGGGGGCTTCGCCCATGCCGACGATGCCGCCGCAGCACACGCTGATGCCCGCATCGCGCACGTGGCGCAGTGTGTCCAGCCGGTCCTGGTAGGCACGGGTGCTGACCACGTCGGTGTAGTACTCCGGGGCGGTGTCCAGGTTGTGGTTGTAGTAATCCAGGCCCGCGCCGCGCAGCGCCTGGGCCTGGTGCGGCTCCAGCATGCCGAGCGTGGCGCAGGTCTGCATGCCCAGGCCCTTGACGGCCGCGATCAGCTCGCCCACCTTCTCGATGTCGCGGTCCTTGGGGGCGCGCCACGCGGCCCCCATGCAAAAGCGCGTGGCCCCCGCGTCGCGCGCGGCCCGGGCCGCGGCCGTGACCTCGTCCACGCTCATGAGCTTCTGGGCCTTCACGCCCGTATCGAACTCCGCCGATTGCGGGCAGTAGCCACAGTTCTCCGGGCAGCCGCCCGTCTTCACGGACAGGAGCGTGGCCAGTTCGACATCGCCGGCCGGCCAGTGTTGCCGGTGCACGGCCTGCGCGCGCCAGAGCAGGTCCATGAAAGGCAGGTCGAGCAATTCCTGGATGGCCTGCACGGTCCATTCGCCGCCCGAGGGTGCCGACGCGGCGGCAGGGGAGGCGGTCGGCCGGTGCCACTGCACGGGTCGTGCGGTCGGGGTATCGGAAGTCGTTTCAGTGGGTTGCATGGTCATGGGCTCTGAAGACGCCCGCCGCCGGATTTCCCGCAAGCGGAATCGGCGCGGGGCTAGGTTTTCCGCAGCGCGGCATGCAAATTGTGGGAGGAAAACCCGGCCGGCGCCTCTTCACGCCCCAAAATTCCTGCCGCTGCGCAACGCGCACCAACACCCGGCAATTCACGCCACACTTTGCCGGCAGATACGGGCCGTGGCGGCGCTTTTGAAGGCACTTCTGGCCCATGGCTCTGGGCAGCACTGCAACATGCGCCATCGTGCCGTCATTGGTCGCCAAGCACCTGGCCGCCCTTGCCCAGTGTCTCCGAAGATGGCGCAGGTTGATGCAACCATGGCCTCGTTGGCTTTCAGCACGGGCCGCGGTGCGTGCTCCCGCGCCACGACCTCGATGCACGGCCCGAGGGCGGAGCAGGTGAACAGGATGCCCTGCACCCCCGTATCCACCGCGTACCGTGCAAGGCGCGCGAAGCGGTCGTGCATGGTGACATCGAGCGTGCCGCCGCCGGTCGCCAGATCCGCCGAGAGGCTGTCGTCCAGCAGGTTCATGCGCACGGCTGCGGGCCAGTCGCACGCGAAGGCGCCCGCACGCAACCGCGCCGGCGGCTGAGCCGCGCAGGAGCCCTTCAGCCCAGCGCGGCGATCACTTCGGGCGGGGCCTGCACCAGCTCGATCAGCACGCCCTCGCCCGCGATCGGGAACTCGTCGTTGCTCTTGGGGTGCAGGAAGGTGATGTCATGCCCCGCCGCGCCCGGGCGAATGCCGCCCGGCGCGAAGCGCACGCCCCGGGCCGTGAGCCACTCCACCGCGCGCGGCAGGTCATCGATCCACAGGCCGATGTGGTTGAGCGGCGTGGCGTGCACCGCCGGTTTCCTGTCCACGTCGAGCGGCTGCATGAGGTCCACCTCCACCGCGTGGGCGCCCCGCCCCATCGCCAGGATGTCTTCATCGACGTTCTCGCGCTGGCTGCGGAAGGTGCCCGTCTGCGCGAGGCCGAGCATGTCCACCCAGAGGCGTTTCATGCGGTCCTTGTCGGTGCCGCCGATGGCGACCTGCTGGATGCCGAGGACCTTGAAGGGGCGGGATGCGATGGTGCTGTCCATATAAATGCTATGTTTTTGGTAGCAAACTATTCAATGAATCCGGCGGCATGATGGCGATTTCATTGAAACTCCAGGATCACCTGGTCCACCGAGAGCGATTCGCCCTTGCCGGCCACCACCTTGCTCACCACGCCGTCCTGCGTGGCGAAGAGGATGTTCTCCATCTTCATCGCCTCGATCACCGCGAGCTTCTCGCCGGCCTGCACCTTCTGGCCCGGCTGCACGGCGATGTCCACCAGCAGGCCCGGCATGGGCGAGAGCAGGAATCTGCTCAGGTCCGGCGGCGCCTTGAAGGGCATGAGCCGGTGCAGCCGCGCGCCGAGCGGCGAGAGCACCAGGGCCTCGATCTGCGTGCCGTTGTGCGCGATGCGCAGCGCCAGCGGGTTCTTGCCGGCGCCCCGCTCCACCTGGGCGGTGAAGCCGACACCGTTGCACTGGCCCTGCACGCGGATCTGGCCCAGCGTGGCGGCGCTGCTGATCTGGTAGTCGCGCCCCTCCACGTGGACCAGGCTGGAGCCCGAGAGGTCCTGGAAGTCGGTCACCGAGACGGCATGGTGCGCATGCTCTCCGTCGGCGTGCAGCGCCACGACGACGAACTGCTCGCCCACCTTCACCTCGTGCCCCGCGAGCTGGCCGCTGATGCCGCGGGCGCGCGCGCGGTAGCGGCGGTGCATGTAGGCCGCCAGCGCGACGAGGAAGAGCGGATCGTCGTGCGGCACGTCCTCGGCATGGAAGCCCTGGCCGTAGTGCTCGGCGATGAAGCCGGTGTTGAACCGGCCGGACACGAAGTCCGGGTGCGCCAGCAGCGCCGCCTGGAAGGGGATGTTGCTGCTGATGCCGCGGATCACGAAGCCACCCAGCGCCGCGCGCATCTTGTGGATGGCGTCCTCGCGGTCGGTGCCGTGCACGATGAGCTTGGCGATCATCGAGTCGTAATACATGGGGATCTCGCCGCCCTCGTATACGCCGGTGTCCACGCGCACGCCGAGCTTCTTCTCGGTGTCGGCCTGGAACATGCTCTCCTCCGGCGGCTGGAAGCGCACCAGCCGGCCCGTGGAAGGCAGGAAGTTGCGGAACGGGTCTTCCGCGTTGATGCGGCATTCGATGGCCCAGCCGTCGCGGCGCACGTCGGCCTGCGCGATGGGCAGCGGCTCGCCGGCCGCCACGCGGATCATCAGCTCCACGAGGTCCAGGCCCGTGATGCACTCGGTCACCGGGTGCTCCACCTGCAGGCGCGTGTTCATCTCCAGGAAGTAGAAGTCCTGGTCCTTGCCGACCACGAACTCCACCGTGCCCGCGCTCTGGTACTTGACGGCACGCGCCAGCGCCACGGCCTGCTCGCCCATGGCCTTGCGCGTCGCGTCGCTGATGAAGGGCGACGGCGCTTCCTCGATCACCTTCTGGTGGCGGCGCTGGATGGAGCATTCGCGCTCGTTCAGGTAGATCACGTTGCCCTGGCTGTCGCCCAGGATCTGGATTTCGATGTGGCGCGGCTGCTGCACGAACTTCTCGATGAAGATGCGGTCGTCGCCGAAGCTGTTGCGCGCCTCGTTCTGGCAGGCGGTGAAGCCTTCCAGCGCCTCCTTGTCGTCGTAGGCCACGCGCAGGCCCTTGCCGCCGCCGCCGGCCGACGCCTTGATCATCACCGGATAGCCGATGTCGCGCGCGATCTCGACGGCTGCTTCAGCCGATGCGATGGCGTCGTTCCAGCCCGGAATGGTGTTGACCTTCGCTTCGTTGGCCAGCTTCTTGGAGGCGATCTTGTCGCCCATGGCCGCGATCGAATGCGCGCGCGGGCCGATGAAGGCGATGCCTTCGTCCTCGCAGCGCTGCGCGAAGGCCTCGTTCTCCGACAGGAAGCCGTAGCCCGGGTGGATCGCCTGCGCGCCGGTCTGTCTGCACGCGTCGATGATCCTGTCGGCCAGCAGGTAGCTCTCGCGGCTGGGCGCGGCGCCGATGCGCACGGCCTCGTCGGCCAGCTTCACGTGGCGGGCGTCCTTGTCGGCGTCGGAGTACACGGCCACGGTGGCGATGCCCATCTTGCGGGCGGTGGCGATGACGCGGCAGGCGATTTCGCCGCGGTTGGCAATCAGGATTTTGGTGAACATGGTGCGTCGAAGGGGGTGTTGCGTTCGGGCGGGCACGGGGTGGCGGGGTGGGCGGCGCGGCTCAGGTGCGGTCGATGGCCGGGCTCATGTCTTCCATCCACAGCACGTTGTCCGCATAGGACTGCAGGTCGGGCGAGAGGCTGGACATCGAACCCGAGACCCACACTTCCTTGTGCAGTTCGGACTTGACGTAGGAGATGGCGTCCTCGAAGTCCCCGTCGCCCGCGGACAGGATCAGGCGGTCGTACACGTTCTGCGCCGCCAGCTTGATCATCAGCGTGGCGATGCCGACGTCCACGCCCTTCTGCACCCAGCGGTCGGACGAATGGCTGCAGGAGGGGCAGTGCATGTGCAGCTTCTTCAGCTTGTAGAGCTGCACGCGGAACTTCGGGCCCATGGGCGGCGCCGTCTTGATCCAGGCATGGAAGGAGTTCTGCGCATCGGTGGCGGGCTCGGTCGCCGAGTTGAGGTAGTAGCTTTCGTAGATCGGCCCGCCGTTCAGGCGCGTGATCTCGTTCTTCAGCTTCAGGTAATCGAAGGGCTTGGACTTTCCGTAGCTGAAAAGGTAGGCGCCATCGACGATCCAGACGGTTTTCATAGGGATTGCAGTGCTGACAAGGGCGGCTTCCAGGGAGGGATTTCGCATGGATGGGCGCTCGATTTTTAAATACGTATGAATTGCGCCAGACCTACTGGCTGCGGAATTCCAACAATTCGTCCAGATCCCGAATCCATTGTGAAAGAAAGCTCTGATCCAACCCGAAAGAGCCCTTGAGTTCGGGCCCATCCGGGGAATCCTTCATGGTGTATTGGGCAAAAAGATGGCCCCATGCGTTCGCCAGCCCGATGGTCAGCGAAAAATGGGGCTCGATCCCCGATAGCTCTATGGGTTCGATATCGCGCCTGCCCGCGATCAATGATTGATAAACCTGTGAAAGGCCTTTTCGGAATTTTTCGATTTCCATCGGCATGACCAGCCACTGAACGATTCCGGAAAAATCACCTTCCGTAATTTTCACCCTGAGGGTCAGCCAGTCCATATAAGGACCTCCATCTTCCTCGATGGATCTTGAAATAGGTTCGATATCAAATTTGAAGTTGTCGAAGTCAATGGTTAGCATGATTATTTATATAAAAAATGAGAAATAGTCCAATCAGCCTCCCGAACCAATACTTCAAGTTTATATTTCTGCGAAAAATACCTGACCTCCACACGGCCATTGATCACAACATTGGTTTTCCGAAGTTTTATCATTTCGGCCCTATACATGTATAGCCCTTTGATGCGTTGAGGATCAGCCGTTCTGGCTCCGAGCCTGATAGCTCCTTCCAGAATATAAATAGGTACAAATCTGCCGGGCTCAGCCATATGCTGTGCAGCGGTTCTTGTGAATTTGAGCTGTCTCGCTTTAGGAGCCAACAGCTTGGCACGCAATAGCTTTGCGAACTTCTGCACCACTGCCGTCCCCGTGGTAGCCATCGCCTTCGTACCATTCTTGCGTGCGATCCATCCCCATCGGCCTACCTTCAAAAGCAGGCCGCCAATAATCAAAACATCGAAAGGATCTATCGGCGACGCCTCCAATGGAATTTCTTCAATGGCGACTTTTTGTCCCACGGCGTTGTAAATATGCCAGACCCCGCGCGCCCCCTCGTCCGCATAACCAATACAACCTCCCATTTGCTCATCGACGATGCGGCGGGCCGTTGGCGGAATGAAGGATGGCTTGATCTCAAATTCTTCCCAAACACCTGGCGGGATATTGTGATTTATTATCAATCCCGGCTCGGGTGGGAAATTATCCAATTTATTCACCCTCTTTTATTTTATTGATGTGATTTATATTAATTGAAAATCATCCAGCAGCACGAAAGTGCTTCGCCAGTCTTTTTTCGGAATAGTTTTTCGCAAACCGAGGTCTGGCAAGTTCCCCTTTTGAAGAAAATATCTCAAAGCCCCAGCATCGGTCACTCGGCACTTTTATCAATCCATGACTTACGACGCTGAAGCTTGAAAAATCGGGAGGGCAGGGATTCCCTAAAGCGGGATATTCCCGTGCTTGCGCCATGGGTTCTCGATCTTCTTGTTCTGCAGCATCACCAGGCTGCGGCAGATGCGCTTCCTCGTCTCGTGTGGCAGGATCACGTCGTCGACGAAGCCGCGGCTGCTGGCCACGAACGGGTTGGCGAAGCGGGCCTTGTATTCGGCCTCGCGCGCGGCCAGCTTCTCGGGGTCGTTCTTGTCCTCGCGGAAGATGATCTCCACCGCGCCCTTGGCGCCCATCACGGCGATCTCGGCATTGGGCCAGGCCAGGTTCACGTCGCCGCGCAGGTGCTTGGAGGCCATCACGTCGTAGGCGCCGCCGTAGGCCTTGCGCGTGATGACGGTGATCTTGGGCACGGTGGCCTCGGCATAGGCGTAGAGCAGCTTGGCGCCGTGCTTGATGATGCCGCCGTATTCCTGGCTGGTGCCGGGCATGAAGCCGGGCACGTCCACGAAGGTGACCACGGGGATGTTGAACGCGTCGCAGAAGCGCACGAAGCGCGCGGCTTTGATGCTCGACTTGATGTCCAGGCAGCCGGCCAGCACCAGCGGCTGGTTGGCGACGATGCCCACCACGTTGCCGTCCATGCGCGCGAAGCCCACGACGATGTTGCGCGCGTAGTCGGGCTGCAGCTCGAAGAAGTCGCCGTCGTCCACCGTCTTGACGATCAGCTCCTTCATGTCGTAGGGCTTGTTGGCGTTCTCGGGCACCAGCGTGTCCAGGCTCAGGTCCTTGCGGTCGGCCGGGTCGGTGCCCTTGCGCACGGGGGCCTTCTCGCGGTTGTTGAGCGGCAGGTAGTTGTAGAGCCGGCGCAGCATCATGAGCGCCTCGACGTCGTTCTCGAACGCCATGTCGGCCACGCCGCTCTTGGTGGTGTGGGTGACGGCGCCGCCCAGTTCCTCGGCGGTCACTTCCTCGTGCGTGACGGTTTTCACCACGTCCGGGCCGGTGACGAACATGTAGCTCGAGTCCTTCACCATGAAGATGAAGTCGGTCATGGCGGGCGAGTACACGGCGCCGCCCGCGCAGGGGCCCATCACCATGCTGATCTGCGGCACCACGCCGGAGGCGAGCACGTTCTTCTGGAACACGTCGGCATAGCCGCCGAGCGAGGCCACGCCCTCCTGGATGCGCGCGCCGCCCGAATCGTTCAGGCCGATCACGGGCGCGCCGACCTTCATCGCCTGGTCCATCACCTTGCAGATCTTCTCGGCATGCGCCTCGGAGAGCGCGCCGCCGAAGACGGTGAAGTCCTGGCTGAAGACGAAGACCAGCCGGCCGTTGATCATGCCGTAGCCCGTCACCACGCCGTCGCCGGGCACCTTGTTGTCCTGCATGCCGAAGTCGGTGCAGCGGTGCTCGACGAACATGTCCCATTCCTCGAAAGTGCCGTCGTCCAGCAGCAGCTCGATGCGCTCGCGCGCGGTGAGCTTGCCCTTCTTGTGCTGCGCTTCCACGCGCTTCGCGCCGCCGCCCTGCCGGGCCTGCTCGCGCTTCTTTTCCAGCTGTTCCAGGATGTCTTGCATGGTCTTCCTTCCAACGCTCCGCAAAGGTTTGCTATCTATTTAATAGCTAAAGAATCAATGAATCCGCCGGCATGGAGCAGATTTCTTGCTGCAGTCGATGCAGCGACGCGCCCGCCCAGCACGTCGGCCTGCAGCGCCGGCAGCAGCGCCTGCACCTGCGGGTGCGCGCGGAACGCGTGCTTCAGGCCCGCCTCGATGCGCTCCCACATCCAGGCCTGGGCCTGCTGCCGGCGGCGCGCGTCCCGTCGCCCGTTGGCGGCTTGCAGCCGCCGGTAGTCTTCCACCGCCGCCCAGAACGCGTCCACGCCCCGCCCCTCCAGCGCGCTGATCTGCAGCACGCGCGGGTGCCACAAGGCGGTGTCGTGCCGCGCGTGCTCCGGGCGGCCGTGCTGGCCCAGCAGCCGCAGGCTGGAGGTGATCTGCGCCTCGGCGCGCGTGGCGGCGTGCGGGTCGATGTCGGCCTTGTTGATGGCCACGAGGTCCGCGATCTCCATCACGCCCTTCTTGATCGCCTGCAGGTCGTCGCCCGCGTTGGGCAACTGCATGAGCACGAACATGTCGGTCATCCCCGCCACGGCGGTCTCGCTCTGGCCCACGCCCACGGTCTCGACGATCACCACGCCGTAGCCGGCCGCTTCGCAGACCAGCATGGCCTCGCGCGTCTTCTCGGCCACGCCGCCCAGCGTGCCGCTCGACGGGCTGGGGCGGATGTAGGCCTGCTCGTGCACCGAGAGCCGCTCCATGCGCGTCTTGTCGCCCAGGATGGAGCCACCCGAAACGCTGGACGACGGGTCGATGGTGAGCACCGCCACCCGGTGCCCCTGCGCGATGAGGTAGAGGCCCAGCGCCTCGATGAAGGTGGACTTGCCCACGCCGGGCACGCCGCTCAGGCCCAGCCGGAAGGCCTGGCCGGTGTGCGGCAGCAGCGCCGTGAGCAGCGCGTCGCCCTGCGCGCGGTGGTCGGCGCGGGTCGATTCGAGCAGCGTGATCGCCTTGGCCATGGCGCGGCGCTGCACCGGCCCGGGCGCCCCGGTGATGCCGGCGAAGAGCGGGTGCGGAGCCGGTGCGCTCATGCCGCAGCCTCCACCGCCGCGCCGGCCCACGAAGGGCTCCAGCGGTATTCGATGTCGAAAGGCTCCTCGGCCACCGGCCGGAAGCCGTGGCGCAGGTAGAAGCGGTTGGCACCGCTGCCCTTGAGCGCGCACAGGGTCACGTCGCAGCCGCGCTCCCGGGCCTGCGCTTGCACCCAGGCCATGGCCCAGCTGCCGGCCCCCGCGCCCTGCGCCCCGGGGCGCAGGTAGAGGTGGTGCAACCGCAGCGTGCCGTCCGCCGCGCGCGGCAGCAAGGTCAGGTAGCCGATGCGCTCGCCGCCGCGCACGATGTGGCGCATGCCCTGCGGCACGAAGGCATCGCGCAGCCGCTCGCGCACGCGCACCGGGTCGAAGCGGCCCAGCCGCTCCAGGCTCTCGCGCAGCGCTTCGGCGCGCAGCTCGGCCATGGCGGCGAAGTCGCCCTCGGCGACGGGCTCCCAGCCCAGGCCGGCAGCGCTGGACGGCGGTGAAGAAGCCGGTGGGGATCCGGGCATGGCGCAGGCACGCATCCTCAGGCGGCCACGGCCTTCTTGATCTGCTCCAGCACGTCCTTGGCGCTCGCCGGGATCGGCGTGCCGGGGCCGTAGATGCCCTTGACGCCCGATTCGTAGAGGAAGTCGTAGTCCTGCTGCGGAATCACGCCGCCCACGAAGACGATGATGTCGTCCGCGCCCTGGGCCTTGAGCGCCTCGATGATGGCCGGCACCAGGGTCTTGTGGCCGGCGGCGAGCGTGGAGACGCCCACGGCGTGCACGTCGTTCTCGATGGCCTGGCGCGCGCATTCCTCGGGAGTCTGGAAGAGCGGGCCCATGTCCACGTCGTACCCCAGGTCGGCGAAGGCCGTGGCCACCACCTTGGCGCCGCGGTCGTGGCCGTCCTGGCCCAGCTTGGCGATCATCACGCGCGGGCGGCGGCCTTCGCTGTCTGCGAACGCATCGATCTCGCCCTTGAGCTTCTCCCAGCCTTCGGCCGAGTCGTAGGCGGCGGCATACACGCCGGTGACCTTCTGCGTGTCGGCACGGTGGCGGCCGAAGACCTTCTCCAGCGCGTCGCTCACCTCGCCCACCGTGGCGCGCAGCCGCACGGCCTGGATCGACAGCTCCAGCAGGTTGCCCGTGCCGGATTCGGCCGCGGCCGTGAGGGCATCGAGCGCCTTCTGCACGGCGGCCCCGTCGCGCGTGGCGCGGAGGCGCTCCAGCCGCGCGATCTGGCCATCCCGCACCTTCATGTTGTCGATCTGCAGGATGTCCACCGGGTCTTCCTTGGCCAGGCGGTACTTGTTCACGCCCACGATCACGTCCTTGCCGGAGTCGATGCGCGCCTGCTTTTCGGCGGCGGCCGCCTCGATCTTGAGCTTGGCCCAGCCCGAATCCACCGCCTGCGTCATGCCGCCCAGGGCATCGACCTCTTCGATGATCTTCCAGGCGGCGTCGGCCATGTCCTGGGTGAGCTTCTCCATCATGTAGCTGCCGGCCCAGGGGTCGATCACGCTGGTGATGTGGGTCTCTTCCTGGATGATGAGCTGCGTGTTGCGCGCGATGCGCGCCGAGAACTCGGTGGGCAGCGCGATGGCCTCGTCGAAGCTGTTGGTGTGCAGGCTCTGCGTGCCGCCGAACACCGCGGCCATGGCTTCGATGGTGGTGCGCACCACGTTGTTGTAGGGGTCCTGCTCGGTGAGCGACCAGCCCGAGGTCTGGCAGTGCGTGCGCAGCATTAGGCTCTTGGGGTTCTTCGCGCCCGTGCCCTTCATGATGCGGCACCACAGCAGGCGCGCCGCGCGCATCTTGGCCACTTCGAGGTAGAAGTTCATGCCGATGGCCCAGAAGAACGAGAGCCGGCCGGCGAACTCGTCCACGTCCAGGCCCGAGGCGATGGCGGTCTTCACGTATTCCTTGCCGTCGGCCAGCGTGAAGGCCAGCTCCAGCGCCTGGTTGGCGCCCGCCTCCTGCATGTGGTAGCCGCTGATCGAGATGGAGTTGAACTTCGGCATGTTCCGCGCGGTGTAGCCGATGATGTCCCCGATGATCCGCATCGACGGCTTGGGCGGGTAGATGTAGGTGTTGCGGACCATGAACTCCTTGAGGATGTCGTTCTGGATGGTCCCGGAGAGCTGGTCCTGCCGCACGCCCTGCTCTTCCGCCGCGACCACGTAGCCGGCCAGCACCGGCAGCACGGCGCCGTTCATGGTCATGGAGACGCTCACCTTGTCGAGCGGAATGCCGTCGAAGAGGATCTTCATGTCCTCCACGCTGTCGATCGCCACGCCGGCCTTGCCCACGTCGCCGGTCACGCGCGGGTGGTCGCTGTCGTAGCCGCGGTGGGTGGCGAGGTCGAACGCCACTGAAACCCCCTGCCCGCCGGCCGCCAGCGCCTTGCGGTAGAAGGCATTCGATTCCTCGGCCGTGGAAAAGCCGGCGTACTGGCGGATGGTCCAGGGGCGCACCGCGTACATGGTGGCCTGCGGGCCGCGCACATAGGGCTCGAAGCCGGGCAGCGTGTGGGTGTGGGGCAGGCCCGCCGTGTCCTCGGCGGTGTAGAGCGGCTTCACGGCGATGCCGTCCGGCGTGACCCAGTTCAGTGCCTGCACGTCGCCGCCCGGGGCGGACTTTGCGGCCGCCTTGGCCCACGCGGCGAGGTCGGCTGGCTGGAATTCGGGCTCGGGAAGACGGCTGCTGCTCATGGAAACGGCTCGCTGTGAGGGATGGCAATGCCCGCGCCGCCTTGTCTCCGGGCGTGTCGCGAGAGATGCGGCCAAGTCTATCCGATCCGTAATTATTAATTTATAGTTTTTTTGGGCTACATTTCGCGCCATGTCCACGGCCCCGCTGACCCCCCGCGCGCTCTACGAAGAGGTGGCGGAGCAATTGCGCCAGCGCATCTTCCAGCGCCAGCTAGAGCCCGGGAGCTGGATCGACGAGCTGAAGATCGCCGAGGAATTCGGCATCAGCCGCACGCCGCTGCGCGAGGCGCTCAAGGTGCTGGCCGCCGAGGGCCTGGTGACGATGAAGGTGCGCCGCGGCGCCTATGTGACCGAGGTGTCCGACAAGGATCTGCGCGACGTCTACCACCTGCTCGCCCTGCTGGAGAGCGACGCGGCGCGCGTGGTGGCGGGCCGCGCCTCCGACGCGCAGATGCGCGAGCTGGAGGCGCTGCACGCCGAACTATCGGCCGCGGTGGGCGACCGCGAGCGGTTCTTCAGCGTGAACGAGCGCTTCCACATGCGGCTGCTGGAACTGGCCGACAACCGCTGGCGCAACCAGATGGTGGCCGACCTGCGCAAGGTCATGAAGCTCAACCGGCACAACTCGCTGCTGCGCCAGGGCCGCATCGAAGAGTCGCTGCGCGAGCACGGCGACCTCCTGGCCGCGCTGCAGGCGCGGGACGCCGAGGCCGCCGCCACGGCCATGCTGGACCATTTCAGCCAGGGCCTGCAGGCCGCTGCCTGAACCTGGCCGCGGGGCCTCACCCCTAGAACGCCAGCCTGACACGAAGCTTTCGGGGCGGCCGCGCGATCGCGGCCGGCGGGGCATTCGCGCCGGTGCTTGCCCCCACGGGCCCATCCCCGGCATCATTGCGACACAAATCGATACGTGCACGACACGGGCAGGCGATCCATTCAGGCGGCACCCTTGCGGGGCCGGGCCGCGCGGGAGACGCCTGCCATCCGGGAGGACCACCACGCATGCTGGATCTCGAGCGTTTTTTCCTGTGGGATGGAGCGGAGGGCGTGGCGCCCTCTTCGCTGCTGGTCGGCAGCCACGATCCCGTGCTCGTCGCGCTGTCCGTGGGCGTGGCCGTGCTGTCGTCCACGCTGGCGCTGTATCTCTCGGGCCAGGCGCGCAACGCCCAGGTGGCGCTCTCGCGCACCCTGGCGCTCACCAGCGCGGGCGTGGCCCTCGGCGCGGGCATCTGGGCCATGCACTTCATCGGCATGCTCTCCTTCACGCTCTGCGCGCCGGTGCACTACGACGTGGGGACCACGCTGCTGTCGATGCTGCCGGCCATGGGAGCGTCCTGGCTGGCGCTTTCGCTGCTGGCGCGCGATCGCGTGGCCACGCGGCAATTGCTGTTGGGCGGCGTGCTGGTGGGCGCCGGCATCGGCACGATGCACTACATGGGCATGGCGGCGATGCGCATGGCGCCGCTGCTGCGCTACGACCCGGTGTGGTTCATGGCCTCGCTCGCCGTGGCGGTGGGGCTGGCGAACGCGGCGCTCTGGGTGCGCTTCATGCTCCAGCGGCGCATCGGCATGGCCGCCTGGCAGGCCAACCTGCTGGGCGGCGCCATCCTGGGCAGCGCCATCGCCGGCATGCACTACACCGCCATGGCCGCGGCGCGCTTCGTGGGCACCGCCGAGCCGGAGGCCGCCGACGCCCACGAATGGGCGCAGATGCTGGCGCTCACGGTGGCGCTGGTCACCGCCTGCGTGGGCCTGTTCGCGGGCGCGGTGAACGGCCTCATCCTCTACCGCGACCTGTACCGCAAGGTGCGGCGCAGCGAATCGCGCCTGCGCGCGCTGGTCGACACGGCCGTGGACGGCATCATCACCATCGACAGCAAAGGCATCGTGCAGAGCTTCAACCAGTCGGCCGAGCGCATCTTCGGATGGAGCGCCGCCGACGTGCAGGGCCGCAACATCCGCATGCTGATGCCCTCGCCCTACGCCCAGGCGCACGACGGCTACCTGGAGCGCTACCTCGCCACCGGCGAGGCCCGCATCATCGGCACGGGCCGCGAGGTGGTCGGCCTGCACCGCGACGGCAGCGGCATCCCGCTGCGCCTGTCCATCGGCCGCGCGGATGCCCCTGGCGGCCCGCTCTTCGTGGGCTTTTTGATCGACCTGCGCGGCGTCAAGGAGGCCGAGATGCGCCTGGGCATCGCGGCCAGCGTGTTCGAGCACAGCTATGAGGCCGTGCTGATCCTCGACTCCGACCACCACGTGGTGGACGCCAACCCCGCGTTCGAGCGCATGACCGGACTGTGCCGCGAAGACCTGCTGGGCCACCCGCTCGAAGAGCTCTATCCGGCGGCGGCCGGCGCGGACGATGCCGATCCCGATGCGCCCGCCCCCGCCCGCCCCCGGTTCCCGGCGATCTGGCGGGCCGTGCAATCGCAGGGGTACTGGCAGGGCGAGATGCTCGGGCGCGGCCTGGAAAGCGCCATGCCCCAGCGCGTGTCCATCGCCGGGGTGCTCGGCAAGGAGGGGCACCCGCACCACTACATCGTGGTCATCACCGACATCAGCCAGCTCAAGGCGCACGAACTGGAGCTGGAGCACATCGCGCTCTACGACAGCCTGACCGGCCTGCCCAACCGCCGCCTGCTGGCCGACCGCCTCGTGCATGCCATCGCCCAGGCCCAGCGGCGCCACCAGCTCCTGGCCGTGTGCTACCTCGACCTGGACGGCTTCAAGCGCGTGAACGACCAGCACGGCCATGCCGCCGGCGACCAGCTCCTGATCGAGGTCGGCCGCCGCATCCAGGCCCAGCTGCGCGCCGAGGACACGCTGGCCCGGCTGGGCGGCGACGAGATGGTGGTGCTCATCAACGGCCTGCAGACCCCCGCCGATTGCGATCCGCTCATCGAACGCATCCTGCTTGCCGTGCGCCAGCCCGTGCCGCTGTCCCACGGCCAGGGCTTCGTCTCGGCCAGCATCGGGCTCAGCTTCTACCCCCTGGACGGCGATGCGCCCGACCTGCTGCTGCGCCAGGCCGACCATGCCATGTACGAGGCCAAGCAGGACGGCAAGAACCAGTGCCGGCGCTTCGGCGCGGCCACCCCGGTACCGCCCCCTGCCCGCCCGGCGGCTGCGCCCACCGGGCCCGCGCCGCTGGAGCCCGGAGCACCGGCGGAGTGATCGATGCCCCCGCCAGGAAGGCTATTTTGCTATCCAATCAATAGCAAACTATTGAATGAATCCGGCGGCATGAAGGCGAAATGACCCAAAACCCGCGCCCGGCACGCACCCGCTGCCCGGCGCGGTCACACCCTCGGCCGGGCGAGCCGCCGGCTGGCCCGGGAGATCGCGTAATTCACGAGGCAGTACAGCGCCGCGACCACTAGGTACACGGGCACCAGCGCGTGGTAGTTGGCGATGAGCACCTTGGCGTTCTGCATGAGCTCGCCGTAGGTGACGATGTAGCCGAAGGTGGTGTCCTTGACCACGATGACCAGTTGCGCCACCAGCGCCGGGACGATGTAGCGCAGCGCCTGCGGAAAGACGATCGAGAAGAACACCTGGGTTTCGGTCAGGCCCAGGCTCCGTGCGGCGTCGGTCTGGCCGCGCGGCACGGCGAGGACGCCCGCGCGGTACACCTCGGCCACCACCGCGGCGGTGCTGAGGCCGACCGGCAGCGTCAGCATCCAGTAGGTGCCGAGCTTGATGCCCGCCGGGGGGAGCACCAGAAAGCACACGTAGATGAGCAGCAGCGTCGGCGTGCCGCGCAGGAACTCGATGACGGCGATGCTCGGCCAGCGGACGAGCCGCGGCCGTGCCAGGCGCCCCGCCATCAGCACCAGCCCGAGCGCCAGCGCGATGGCGGCGGACATGGCGGCCGACGCCACCGTGCCGAGCAGGCCGCTGGCCAGGAACTTCCAGGTCGTCGGCCAGGCGAAGAAGGTCCAGTACCGGGCGTCGAGCTGCCCCGCCGAATGGAACCGGAACACGACGGCCGCCGCCAGCAGGAGCAGCACGGCCGCCGTGGCCGCGCTCATCGCCCGCGTGCGCTTGCGTGCCTGGGGGCTGGGAGCGCCGAACAGGATGTCTTCGAGGGTGCGGCTCATCGCAGGATCCGCATCTTCTTTTCGAGGGTGGCGCCCCCCCAGGCGATGAGCAACCCGCTCGCCACGTACATCGCGGCCGCCACGGCGAACGCGGCCATGCCCGCTGCGGAATCCGTGGCGATCTTGGACACCAGCGCGGTCAGTTCGCGGCCCGGAAACGGCACCTGGGATGCCAGCGAGGTCGAGAGCATCAACGCGATCAGCAGCGACGTCATCGGCTGCACCACCGCGCGCAGCGCCTGCGGCAAGACCACGGCGGAGATGACGCGCACCGGCCGCATGCCCAGGCTGAGCGCGGCTTCGACCTGGCCGCCGCTCACGGTATTGATGCCCGAGCGCAGGTAGTCGGCCGTGAACGCGGAGCAGACCAGCGTCAACGTGAGCACCACGGCCGGCTCATAGTCGACGAGCATCTCGAGATCGGGCAACGCGAACACGATGAAGATCAGCAGCGCCACGCTGGGAATGTTGCGGAAGATCTCCACGTAGCCGGTCAGCACAAAGCGCAGCGGCGGCAGCGGCAGGAGCCGGAGCACCGCCACGGCCACGCCCAGCAGGAAGCCGGGCACGAACGACAGGACGGTGAGCTTCCATGTCAGAAAAAGGGCCTGCCCGAAGGCAGGCCCGTAGTCGGCCAGGACTTTGGCGACGTCGCCCATCGCTCAGGGAAGCGCGGGCGGTGTCGGCACGGCGGTACTGCCGGTGCGCTGCCCGATGGAAACGGTCCAGAGCTTGGCCCAGGTGCCGTCCGCTTCGATCTTCTTCAGGAAGGCGTTGATGAAGGCCACGCCATCGGAGCCCTTGGGCAGGCCGATGCCGTAGGGGTCCTGCGCACCGAAAGGCGTGCCCGCCAGCTTGGCGTCGCCGCTCCCCAGGCTCAGGGCGTTGAGCAGCAGTGTGTGGTCGGTGACATACGCGTCCACGCGCCCCTGGCGCAGCGCGTCGAGCGCTTCCTGGTGCGTCTGGAACTCTTGCACGGCCGCCTTGGGCGTGTGCTGCGCCAGGATGGCGGGGCCCGTGGAGCCGGCCTGCGTGGCGACCTTCTTGCCGCCCAGGTCGCCATACGACTGGATCGCCTTGTTGTTCGCCTTGACCAGCACCCCCGCCTGCGAGGTGTAGTACGGGCCGGCGAACGAAATCTTCTCGGCGCGCGCGGGGGTGATGGAGTACGTGGCGAACACCATGTCCACCTGGTCGTTGAGGAGCACCTGCTCGCGCGTGGACGAGTTCACCTGCGTGAGCTGGTACCTGGTCGCGTCGCCCAGGATGTAGCGGGTGATGAGCTGGGCCAAGCCGGCGTCGAAGCCGCGGATCCGGCCGTCCTTCTCGTTGAGCAGCGAGAAGAGGTTCGAGGTCTGCGTGCCGCCCAGGCGCAGCGTGCCGGCCTGCTTGATCTTGGTCGCCCAAGTGCTCGACGCGATGGTCGCTGCATCGGCCACGGGGCCCTGCGCCACCAGCGCGTCGAAGGCTGCCGCATCGAGGGGCGTGCCCTGTGCGAACAGCGTTCCACTGGCTGCGACCGCCAGGGCCGCCACGGTGGATTTCAGAAGGGATTTGATCGACATGCGTTCCTCTCGAATCGGGGTGTTGGTTGAATCAAGTTATAGCAGCTATGGAATGCACGCCGCCTCTATGGGAGTCAGCGCTGGTGCGCGCACCCGCTGCCTAGCGGGCCTTGTAGAAAACGGCCGCCCCGGGCCTGGGTTCGAACATCGGCACGGTGCGCTGCTTCAGCGGCGTGCCTTTGGTGTCCCACACCAGGGTCTCGGACGGGTACTCGTCCTTCCTGGTCATCGCATCGATCTGCCTGGCGATCACGGCCGGGCCGGCGGCGACCTCCGGGTTCCATGCGAACACGCCGAGCCGGCCGTAGAACACGGCCGGTGCATCGGCGTCCAGGCGCCGGTCCGGGCACATCACCAGGCCGCGGTCGAGCATCACCCGCAGGGCGCCCACGGGCACCGATTTGACCGTCGGCGCGGTGCGCTCGGTGCTATGGCCGGGACAGACATTGGCCGAGCGGGTCAGCATGTCTTCGGCGACCTGGCGGTCGGATTGGGCCAGTGCGGGAACGGCGATGGCCGCGAGGGCGAACGCTGCGAACGGATGTTTCGTGGGCATGGGCGACTCCTTGGCTAAGACGGTGACAACGGTCCCGATGCTACCAATGCCCCTCGGAGCGCGGCCCCAAGCCCTCCGGGCCAGGTATCCATCTTCCTGCCATGTCCCTGCCCGGGGGTGTTTTCGGCCCCGCTGAGATAATCCGCCCCAGCCCCCCTCCAGCCCAACCACCGCGCGCGGGTGCCTGCCAGTTCCCCTCGGCATGTCCGCGCCACGGCCTTGCGTCAATCGGATCTGCGAAGAAGTCTGTGGACTGCTCGTTCAACGCGGTATCGCGCCAGTCGGCAGTGCTGGCAGCGATTGGTGGGCCCCCATAAGGCACCGCGGCGCGAAATTGGGAAAAGAAGCGAAATCATGCAAGACAGGACAGTGAAAGATGTTGCCAGATCCAGTGCAAGCGGTTGATCCAGACGGAGAACCGAAACCATTCAGTCCTTGGCGCCTTTCAGTCGCTCCCATGATGGACTGGACCGATCGCCACTGCCGTTACTTCCACCGGCTGCTGAGCCAGCACGCCCTGCTCTACACCGAGATGGTGACCACCGGCGCGCTGGTGCATGGCGATGTCGAGCGGCACCTGCGCTTCAATGCCGAGGAACACCCGGTCGCGCTGCAACTGGGCGGCAGCGAACCCGCCGATCTGGCACATGCGGCGCGTCTGGGCGCGCAGTGGGGCTATGGCGAGATCAATCTCAACTGCGGCTGCCCCAGCGAGCGCGTGCAGCGCGGTGCCTTCGGTGCCTGCCTCATGAACGAACCGCGGCTCGTGGCGGACTGCGTGAAGGCCATGGTCGATGCCGTGGATGTGCCGGTCACGGTCAAGCACCGGATCGGCATCGGGCGCAACGAAGACTATGGCTTCGTGCGGGACTTCGTCGGCACCGTGGCCGAGGCGGGCTGCAGCGTCTTCATCGCGCACGCCCGCAATGCTTGGCTGGAAGGGCTCTCTCCGAAAGAGAACCGCGAGATCCCCCCGCTGCGCTACGACGTGGTGCACCGGCTGAAGGCCGAGTTTCCCGGCCTCACGCTCGCCATCAACGGCGGCCTGTCCACCGACGGCGCGGTGCAGCAGGCGCTGGACGGTGGGCTGGACGGCGCGATGATCGGCCGCGAGGCGTACCACAACCCCTGGTGGCTGGCCCGCTGGGACACGCTGCACTTCGGCGCGCCCGATGCCGGCCTGACGCGCGAAGCGGCCGAGGAAGCCATGGTCGAATACATGGAACGCGAAGCCGCGCTGCACGGCACGCCCTGGTATCCGATTGCGCGGCACATGCTCGGCCTGCGCAACGGTCTGCCCGGCGCACGCCGCTGGCGGCAGGCCTGGAGCGACCACCGCCTGAAGCACCTGCCCGCGCGCGAGGTGATGGCCATCGCCCGCACGCCGCCACGGGCCGCGGCGGAGGCTGCGGACGCGGCCTCGCTGGCGCGGGCGCCTCAGGACACGGCGGTCTCGCCGGCCTGAGCGGCCAGCCACTCCTTCAGCGGGATGGGCTGCGCGTACAGGTAGCCCTGCATGGCGTCGCAGCCGTGGCGTGCCAGGAATTCCGCCTGGGCCGGGGTTTCGACGCCCTCGGCGACCACGCGCAGCCGCAGGTGCTGCGCCATCGACAGGATGGCGCGCACGATGGCCGCGTCGTTGGGCTGGTCGGGCGCGTCCTGCACGAAGCTCTTGTCGATCTTGAGTTCATAGAGCGGCAACCGCTTCAGGTAGGCCAGGCTCGAATACCCGGTGCCGAAATCGTCGATCGAAAAGCGCACCCCCAGCCGCACCAGTTCGGCCATGCGCCGCGCGGTGTCCTGCCAGTTCTCCACCAGCAGGGTCTCGGTCACCTCGAGGATGAGCTGCGAGGCCGGTGCGCCGCTGTAGGCGATGGCATCGCGCACGTAGGCCACGAAATCGTCCTGCCGGAACTGCCGGGCGCTCACGTTCACCGAAATCGTCAGGTCGCGCCCGGCAGCCTGCAGTTGCGCCAGCGCGTCGCAGGCACGGCGGATCACGCGCGCGCCCAGCCGCAGGATGAGCCCGGAGTCTTCCGCGATGGCCACGAAGCGCGCCGGCGACACCTTGCCGTGCACGGGGTGTACCCAGCGCAGCAGCAGCTCGCCGCCGCAGACGGCACCGCTCCGGTCGACCTGGGGATGGATGTGGATGTCCAGCGCATCGTCGGCCACGGCCTGCGCCAGGTCCTGCTCCAGCGAGAGCCGCTCCTCGGCGGTGGCCTGCATGTCGGCCTCGAAAAAACACACCCGGTTGCTGCCGAGCGACTTCGCGCGGTACATGGCGGTGTCGGCTTCGCGCAGCAGGTCTTCGGCGGTTTCGTCGCCCTTGGGGAAAAGCGTCACACCCGTGCTGGCGGTGATCGAGTGGGAGGTGCTGCCCAGGTCGTGGGGCGTCTCCATGCCTTCGCGCAGTCGCGCTGCCATCGCGCCCGCGGCATCCACGCTGGCCTGCATGCCGTTGGCGATGCGCGGGATCAACACCACGAACTCGTCCCCGCCGATGCGCACCACGCTGCCGAAACCCTGCAGCAGCCGCTCGAGCCGCCGTGCCACCTGCACCAGCAGCCGGTCGCCGACGGCGTGGCCGCGCGCATCGTTGAGCTGCTTGAAGTTGTCCAGGTCGATGAAGAAGAGCGCGCCGATGCGCCCTTCGCCCCGCGCCTGGTCGAGGGCTTCCTGTAATTGCTCGAACAGCAGGCGGCGGTTGGGCAGCCCGGTCAGCGCGTCGTAGTAGGCCAGCCGGTGCATGGCCGCTTCGGCCTCGCGGCGGGCCGTGACGTCCCGCGCCAGCGCGACGTAGCGCGACGGGCCTTCGGCATCGGCGTCCCCTTCGGCCGGCAGGCCGTGCCGGCGTGCCACGGACAGCTCGAACCAGCGCTCGCCGCCGGCCGTGTGCTGGTGGTATTGCCGACCCAGCGACACGCCCTGGACATCGGCTTCACGCAGCGCCCGCAGGAATTCCGTCGCCACCTCGGGAGCCAGCACCTCCTGCAGCATGCGGCCTTCGAAGGCCTTGCTGGGCGCGGGCGCCAGATCGGCGCGGGCCGAGCGGTGGTAGAGGATGCGGCCATCCATGTCCAGCTCGAACAGCAGGTCGGGCACGGCCTGCAGGATGCCCTCCAGGTCGTCGCGGGCCGTGCGCAGCTCGCTCGTCATGGAGCGCGCCATGGCCAGCGCGCGCTGGTGGCCCGTCGCCTGCATGGCGATGAACCAGCCGGCCAGCACGCTGATGAGCGCGCCCAGCCAGGCGATGAGTGCGTGGTTGTCCCGCCCCAGGCGCTGGTCGAAGGCGGGCAGTGGCTCCATCGAAAGCGTCCAGGGCCGGCCGCCCACCGTGAAGGTGCGCACCGCCAGCAGCCGCTCACCGCCCGTCTGGACGCTGGGTGGCAGGGCCGTGCCGCTGGAGTTGTACAGGTCGGTGCTTTCCCCGGCCGGGGTGTTCCAGGGCTGGCCGTCCTGGATGCGCAGCGACACGGCCGGGTCCAGTTCGTTCATCAGCGCGTCGGCCACTGCGGCCACGCGGAACGGCGCGGCCACCCAGCCGTGGATGGACGCCCTGCGGCCGTCCAGGCTGGCCGGCATGCCGCCGCCGGAATAGAGCGGCAGGAACATCATCAGCCCGGGGTCTTCGTCGCCGCCCCCGCTCCACAGCCCCGACAGCGCCATCATCCCGGTGTCGCGGGCGCGGTCCATCGCCTCGCGCGCGGCGGGCAGGCTGCCGGTGTCGAAACCCAGCGCGCTCAGGTTGCCGCGCGTGCGCGGCTCCACCCGCGTGATCACGGCATACATGCCCTGCCCGCCCCGCGAGCGGACCTCATACCGATCGAAACCCTGCGCCCGCATGGATTGCACGTGGGCCCGCAGGCTCTCCTGAGGCACCTGCTCCAGCAGGCACAGCGCCTGCAGGCCGGGGCGTGTCTGGTCCAGCTGCAGCGCCTCCACGTAGGCCGTGAATTCGTTCTGGTCGATGGTGGAGGAGCCGTCCACATAGCCCTTGAGCCCGCGCAGCACCATTTCGTAGGCGCCCATCCGGTCGCGCAGGCCGGACACCACGCGTTCGGCGGCGGCATCGAAATTCTGCCGGCGCCGCGTGTCCTGCAACTGTTCGGCATGGTGCCAATAAAGATAAGTGATACCGAGCAAGGCCGCCGACAGCAGGGGCGCAAATGCCAGCCGCACGTGCCAGAACGGCAACGCTGCCCGGCTGGACGGGCCCGAAAGGCGGGGTGACGGCGATGAACTCATGCGCAGCGCAGGGTGGCACGGACGGCAGGCGGTGGCAAGCCCCGCCCGGGGTGGCGCAAGGCGCATCCCGGCCCGTGGGACGGATTGCGGCCCCGTCCTACCGCGGCGGCGCCGAAACGGCGCCGGCAGTGGACTACCATCACCCCGCATCGGGGTGCCGGAATCGCTGGAGCCCGGCCGCTCTGCCCTTGTTTTGGTACTTTTGCCTGTTTCATGCCGTCGCTCGATTTTTCCAGGGAAGAAAGAGGCTTCGAAGCCTTCTACGAGCAGGAACTGCCTGCCCTGCAATACGCCTGCGCCTCCTATATCGCCCTTCTCCAGTCGATCCTGTCGCGCACCCCGCACCTGGACATCACCAAGGTCGAAGGCCGGATCAAGGACCGTCAGGAATGTATCGCGAAGTTCTCGCGCAAATACCGGGCGGCCCTCGAAGAAAGCAATACGCCCTATGAAATCCGGCACTACATTACCGACCTGATCGGCGTGCGGGTGGTCTGCCTTTACGAGGACGAACTGGAAAAGGCGGCGCAGGCCGTGCGCTCGCACTTCGACGTGATCGACGTGACCGACAAGGTGTCGGCCGTGGAAAGCACCGAAGGCTCGTTCGGATACAAGGGCCTGCACCTCGACCTGCGGCTCAACGCGGTGCAGGCATCCCTGCCCGAGCACGCAGCCTATGCCGCCCAGCCCTTCGAGCTGCAGGTGCGCACGATCATCCAGGACTCCTGGAGCGTGCTGGACCACAAGATCAAGTACAAGAAATCCATCCCGGGCCAGCTCAAGCGTCGCATCAATGTGCTCTCGGCCCTGTTCGAACTTGCGGACCGCGAGTTCCGGCAGATCCGGGATGCCACCGAGGCCGAGCTGCGGCAGGCGCCCGACGAGACCGAAGCCGCAGACACCGATGCGGCTGCGGCGGAGCCTGCCGGAGAGCGGGCCGGCCCGGCCGCGGGGGGCAGCGAGCTCAACGCCTTCACCTTCCTCAAGATCGCCAACCACTTCTTCAAGGACTGCGATTTCGACCCGCACAAGGTGGATCTTTTCGTGGCCGACATCCGCAGTTGGGCGCCGGGCATCACCCGCGCGCGCTTCAACACTTTTTTGCGGGCGACACTCGGCACCGTGAAGCGCTACAAGCAGTACTTCGAGGAAACGAATCCGCAGACGAGCTTCAATCCCTACACGGTGATCCGGCACTGCCTCTACCTGGGGGACAGAACCACCTTCCGCAGGGCTCTGCGAAACAGTTCCCGGGAAGCGTTCGAAGCGTGGCTCAAGGACCATCCGTAGCACTGTGAAACAGCCCAAAAGGCGCACGAACGGCGTGGTTACTTAAACTTACTGCTCACAAAAAGAGAGCATCGGGGCGTTACCGGGCAACGACTTCAGGGTGTCGCATTGGCGACTCTCTATCCGTGTTTTCACGCCACACGCCCTTTGCGAACTGCTGCTATATTGCACTGCAACATTTCTCTGCTGAGCTCGCCCCCATGCTCTACAACCTCTACGAAACGCAGCGCTCCCTCATGGAGCCCTTCGCGGATCTGGCCCAGACCGTCTCCAAGATCTACAGCAACCCGGTGTCGCCGTTCAGCCACACCGTGTATGCCCAGCGCATGTCCGCGGGCTACGACCTGTTGTACCGGCTCGGCAAGGATTACGAGAAGCCGGTGTTCGGCATCTCGACGGTGGACGTGGGTGGCCACGAAGTCGTCATCCACGAGCGCGTCGAACTGGACAAGCCGTTCTGCGAGCTGCGACGCTTCAAGCGCTTCTGCGACAGCCCGGGCACGCTGGAGACCATCAAGCGCCAGCCGGCCGTGCTGATCGTGGCGCCGCTTTCGGGGCACTACGCCACGCTGCTGCGCGACACCGTGCGCGCCATGCTGCAGGGCCACAAGGTCTATGTCACCGACTGGAAGAACGCCCGCCTGGTGCCGCTCTCCGAAGGCGAATTCCACCTAGACGACTACGTGAACTACGTGCAGGACTTCATCCGCCTGCTGCAGGACCGCTATGGCAACTGCCACGTCATGAGCGTGTGCCAGCCCACCGTGCCGGTGCTGGCTGCCGTCTCCCTCATGGCCAGCCGCGGTGAGAAGACGCCGCTGTCCATGACCATGATGGGCGGCCCCATCGATGCGCGCAAGTCGCCCACGGCCGTGAACAACCTGGCCACCCAGCGCAGCTACGAGTGGTTCGAGAACAACGTGATCTACCGCGTGCCCGACAGCTTCCCCGGTGCCGGGCGGCGCGTGTACCCGGGCTTTCTGCAACACACCGGTTTCGTGGCCATGAACCCTGACCGGCACGCCAAGAGCCACTACGACTACTTCAAGGACCTCATCAAGGGCGACGATGCCAGCGCCGAGGCCCACCGCAAGTTCTACGACGAGTACAACGCCGTCCTCGACATGGACGCCGACTACTACCTCGAAACCATCAAGACCGTCTTCCAGGACTACAGCCTGGTGCACGGCACCTGGGACGTGCGTTCGCCGGCGGGCCAGTCCGAGCGCGTGCGGCCGCAGGACATCCGCACCACGGCGCTCCTGACCATCGAAGGCGAGCTGGACGACATCTCGGGCTCCGGCCAGACCGAGGCCGCCCATGGCCTGTGCACCTCCATCCCCGAGAAGGACCGCGAGCACGTCGAAGTCAAGGGCGCGGGCCACTACGGCATCTTCAGCGGGCGCCGCTGGCGCGACATCGTGTACCCGCAGGTGCGCGACTTCATCCTGGCCCACGATCCGCAGCCGGCCACCACGGTCGACAGTGCCTCGGTGCCCAGCGAAGACGCTCCCCGTCGCCGCACGGGTGGAGTCGCCGCCTTCAAGGCCGAAGCCGCCGAAGAGTTGCCGACCGCCACTGCCGCCCCCGCACCGCGCGACCGGCGCGGCGCGCGCAAGGCTTGAGCCCCCCAGCCCGGCCTTCCCGGGAGGACCTGGCCGCACGCATCGACGCGGCCCTGCCGCAGACCCAGTGCACACGCTGCGGCTATCCCGACTGCGCGGCCTACGCGCGGGCGGTTGCCGCGAGCGATGCGGAGATCAACCGTTGTCCGCCCGGTGGTGCCGAGGGCGTTGCACGGCTGGCGGCCATCACCGGCCGGCCGCCGATTCCGCTCGATCCGCAATGCGGGAGCGAAGGGCCCCGCACCGTCGCCGTGATCGATGAGAACTGGTGCATCGGCTGCACGCTGTGCATCAAGGCCTGCCCCACGGACGCCATCCTCGGCACCCACAAGTACATGCACACCGTGATCGAGCCGCATTGCACCGGCTGCGAGCTGTGCATCCCCGTGTGCCCGGTGGACTGCATCGTCCTGGAACCCGCCAGCGGCGCGCAGACGGGCTGGGCTGGCTGGTCGCTCCCGCAGGCGGAACATGCGCGGCACCGGTACCAGGTCCATCAGGCCCGGCTGGGATCGGCGGAGTGCTCCGAAACACCGGCCGAGCCGCCGGCCCGGGAATCGCGCCGATCGCTGGCTGCCGCCGCGCCGGCGCCTTCGCCCGGCAGCCTCGATTCGGACACCGATGCCGCGGCGGCACGCCGCGCCGCCGTTGCCGCAGCCCTGGCCCGCGCACGGCAGAAGCGCACCCCCGGCGCACCCGGCTGAAACGCCCTCGAAGCGCCCGGCCCTCAGGCACGGATGGCCAGCGATTTGTAGACGCCGCAACCCAGGTAGACGTCGTCCACCGTGCGCACGAACGACATCTTGGTCTGCACCTTCCCTGTGGCCGGGTTCGTGATGCCGTATTCCACCCACCCGGGGGCCCGCTCGGCCTGCGCCACGATGTCGGCGACCAGCCGTGCGCCGTCGATGCCGGGGATGTCCTGCACCCGCGTGCCCACCTTCGCCGGGTTGCCGCCGAAGGCGAGGTAGGTTCCGGCCCGGTCGAGCACGAACACATACATGTCGCGATCGTGGTAGGGCTGCGCCGGATCGGTGACCATGCGCAGGAACGCCTCCCGCGACCCGGCCATGCGCCGCTGGGCGGCAGCCCGCTCGACCAGCGCCATGGCCTCCTCGGCAGTCCCTTGCTGCAGCCGGAACGACAGCACCGCGCGCGACAGGGTAGCCGCCCGGTTCTCGAGTGCTTCGGCCTGCTGCACGGCCAGCCCCACCATCTGCGCGTTGTGCTGGGTGATCTCGTCGATCTGCCGCACCGCGGCACTGATCTCGGCCAACCCGGTGCTCTGTGCGCTGCTGGAGCCGGAGATCTCGCTCACGTTGCCGGCCATGCCGCGGATGCCTTCAGCCATACCGGAGATGCCTTCTCCCGCGGCGCGGATGAGGTCCGCGCTGACGCCCACCTGGCGCACCGATTCGCCGATCAGGTCGCGGATCTCCCGGGCTGCGTTGCCGGACCGCTGCGCCAGCGTCCGCACCTCGGCGGCCACCACCGCGAAACCCCGGCCCTGTTCGCCCGCGCGCGCCGCTTCGACGGCCGCGTTGAGTGCGAGGATGTTGGTCTGGAAGGCAATCGAATCGATCACGCCGATGATTTCCGCCATGCGCCGTGCGCTCTGCTGGATCGCCTCCACGGATTGCACTGCACGGTCCATCGCGCGTGTACCCTCGTCGGCCGCGGTGCGCACCTGCCCGGCTCGGCGGTCCGCGGCCTGTGCCGTCTGCGCGTTCTGCTGCACGGCGGAGACGAGTTGCTCCACGCTCGCGGCGGTCTCTTCCAGGTTGGCGGCCTGCTGCTCGGTACGGTCGGCCAGCGCCCGGTTGTCGGCGGCCAGGCTCTGCCCGGCATGGGCCACCAAGGCCGCGTTGCTGCGGATGTCGGCCACCATGGACGAGAGCGTGACCACCATGCGCCCCAGCAATTGCGCCAGCAGCGCGGGTTCGTCCCGGCCGCGCGGCGGCGTGCTGCAGGACAGGTCGCCGCCTGCCGTGGCTTCCATGGCCTGGGCCAGTTCGCCCAGGTCGGCAGTCAGGCTGACCGCCAGCGCAATCGACAGGTAGACCAGCAGCACGCCGAACGCCACCGCGGTCCATGCACCGGTGGCGGCTCCATACACGGCAGCTGCCCAGGCGGAGGCCAGCAACCCCAGGAGCGCCGTCGCCGTGCAGAGCGCGAGCTTTGCAGGAATGCGCAGTCCGCGCAGCAGTTGCACGGCCGGGCGCAGCGGCAGGAAAGCAGCCATCCTGTTGTCTCCTCTCTGTATAGGGGCTGGATCCTATTGGCCGGCACTTACAGCGGATTGACAAGGCGGGAATACGCCGATCCGGCCCGGTCCGCCGCCTTGCTGCCCCGATAATGGCGCCCCATGAATCCCCTGCTCTCCCACCTGCAGCCCTACCCCTTCGAGCGGCTGCGACAGCTTTTCGCGGGGGTCCAGCCCCCGGCCGGCCTCCGCCCCATCAGCCTGGGCATGGGAGAGCCTCGGCACCCCACCCCGCCCTTCATCCAGCAGGCCCTGACCGACAGCCTCGGCGGCCTGGCAAGCTATCCCGCCACGGCCGGCGAGCCCCGGCTGCGGGAGGCCTGCGCCGAATGGGTGCGCCGCCGCTACGGCATCGCCATCGACGCGGCCACGCAGATCCTGCCGATCAACGGCTCGCGCGAAGCGCTGTTCGCGTTCGCCCAGACCGTGATCGATCCCACGCAGGCCGGCGCCACGGTCGTCTGCCCCAATCCCTTCTACCAGATCTATGAAGGCGCGGCCCTGCTGTCGGGTGCCCAGCCCTACTACGCGCCCAGCGATCCTGCGCGCAACTTCGCGGTGGACTGGGACAGCGTGCCGCAGGAGGTGTGGGAGCGCACGCAGCTGCTGTTCGTGTGCTCGCCGGGCAATCCGACCGGCGCGGTGATGCCGCTCGCCGAATGGGAAAAGATCTTCGCGCTGAGCGACCGCCATGGCTTCGTGATCGCCTCGGACGAGTGCTACAGCGAGATCTACTTCCAGGGCGAGCCGCCGCTCGGCGGGCTCGAAGCGGCAGCGCGCCTGGGCCGCACCGACTACCGCAACCTCATCGCCTTCACGAGCCTGTCCAAGCGCAGCAACGTCCCGGGCCTGCGCAGCGGCTTCGTGGCGGGCGACGCCGCGCTCATGAAGGCGTTCCTGCTCTACCGCACCTACCACGGCAGCGCCATGGGCCCGGCCGTGCAGGGCGCCAGCATCGCCGCATGGAGCGACGAGACCCATGTGGAAGACAACCGCGCCCTCTACCGCCGCAAGTTCGAGCAGGTCACGCCCCTGCTCGCCCAGGTGATGGATGTCGCCCTGCCCGATGCAGGCTTCTACCTGTGGGCGGGCGTGCCCGAACGGCTCGGCCTGGACGACGCGGCATTCGCGCGCGCCCTGCTCGCTCAATACAATGTGACCGTGCTGCCGGGCAGCTACCTCGCCCGCGAATCCGGCGGCCGCAATCCAGGCGCCGGCCGTGTGCGCATGGCGCTGGTCGCCGAGGTCGAGGAATGCCTCGAAGCCGCCCGGCGCATCGTGCAATTCATTCAATCCCATCCCTGATTTCCTGACCGGAACCATGACCCAACAACTGCAGAACATCATCGACACCGCCTGGGAAAACCGCACCAGCCTGTCTCCCGCCGCCGCCCCCCGCGAGGTGCAGGACGCCGTGGAACACGTGATCGCCGAGCTCGACGCCGGCAAGCTGCGCGTGGCCACCCGCGAAGGCGTCGGTCAATGGACCGTGCACCAGTGGATCAAGAAAGCCGTGCTGCTGTCGTTCCGCCTGAAGGACAACGAGCTGATCGAAGCCGGCAGCCTGGGCTTCTACGACAAGGTGCCGACCAAGTTCGCGGGCCGCTCGGCCGCCGAGATGGCCGCTACCGGCGTGCGCGTGGTCCCGCCGGCCGTTGCGCGGCGCGGCAGCTTCATCGCCAAGGGCGCGATCCTCATGCCCAGCTACGTGAACATCGGCGCCTACGTGGACGAAGGCACCATGGTCGACACCTGGGCCACCGTCGGTTCCTGCGCGCAGGTCGGCAAGCACGTGCACCTGTCCGGCGGCGTGGGACTGGGCGGCGTGCTGGAGCCCCTGCAGGCCAACCCGACCATCATCGAGGACAACTGCTTCATCGGCGCTCGTTCGGAGATCGTCGAAGGCGTGATCGTCGAAGAGAACTCCGTCATCTCCATGGGCGTGTACATCGGCCAGAGCACCCCGATCTACGACCGCTCGACCGACACGGTGAGCTACGGCCGCGTGCCTGCCGGCTCGGTGGTGGTGAGCGGCAGCCTGCCCAAGGGCGATGGCAAGTACAGCATGTACGCCGCCATCATCGTCAAGAAGGTCGATGCCAAGACGCGCTCCACGACCAGCCTGAACGACCTCCTGCGCGACTGAGAACGGCCGCCTCCTCGCCCGGTCTCTTCCATATCGCACCCACCTTCGCAAGGGACACCCATGAGCACGATGGAGCGGATTCTTCGCCTGATGGCCGAAAAGCGGGCCTCGGACGTCTACCTTTCGGCCAACGCCCCGGTCCTCATCAAGATCAACGGCGAATGCGTGCCGGTCAACAGCCAGTTGCTGCCGTACGACGCGCCGAAGAATCTGCTCTCGGAGATCGTGCCGCCCGACCGCATCGAAGAGCTGGAAGAGACGGGCGAGCTGAACATGGGGGTGCCGCTCACGGGCGTGGGCCGCTTCCGCGTGAGCGCCATGCGCCAGCGCGGCAGCTATGCCGTGGTGGTGCGTTTCATCGCGCAGCACATTCCGGCGCTGTCCAGCCTCAATCTGCCGCCCATCCTGGGTGACCTGATCCTCGAAAAGCGCGGGCTGCTGCTGGTCGTCGGCGCCACGGGATCGGGCAAGAGCACCACGCTGGCCTCGATGATCGACAGCCGCAACGAGCAGAGCACGGGCCACATCCTCACGGTGGAGGACCCGGTCGAGTACCAGTTCAAGAACAAGAAATCCATCATCAACCAACGCGAGATCGGCGCCGACACGCAGTCGCTGCAGACGGCGCTCAAGAACGCGCTGCGGCAGGCCCCCGACGTCATCCTGATCGGCGAGATCCGCGACCGCGAGACCATGTCCGCCGCCATCGCCTACGCGCAGTCGGGCCACCTCTGCCTGGCCACGCTGCACGGCAACAACAGCTACCACGCCCTCAACCGGATCCTGAGCTTCTACCCCGTGGAAGTGCGCTCCACCATGCTGGGCGACCTGGCCTCGGCGCTGAAGGCGGTCGTGTCGCAGCGGCTGGTGCGCTCGCCCACGGGCGACCGCCTGCCGGCCGTCGAAGTGCTGCTCAACACCAAGCTGGTGGCCGAGATGATCGAACAGGGCGATTTTTCCGGGGTCCGCGAAGCCATGGAGAAGTCGATGGCCGAAGGGTCCCAGACTTTCGAGCACGACCTGGCGCGCCTCATCCTGGACGGCCGGATCGACCGCAAGGAAGGCCTGGCCTATGCCGATTCGCCCACCAACCTGATGTGGCGCCTCCAGAACGATTTCTCGCAGGCCGCCAACGCCGCACGCGACCGCAAGGATGCGGGCGCCCAGGAGGAAGAAGACCAGCCCTCCTTCACCGAGATCGTGCTGGACGTCAAACCCCATTGATCCACCGGCCTGCGCCCGCACACGGTGCGGCGCCGGGCCACCGCCGATGCCTCGGGGCGCTGGCGGACTTTCTTTTTTGCTTTTCCTCTCACTTCCGGGCCCCGCGCCATGCGATGCCCGCGTCCACGATGTCCCGTACCCTGATCCTGGCCGAACAGCTCATCTCCCGCCCCTCCGTCACGCCCGATGACGCCGGCTGCCTCGACCTGTTGGCCGAACGCCTGGCACCGCTGGGCTTCGTGTGCGAGCGGATCGATAGCGGCCCGGACACCTTCCGCGTGAGCAACTTGTGGGCAAAACGGCCTCATGCCGCCGGATCCATTGAAAAGTCTGCTACAAAAACAATAGTATTTGCCGGGCACACCGACGTGGTGCCCACGGGCCCCCTGGAGCAGTGGAGCAGCCATCCCTTCACGCCCTCCCACCGCGACGGCAAGCTCTACGGCCGGGGCGCGAGCGACATGAAGACATCCATCGCGGCCTTCGTGGTCGCCGTGGAGGAATTCCTGGCCGCCACGCCCGAGCCGTCCATCGCGGTGGCCTTCCTGCTCACGAGCGACGAGGAAGGCCCTTCGGTGGACGGCACGAAGGTGGTGGTGGAGCACCTGTCCGCACGCGGCGAAACGCTCGACTGGTGCATCGTCGGCGAACCGACCTCGGTGCAGAAGACCGGCGACATGATCAAGAATGGCCGGCGCGGCACGCTGTCGGGCAAGCTCACCGTGCGCGGCATCCAGGGGCACATCGCCTACCCCCAACTGGCGCGCAACCCCATCCACCAGGCCCTTCCCGCCCTGGCCGAACTGGCGGCGACCGCCTGGGACCAGGGCAACGACTACTTCCCGCCCACGAGCTGGCAGATCAGCAACATCCACGGCGGCACCGGCGCGAGCAACGTGATTCCCGGCACCGTGGTGATCGACTTCAACTTCCGTTTCTCGACCGAGTCCACGGCCGAAGGCCTGAAGACCCGCGTCCACAACCTGCTCGACCGCCACGGACTCGAATACAGCGTGTCCTGGACGCTCGGCGGGCAGCCGTTTCTCACGGCGCCGGGCGAGCTGGTGAACGCGGTGCGGCAGGCCATCGCCGACGAGACGGGCATCGAGACCGAGCTCTCCACGACCGGCGGCACGAGCGACGGGCGCTTCATTGCGCAGGTGTGCCGGCAGGTCATCGAACTCGGCCCCCCCAACGCCACCATCCACAAGATCGACGAACACGTCGTGGTGGTCGACGTCGAGCCGCTCAAGAACATCTACCGCCGCACCCTCGAGCGGCTGAACGCACAGGCGGCCGCGGAATGACGGCAACCGACGCCCCCCTGGCGCAGGCGCACGGCGCCACCCTGCCGGCCCTGGTGGCCAGCGCGGCCGCACGGCTCGATGCCGCCGGCGTGTCCTTCGGACACGGCACCACCAACGCACACGACGAGGCGGCCTGGCTGGTGCTCTGGCGCCTGGGCCTTCCGCTGAACACGCCGCTGTACGCCGATGCGCCCGGGGCCGGGCATTCCGTCACACCCGAGCAGCAGGCGCAGGTCGCGGCACTGATCGAGGAGCGGATCGCCACGCGCAAGCCCGCGGCCTACCTCACACGGGAAGCCTGGCTGCAGGGCGTGCCGTTCTATGTGGACGAGCGTGCCATCGTTCCCCGCAGCTTCATTGCCGAACTGCTGGTCGATGGCAGCATCGACGGATTCCTGGGTGCCGAGACGCGCGACGTGCTCGACCTCTGTACCGGCAACGGCAGCCTGGCCGTGCTGGCGGCCATGGCCTATCCGGATGTGCATGTCATGGGCGCAGACCTGTCTCCGGACGCGCTGGCCGTAGCGCACATCAACGTGGAACGCCACGGCCTCGCCGATCGCGTGGCGCTCACGCTCTCCGATGGCCTCTCGGCCGTGCCGGGCCCCTGGGACCTCATCCTGTGCAACCCGCCGTACGTGAATGCTTCGAGCATGGCCGCCCTGCCTGCCGAGTACCGCGCCGAGCCGGAGCTGGCCCTGGCCGGCGGCGCGGACGGCATGGATTTCGTTCGCTCGCTGCTGGCGGCGGCTCCCGCGGCGCTCCGTGAGCATGGGGTGCTGGTGCTGGAGATCGGCAATGAGCGCGCCCACTTCGAAGCGGCTTTCCCCGACCTGCCCGCGTTCTGGCTGGAAACCAGCGCGGGTGACGACCAGGTCCTGCTGCTCACCCGCGAAGCACTTGTGCTGAACAACCCTTCCATCCCCTCGGCCTGACGGCAGGCGCGACCGGGCCCGGACAGGGCCGGCCGGCGCCGCACCAGCGCATCCAGTACCATGCGCGGCTGATTTTTTGCGGGCGGCATCCGCCGCCCGCCGTGCTTTCCCACCATGATCCTTCTGAACAACGTCACCTTGCGCCGCGGCGCCAAGGTGCTGCTCGATAGTGCCAGCGTCACCCTCAACCCCGGCGAGAAAGTCGGCCTCGTGGGGCGCAACGGTGCCGGCAAATCCTCTCTTTTTGCCCTGCTCAACGGTTCGCTCCACGAAGACGGGGGCGACTTCTCGATGCCGCCGCAGTGGCGCATGGCCCAGGTCGCGCAGAACATGCCGGAGACGGACGAGTCCGCCACCGAGTTCGTGCTGAACGGCGACACTCGGCTCTGCGAACTGCGCGAGGCCCTCGGCGCGGCGGAACAGGCCGAGGACGGCATGGCCATCGCCCAGGCCTACGCCGACCTGGGCGACGCCGGTGACCACGACGCCGTGCCGCGCGCGCAGGCGCTCATCCTGGGGCTGGGCTTCAAGGTCGAGGAACTCGGCCGGCCGGTGAACAGTTTTTCCGGCGGCTGGCGCATGCGGCTCCAGTTGGCACGCGCCCTCATGTGCCCCAGTGACCTGCTGCTGCTCGACGAACCCACCAACCACCTGGACCTGGATGCACTCGTCTGGCTGGAAGCCTGGCTGCAGCGCTACGCCGGCACACTGATCGTCATCAGCCACGACCGGGAATTCCTGGACGCCATCACGACCGTCACGCTGCACATCGACAACGCGCGGCTCACCCGGTATGGCGGCAACTACAGCCGGTTCGAGGAACTGCGGGCCCAGCAGATGGAACTGCAGGCTGCCAGCTATTCCAAACAGCAGGACAAGATCGCCCATCTGCAGAAGTTCATCGACCGCTTCAAGGCCAAGGCCAGCAAGGCCAAGCAGGCGCAGAGCCGGGTCAAGGCGCTGGAGCGCATGGAGAAGATCGCGCCCGTGCTGATGGGCGCGGAATTCACCTTCAGCTTCAAGGAGCCCGCGAACCTGCCCAACCCGATGCTCGCGATCACGGACGCCGCTTTCGGCTACGAAGCCGACGAGGACGGCGCCCCGAAGACCATCCTGCGCCACGTGAACCGATCCGTGCTCGCGGGCCAGCGCATCGGGATCCTCGGCGCCAACGGGCAGGGCAAATCGACGCTCGTGAAGACCGTTGCCCGCACCATGCGCCCGCTGGCCGGCAGCGTGACGGAAGGCAAGGGGCTGTCCATCGGTTATTTTGCGCAGCAGGAACTCGACGTGCTGCGCCCGGCGGACAACCCGCTGGAGCACATGATCCGTCTGGCGAAAGACCTGGGCAACCAGGTACGTGAGCCGAGCCGCGAGCAGGATCTGCGCAACTACCTCGGCACCTTCAATTTCTCCGGGGACATGGTCAAGCAGTCGGTCGGCACCATGAGCGGCGGCGAAAAGGCCCGGCTCGTGCTGGCGATGATCGTCTGGCAACGCCCCAACCTCCTGCTGCTGGACGAGCCCACCAACCACCTGGATCTGGCCACGCGCGAAGCGCTGTCGATGGCGCTCAACGAATTCGAAGGCACCGTGATGCTCGTGAGCCACGACCGGGCCCTGCTGCGCGCCGTCTGCGATGAGTTCTGGCTGGTCGGCCGTGGAGTGGTTGGCCCGTTCGACGGAGATCTGGACGATTACCAGCGCTACCTGCTGGAAGAGTCCAAGCGCCTGCGCGAAGAGGCCCGCACCACGGCAGCCTCCAGCCTGCAGAAGGCGGCCGCCAAGGCGGAGCCTGTCGCCGCACCGCCACCCCCTCCGCCCGCGCCCGCCGCCGCGCGTGGCGACGCCAGGGAGCAACGCAAGCTGGGTGCGCAGGCCCGGCAGCAACTGGCCGAGAAAACCCGGCCACTCAAGCGGGAACTGGAGCAGATCAGCCAGCACCTCGCCGCTCTGGGCACCGATAAATCGGGACTGGAGGAGCGCCTGACCCAGCCGTTGCCACCAGCTGAGATCGCCGAATGCGGTCGCAGGCTGAAAAGCTGCAGCGATGAAATCGACCGCTTGGAAGAACGCTGGCTGGAAGTTTCGGAAGAAATCGAAGCCATCGAACAAGGCGCAGAAAAGTAATATTGTGCAACTAGGGTCAACTATTTCCTGGTTGCATCGTTTCACATGTTCAATTGTTTGCTATGTTTTTTATAGCAAACATCAAGCCTTCGGCTGGTTGCATTTTTTTTCGTTCTGCTGTCAACGCGCCCCAAAGACGCCGCGTTGTTCATCCATCCAAGGAGCTTACGATGAACACCACTGCAATCCTGTCTGCCTGGCCTGAAGACGAACGTGACCGCAAGCGCGCCCCCGGCCGCTTCTGAGCCAGTGGCGCCGGCAACAACGATCGACAACGTGCACAGCCACCCGATCGCCGCGCTGCCTCTCCCGTGTCGACACACTTCCTGAACTTCATTTCTCCATGAAAAAAACCCCGCCAAGCGGGGTTTTTTTGCGTGTCCAACCCTTGTGCGGGTCGAAAAGAGCCTCAGCCCATGTGCAGGCCGCCGTTCACCGAGAAATCGGCCCCGGTGGCGTAGCCGCCCTCTTCCGACGCCAGCCAGGCGATGATCGACGCGATCTCGCTGGGTTCGCCCAGGCGCTTCACGGGGACCGTCGCGACGATCTTTTCCAGCACGTCCGGCCGGATCGCCTTCACCATGTCGGTCCCGATGTATCCGGGGCTCACCGTGTTCACCGTGACGCCTTTGGTCGCCAGTTCCTGGGCCAGAGCCATCGAGAAGCCGTGCATTCCGGCTTTCGCAGCCGAGTAGTTGGTCTGCCCCGCCTGGCCTTTTTCACCGTTCACGCTGCTGATGTTGATGATGCGGCCCCAGCCCTTCTCGACCATGTCGCCCACGACCTGCTTGGTCACGTTGAACATGCTGTTGAGGTTGGTTTCGATCACGGCATCCCAGTCTTCGCGGGACATCTTGAGGAACATGCGGTCGCGCGTGATGCCTGCGTTGTTCACCAGCACGTCCACCGTGCCGAATTCGGCGCGGGCGTGGGTGAAAGCCGCCACCGTGGAATCCCAGTCGCCCACATTGCCGACGGATGCATAGAACGTGAAGCCCAGGGCTTTTTGCTCCGCGAGCCATTTGGCATGGTCGCGGGTGGGTCCGCAACCTGCGATGACCTTGAAGCCATCCTTGTGCAGGCGCTGGCAGATGGCAGTACCGATGCCACCCATGCCCCCCGTGACATACGCGATTTTCTGATTCATGTGATTTATCTCCTAGTCAACGATTCACGCGACCACTCTACCCAAGATTTGGACTGCCGCCGCTGAGGGAAACACCGAGCGGCGCTGTGGTCCGCCCACGGTATCTCTACGAACGGTTATGCAGCGCATAGCGCCAGCAGGCCGCGGCTGGAAAAAAGCCGCACTTCGGTGCGGCTTCCGGCAGACGGTCGCTCAGCGGGTGAAATATCAGACCCGTTCCACGGCCAGCGCGACGCCCATGCCGCCACCGATGCACAGTGCCGCCACGCCCTTGCGCGCACCACTGCGCTGCAGTTCATGCAGCAGCGTCACCAGCACGCGGCAACCGGATGCGCCGATCGGATGGCCGAGTGCAATGGCGCCGCCATTCACATTGACCTTCGACGGATCGACTCCCAGTTCCTTGTTGACGGCGCAGGCTTGCGCCGCAAAGGCCTCGTTCAGCTCGAACAGGTCCACGTCGGCAACGCTCCAGCCCGCCCGCTCCAGGGCCTTGCGGGTGGCGGGCACCGGGCCCATGCCCATGGTGGCAGGGTCCAGTCCGCTCGTGGCATAGCCGGCGATGCGGGCGAGTGGCGTAAGCCCGAGGGACGCTGCTTTCTTGGCACTCATCACCACCACGGCGGCAGCGCCGTCGTTGATGCCCGAGGCATTGCCCGCTGTGACGGAGCCCGCCTTGTCGAACGCAGGACGCAGGCCTGCCAGGGCTTCGGCATTGGTCTTGCGGTTCAGGTATTCATCGGCATCGAACAGCACGGGGTCGCCCTTCTTCTGGGGCAGGCTCACACCGACGATTTCATCCTTGAACTTGCCCGCGTCCTGTGCCGCGGCTGCCTTCTGCTGGCTCGCCAGCGCCAGCGCGTCCTGCTGCCCACGGTCGATGCCTTGCTGCTTGGCCACGTTCTCGGCCGTGATGCCCATGTGGTACTGGTTGTAGACGTCCCAGAGGCCGTCCACGATCATGGTGTCGACCATCTTCCAGTCGCCCATGCGCTGGCCGTCGCGCGAACCGTTGAGGACGTGGGGCGATAGGCTCATGTTTTCCTGTCCGCCGGCCACCACGATTTCGCTGTCGCCGGTGGCAACGGCCTGCGCCGCCAGCATCACGGCCTTGAGACCCGATCCGCACACCGCGTTGATGGTGAGTGCCGGCGTTTCTTTGGCGACGCCGGCTTTCATCATGGCCTGCCGCGCAGGGTTCTGGCCCGCGCCCGCAGCCAGTACCTGGCCCATGATCACTTCACCGACCTGGTCCAGCGGGACCTTCGCACGTGCAAGGGCCTCCTTGATCACGATGGCGCCCAATTCGGTTGCGGGGGTCTTGGCGAGTGCGCCGCCGAACTTGCCGACGGGGGTGCGAACGGCCGAAACAATGACGATGTCTTCCATGTCGATCCTCAGGTGTGATGGTGAAAAATGGGTTGAAACGGAAAGGATGGGCGTTGGAGCTGGGGTTTCGGCCTGTACCCAGCCCGAGGGCCTGGGGGCAGCTTCAATGGTGCTCGGCGCCGTGTGTGCGTATCAGGACCGTTCTTGAACGTAGCGCCCCGGCGCGGGTTCGATCGACTGGAATCTCGCTCCCTTGCCATAGCGCTTGGGCGCGGACACGAGCGGCCCGGCATGGCCGGCCAGCCAGTCGGTCCAGTCGGTCCACCAGCTTCCGGGCTGCTCGGTGGCCCCCTCCAGCCATTCGGCCAACGTCGCGGGCAGCGCGTCGTCGGGCCGGAGCCAGTGGCTGCGCTTCTTCTTGGTCGGCGGATTGATGACGCCTGCGATGTGCCCGGACGCCCCCATGACGAACCGCTTCGGCCCTGGAAGGACCTGCGTGGAGGCATAGGCCGCATCGATGGGGACGATGTGGTCTTCGCGGGATCCGTAGATGTACACCGGCAGGTCGACACGGGACAGGTCGATCGGTTCGCCGCAAACGGTGAGATGGTCCGGCTTGACGAGGTTGTTTTCCAGGTAGAGGTTGCGCAGATACCAGGCGTAGAAGGGCCCCGGGAGGTTGGTCGAGTCGCTGTTCCAGTAGAGCAGATCGAATGGCGGCGGCGTCTCGCCCTTCAGGTAGTTGCCCACCACATAGGTCCAGACGAGATCATTGGGCCGCAGGAAGCTGAAGGTGGACGCGAGATCCTGGCCCTTCATCAGCCCGCCCTGCCCCATCTGCAGTTCACGGAAGCTCACGAAGCTCTCGTCGATGAAGACATCCAGGATGCCGGTGTCGGTGAAGTCGATGAGCGTGGTGAGGAACGTCGCGCTGGCCACCGGCTCTTCACCCCGGGCCGCCAGTACGGCCAACGCGGTGGCCAGCATGGTGCCGCCCACGCAGAATCCCAGCGCATTGATCTGGTCGGTGCCGGCGATCTGCCGGGTTGTGTCGATGGCGCAGACCACGGCGTCTTCGATGTACTCGTCCCAGGTGGCCCGGGCGAGCGATTCACCCGGGTTGCGCCAGCTCACGACGAAGGTTCGGTGGCCCTGGGCCACCGCATGCCGGATGAGGGAATTCTCGGGCTGCAGATCCAGGATGTAGAACTTGTTGATGCACGGTGGCACCACCAGCAAGGGACGCTCATGGACCTTGGCGGTGAGCGGCTTGTATTCGATGAGCTGGAACAGCGCGTTCTCGTACACGACGGCCCCTTCCGAGGTGGCCACGTTGCGGCCGACCTCGAAGATGCTCTCGTCCGTCATGGAGACATGGCCCTGGCGCATGTCGTGCAGGAGGTTCGCGATGCCCTTGGCCAAACTCTCGCCCTTGGTTTCGACGGCTTTCTTCTGCGCTTCCGGGTTGAAGACCAGGAAATTGCTCGGCGACATTGCCGCCATCCACTGCTCTACCCCGAAACGGATGCGGGCCCGGACCTTGGCGTCGGCCTCCACGGCATCGGCCAGGCCCATCAGCGTGCGCGCATTGAGCAGATAGGCCGCTGCCGAAAAGGCAGCCATGGGACTTTCGGACCACGCGGCACCGCTGAAGCGCCGGTCTTTGATCGCCGCGGGCTGAAGTGCCTGGCTCCAGAGTTCTCCGGCTTCCTGCACATACTGCTGCTGCAGCGCGGCCAGCTTGTCGGGAGCGAAGCGTAGGGATGGCTGCGAAGCCGCCGGGCCGGACCCGGCGGCACTGCCCCCGGCCTGGCGAAATGCCTCCAGCGCCTGGGTCCAGCTCTGGTTCAGTTTCTGCTGGATTTGCTGGGCGCTGCCGGCCCAGCCTGCTTCAAAATCCATGGAATTGTCTCCTCGGTCTCATCATGCCGCATCGCGATGCCCCCTCGGGAGGTGCGTGCAGGCATTGTTGCCGAGCCGTGGTCACCGAAGCAATGCCACTTTCGATTTTTCACGATATAGCTCAGAGTTTCAGGATGCGCACGACATGTATCTGGTAGTCATCGGCTGGTTGTACGTCACGGTGATGATGGCGGTTGCGGAAGCCAGCAGCCCGCAGGGCAGCCTGCTGGGGGCACTGATCACCTTCACGCTCTATGGCCTGCTGCCCCTGGCGATCGTGGTCTACATCCTCGGCACGCCCGGGCGCAAGCGCGCGCTGCATGCGCGCGAGCGCCAGGAGGCCGCGGATCGGGCCGCGGCACAGCGGAAGGAATCAGACCTCCGCGCGCCGCCCGATCCAGATGCAGGCGGCCATCCTCCCGCCGCTGACCCCGGACAGGCCCATCGAGGCGCGGTGCGAGAAGAACCGTGACGACTGGAGCACGGTGCACCATCCGTCGGAGCCATCGTTGCCGTGCACGCTGCCGACCCCCAGGGCCAGCAAGCGCTGTCGGGCGAGGCCGGGCAGGCTCGCCAGGTGTTTGCCGCCGGCCCCGGCGCTGAAATGCGCCGCAGCCGCAGGGTCCTGGTCGCAGAACGCCTCGCGCACCTCGTCTCCCACTTCGAAAGCGCTGGGCCCGATGCAAGGGCCCAGCCAGGCGAGGACATCGCCGCGGGCAGGGAGCCCCTCCGCTACAGAGGCGGCTTCCGTTGGCGCAGGTCCCGCCACGCGACGGCTGCCGAAGCACGCCAGCGCCTGCTCCAGCACCCCGCCGGCCAGGCCGCGCCAGCCCGCATGGGCGGCTGCGACACGCGTCCCTTGCCGATCGGCGAAGAGCACCGGCAGGCAGTCGGCCACCATGATGGTGCAGGCGCGGCCGGGCAGGCTGGCGGTGCAGGCGTCGGCTGGCGTGCCGTCAGGAGGATCCGCGTCCAGATCCGCCACGCATGTTCCATGCACCTGCTTGAGAAACCGGGGCACTACATCCGATCCGTCCCAGGCCGCCAGCCCGTCACGCAGCCGCTGGCGGTTCTGCCCCACGGCATGCGGGCTATCGTCCACGTGGTCACCCAGGTTAAAGGTGGCCCAAGGCCCCTGGCTCACCCCGCCCGATCGCGTGGTGCAGAGGGCGTGTACATGCGCGGGCGCTGGCCAGTCGGGGCGCAGCCAATCGGTCGGCAGGCCGGTCACGGCCGGTATGGCGGGGCCCGCCATCACCCTTCGCTGTCCGGGCATGCGGAGGGATGCGCCGCCCGGAAGGCCGGCAATGCCGCGGCGGTTTCCCAGGCAGCCATCGTGCGCGGCAGACCGTCCAGGTCCACCTGGAAGCGCTGGGCATTGAAGATCTGGGGGACCAGGCAGCAGTCGGCCAGCGTGGGCACATCGCCCCAACAGAGCTGCGACGCAGGCAGGCCGGCGGCTTCGCGCCCGCGCGCGAGCAGGTCCAGTTGCCGCTCGAAAGCCTGCAGGCCTCCCCGCGTCCAATGCCGGTACCACGCGGTCTTGGCGGCTTCGTCCTGCCCCAGATCCTGGGTGAGGTACTTGAGCACCCGCAGGTTGTTGATCGGGTGGATGTCGCAAGCCACCATCTGCGCCAGCGTGCGCACGTAGGCGCGGCCGAGCGCATCGGCCGGCAGCAGCGGGGGCTCCGGATGGGTCTCTTCGAGGTATTCGACGATGGCCATGGACTGGGTGAGCGTGGTCCCGTCGTCCAGCTCCAGCGCCGGCACCAGCGTGTCGCCCACGCGCTCGGCGTAGGCGGGGGCACGGTGCTCCGCGCGCACCAGATGCACCGGCACGTACTCGTAGGAGAGGCCCTTCAGGGCCAAGGCGATGCGCACGCGGTAGGAAGCGGAGGATCGGAAGTAGTTGAACAGCTTCATGGTTCGGCGAGCATAACGTCCGTGCATGGCACACTCTGTCGACCCTGCCCTGCGCACCGGCGCTGCCCGGCGCGCTGCGGCCTCCTCCGCAACCCCAGCCGAAGATCGACCATGAACTACGTGATTCCTCCCGCCCCCATCGCGAGCGTGCCCGTGGCGGGCTCCGGAGACCGGTTTCCGGTCCACCGCATCTACTGCGTGGGCCGCAACTACGAAGAGCACGCAAAGGAGATGGGATTCACCGGGCGCGAGCCGCCCTTTTTCTTCCTGAAGCCCGCAGACAGCATCGTCCCGACGGCCACCGGCGAAACGGGCACCCTGCCCTACCCCACGCTCACCGCCAACCTGCACCATGAGATCGAACTGGTGGTGGCCATCGGCCGGGGTGGCAAGAACATCGCTGCGGCCGACGCGCACCAGCATATCTACGGCTATGCGGTCGGCCTGGACATGACACGCCGCGACCTCCAGAACGAGATGAAGAAACAGGGGCGCCCCTGGTGCATCGGCAAGGGTTTCGAGCACAGTGCGCCCATCGGCCCCATCACGCCCAAGGCGCAGGCCGGCGACGTGGAGCAGGCCGGGATCTGGCTCTCGGTCAACGGCACGGAGCGCCAGCGCAGCAGCGTGCAGCGCCTGATCTGGAACATCGCCGAAACCATCGAACACCTCTCCGCCGCCTGGGAACTGCAACCCGGCGACCTGATCTTCACGGGCACGCCCGAAGGCGTGGGCGCGGTGGTCCGGGGCGATGTGCTGGAAGGCGGTGTGGACGGCCTGGGAACCTTGCGCGTGGCCGTGGCGTGAACGCTGGCGCACCGGTCGTCCAGTCACTACAAAAACAATAGCAAACAATCCAATGGATCCGGCGACACCCGTCAGTTTTCATCCATACCCATGACCTTACGCAGCCCGATCAAGCACTGCCGAGAATGCGGCGCCGCAGTGGTGTACCGCGTGCCCGACGATGGCGACACCAAGCCGCGCGCGGTCTGTCCGGCGTGCCACACCATCCATTACGAGAACCCGCTCAACGTGGTGGGCACCGTTCCCGCGCTGGGCGACCGGGTGCTGCTGTGCAAGCGCAACATCGAACCGCGCTGGGGCAAGTGGACCCTGCCGGCCGGTTTCATGGAACTGAACGAAACGACCGCCGAAGGGGCCGCGCGCGAGACGGACGAAGAAGCCGGCGCCCAGATCGCCATGGGCCCGCTCTTCTCGGTGGTCAATGTGCCCCGGGTGGGGCAGGTGCATCTTTTCTACCTGGCAACGCTGCAGAGCGACCAGTTCGACCCGGGCTACGAAACCATCGAAGCCCGGCTGTTCACCGAGCAGGAGATCCCCTGGGACGAGATCGCCTTCCGGACGGTGAAGACCACGCTGGAGCGCTATTTCGCCGACCGTCGCGCGGGTGCGTTCGGCATGCACTGCGTCGACCTCACCGACTGACCGGAAAGGGGGCTTTCGCCCCCTGAATTCATTCTCCCGGTATGGAATGCTAGAGCTGTGCCTACTTCAGCCACTTGTCCGAGGCCAGCTTCAGCTGGCCGCGCGCATCGATCAGGCCCCAGACGAACTCCATCACGCGCGAGTAGTCGGCATCGTCCTTGGGCAGCATGAAGCCCAGCGTGTTCTGGGGCGTCAGCGGCGTGGCGACGAAGGCGGCATGCAGGCGGGGGTCGGCCTTGGCGTAATGCAGTGCTTCGTAGGTCTCGGTGATCATCACGTCGCCCTTGCCTTCGGCGATCAAGGCCGGGATTTCCGCGTTCTTGTCATGCGTGCCGACCTGGGCCGCCTTGAGGTTCTCCAGCACGAAGGTTTCGTTGGTGCCGCCCGGGTTCTTGATGACGCGCACTGCGGGCTGGTTCAGATCGGCCAGCGTCTTGTATTTGTCCTTGTCCGCGGCGCGCACCAGCGCCACCTTACCGAAGGGGGCGTAGCCCGGGAGCATTTCGATCTGGCGGATGCGGGTCACGTTGCGCGTGATGCCGCCCACGGCCACGTCGAACTTGTCGGACTGGATGTCCTTCATCAGATTGGGCCAGCTCGTCGGTACGTACTCGACCTTCACGCCCATTTCCTTGGCCATGAGTTCGATCACATCGATGTCATGGCCGGAGTAGCCCGCATCCGTCTTGATCGCGAAAGGCCGGTAGTCGCCGGGCGTGCCCACCCGCAGGACTTTCGCCTCCATGATCCGGTCGAGCCGGGGACCGGCGTGCGCGGACTGGGCGAAAACGCCGACGGCGATGGCCGCGGCCGCGAGAAAGGTGGCAAAAGGAGTGCGCATCATGAAGGGTGCCTTGTGCGGTGTGTAGAGGGCTGAGGAAGCGCACGCCCGGCGCCGCCGGCAAGGCACGGCGTATCCGGGGCATGCGGACGACAGCATAGCTCTGCCGTGCGTCCGGCAGGCGCAGCCCACCGCCTGCCAAAGCCCGCTGCCGAGGCGCGGAATCTCAGGGCCGCGATTCGATGAAGAACGGCTCCGAGCTGCGGCCCGGCACCACGGTGCCCCGCTCCACCGGGGAAACCTCCACGCCGCCGGCACCCGTGCCACCGGGCTGGAGGGTGGCGCCCGGCACCGCGGAGCGCGTCGGCTCCGCGGGCAAAGCGGCGGGAGGCGTTGCCGCTGGAGCACCGTCCACCGGCGGCACCGCGCTTTCCGGAGGCACGACCACCTCGGACGGCGGAGCCGCGGGCGCCACGGGGGTCGCGTCCTGCAGTGGCACCAGCGGTGCTTCGGTGATCTCGGGGCGCGTTTCCGCCGGCACGCTGGCCGGCGGTGCCGTGGCTGGAGCCTGCAGGGCCCCGTCAGCAACCTGCCCGTCGGTGCGGCGCCCGAACAGGTCGTACACGGCGCCGGCCCACCCGCGCACGCCATCCACGGCCTGCCCCACCCAACTGCTCTCCTCGGTGTCGACGAACTTCTCCCGCGCGTCGATCACCCGGGTACGCAAGGCCTGCTGGACGACCTCGCCCACCATCGGCAGCGCACTGTGCGCCCCCTGCCCCCAATAGTCGCTGCGCAGCGTCACGCGGCCATCGTTGAAGCCCGCCCAGGCACCGGCGACCAGTTGCGGATGCATCAGGATGAACCAGCCATCGGTGTTGTCCTGCGTCGTGCCGGTCTTGCCCGCCACATCGGCCGTGATCCCGTAGCGCGAGCGGATGGCTGCACCCGTGCCTTTGTCCACCACGGCCCGCAAAGCGTCCCGCAGCGCCTGCGCCGGCCCGAGGCCGAGCACGCGCTCAGGCGCGGCCGGAGCGAAGTCCTCCAGCACCTTGCCGTTCTTGTCTTCGATGCGCGTGATGACCGTGGGCGCGATGTAGCGGCCGGCCTCCGCGATCGTGCCGTAGGCGGCCACCATTTCCTTGAGCGTCACCGGACTGGTGCCGAGCGCGAGCGAAGGCACGGCATCCAGCGCCGACTCGCGGATGCCCATCGCACGCGCCAGGGCCGCGACACGGTCCGGCCCCACCTGCTGCATCAGCTGCGCCGTGATGGTGTTCTTCGAATAAGCGAGGCCGTCGCGCAGCGTCATGGGCTCGCCGCTGGGCGCCGCCCCTTCGTCCGTGGGGCGCCAGACCTGTCCGCCACCCAGGGGGATTTCCACGGCCTGGTCGATCAGCGTATCGGTGGGCTGCGCCCCCCGTGCAAACGCCGCGCCGTAGACGAACGGCTTGAACGTCGAGCCGGGCTGTCGCCGCGCGGCCTGCACGTGGTCGAACGGGTCCTGGGCAAAATCGCGGCTGCCCACCCAGGCTCGGATCTGGCCCGTGCGCGGATCCAGCGCCAGGAAACCGGCCTGCACCCGCGTCTTTTCCTGGCGCAGCTTGCGCAGGAAATCGGCATCGTCCAGCAGCGATTTCAGCGCTGCTTCCGGCGTGGCGCCTTTGGCCACGGCCGCGGCGTACTGGGCGGATTCCCGCACGAACGACTGCACCAGCGGGCTCTTGGTGTTCCATGTGCGCGGGCCCCAGGCGCTGTCGGCGACCGACTGCAGCTGCCGCCCCTGCCGCGCCACAGCCTGGTTGGCCAGGGTCTGCAGCCGGAAATCGATGGTGGTACGGATCACGAGCCCATCGGCATACAGGCTGTACCCGCTGCGGTCGGCCCAGTCGATGAGCTGCTTGCGCAACTGCTGCGCCAGATGCGGCGCGGGGCCGGCGGCTTCCACCTGGCGCTCGAAGCGGATGCGCAACGGGCGCTGGGAGAGCGTGTCGAACTCCCTGGCCGTCAGCTTGCCGCGTTTTTGCATCTGCGCCAGCACCACATTGCGCCGAGCCTGCGCCCTCTCGGGATTGAGCACCGGGTTGTAGTAGCTCGTGCCCTTGAGCATGCCGATGAGCGTGGCGCTCTCCAGCACGGTCAGCTTGTCGGCAGATTTGTCGAAATAGGTCCGCGCGGCCATCTCTATGCCGTAGGCGTTGTAGAGAAAGGGCACCGTGTTGAGGTAGGTTTCCAGGATCTCGTCCTTGGAATACAGCGCCTCGATCTTGAACGCCGTGATCGCTTCCTTGAGCTTGCGTGTGAGCGTCGGCGCGCGGCCGATGTCCTCGGGGTACAGGTTGCGGGCCAGCTGCTGCGTGATGGTCGAGCCACCCTGCTTGTCCCCGCCCAGGGTCCGGACCACCGCCGACGCGGTGCGCCGCCAGTCCAGGCCGAAATGATCGTAGAACCGGTGGTCCTCGGTGGCAATCAGCGCATCCATGACCGACGGTGCGATGTCTTCCAGCGCCACCCACTCGCGGTTGACCCAGCGGTATTCCGCCAGCAGCCGGCCATCGGCGGAAACCAGCTGGGCCGGCTGTTCTGTCTTGGCCTTGCGGATGTCGCTGATGGCGGGCGTGAAAGGCCACAGGAGCAGGATGTAGAGCAACAGCGCGGCGGGAACGGCGGCCAGTGCCCAGAGCACCCTGTGGCCGGACAAACGCGCACGCACGGCAGTCGCCACACCGCGCACCCACAAGGGAAAACGCCCGTGGGACGACCAGGAGCGCAGGGAGGCAATCAAAGAAGAAATCACACAGTCACGGAGGTCGAAGGCGCAAGCGCGCGGAGGCAGGCCCTACGATCGAGACAAGCGGCCTGCGGGTCACCACCCAAATGGGTCAGGTGTGTGCGGATGGCCGTTGGCACGGTGCCGCTGCGGCAGCATGGTAACGGTACCGCCGGCCTGGCCGGGCCGGAGAACGAGGAGGGCTGCACCCGAGCAAACCTTCGTGGTTTCGATGCAAAGCCCTGTGCTTATCCGCAGTCGGTCGGGAAATGATTTTTTGAAAATATAACTACAGATTCACTCGAAAATCGGCTGCTCGATCACAATGATATTTCCACCAGGATCCCGCAGGCGCATACTTTTACCCGCAGGGTATTCGAAAATATTATTCGAAAGCAACCCGGCACCGGACAAAAATCGAAAATCCTTCAGCCGACGGAATAATGAAACCACATCCGATACAGCAATGGTGAATATTGGCCGAAGAGAATCCGATGTGGCTTCGCAGCTGGAAATCTGCAAGCCCAGAGACTCGTTCTCAACCGAAACCAGCAAATAATCTCCCATGCCGTAATCAAATGCAACTTTGAATATTTCGAGTTCCGAGACATAGAACATCAACAAGGCTTCTGTATCCGGCGCTCTAACATGAGACCACATGGATATTTTCATAAATCAACAACTCTTTATTCTGTTTCGCATCTGGCCCACCGTCTCTCCATTGGCAAACTTCTTGAGCGTGATTTTTGGAGCTCCCGTTTCCCGGACTGCGTCGAGTTCCGCAACGTAGAACCGGCTGGGTGTTGCCCTTCCGTCGGGCCCTATATCCACCACGCGATAACCTGCCTCGATTTTCTTGCGCAGCCATTCCTTGTTCCATTGGACAGCCTTTTCGAATTCTGCATCGGGCATTCCGTCGTAAAGACGCCCGCCCTTCCATTGCATCTTCGGATGCCGCATGCTTTCTGCATTCAGACCTTGCTGGCGCAGAAGCCTTGCCGCTTCATCCGCAGAGGCTTGCCCCTCTCCGATGACGACTATGGGGGTATCGGATAACCCGAGAGGATCGATCCAGGACAGCGGATTCACCGCGTACTGCTGCAGGTTCAGCCCGCCCGCGAGCCCGATCGGATCGGGGCTGATGAACCGCCCCATGTCCGGGTCGTAGTACCGGAAGGTGTTGTAGTGCAGCCCGGTTTCGCGGTCCAGGTACTGGCCCTGCAGGCGCAGGTTCTGCTCCAGGGCCTCCGGTTGGGCATGCTGCTGGGCCGCGGCCACGGGGCTGCCGTCCACGCGCACGGCGTCCCAGCGTTCTTCGATGGCGCTGCCCCAGGTGCGGTAACTGGCGCGCCAGCGCACCTGGCCGCCTTCGTCGGTCACCTCCTCGGGCAGGCCGGAGGGGTCGTTGTGGAAGTAGCTGATGCCGGAGGCGGGGGGCGATGAAGACGTCGATGCCGGTGCCGACACGGCCGGCTGCCCCGGCTCCGCGATGCGGTTCCCATCGGCATCGATGCGCGCGAGCGGCACGTAGCTGCCCGGCTCGTACACATAGCTCGCCACGCGCGCGCCGCGCCGCTCTTCGATCAGCCGCATGCCCTCCCAGATGAAGGTGGTCTCGCCGAACGCGTCCTGCTTGGCGATGCGCCGGCCCAGCGCGTCGTATCGGAAGCGCACCGTCTGCGAGCTGGCCTGCGCCGTGCCGGGCTGGCGCGTGGTCTCCACCGCCACCAGCTGGTCCTCCCCGTCCCAGGTGAAGCGCTGCACCGTGTGCCGGCCGATGCGTTTCTCCGCCAGCCGCGCGAAGCCGTCGTAGGCGTAGCGCTTGTCCTCGTACACCCGCACGAGGTTGTCGCGCAGGTAGCCGCGCGAGCCCGTCCCCGTTCCGTTGTCGTTGGCCGCCGGCCCCGCGCGCCCGGCGATGTCGCCCGCCTCCAGCAGGTTGCCCGCCGGGTCGTAGCGGAACACCTCCTGCGAACGCGCCGCGAGGCCTCCGCCCGCCTGCGCCCCGGGCCCGGCGCGCAGCGCCTGCTCCACCCGCCCCGTCGCGTCGTAGCGCCAGCCCGTGCGCCCCTTGTGGCTGTGCACGCTCTCGCGCAGCTCGCCCACCGCGTCGTAGCGGTACTGCTTGAGCAGGCCCACCGTGGCCGAGGGGCCCTGCTGCGCGAGCGCTTCGATCTGCCGCTGCCAATCCTCGCGCCACTGTGCGTCGTGCGCGGCCGAGCCCGACCGCGTCCAGCTGCCCACGCGCCGGCCCAGCGCATCGAGCGCGAAGCGGGTCGCCAGGCTCCCCTGGCTGCGCAGCACTTCGCGGTGCAGCGCATCGCGCTCGATGTCCGCGATCAGGCGGTGCGCTTCCCGGACGTTCTCCGGCAGCGCGGCCTCTGCGCTGCCGGCGGCATCGCTCCCTTCGTTCTCGGTGAGCAACCCCAGGTTGATCTGGTGCAGGTGCCCCGAGCCGTAGTGCAGGTAGTTCAGGCTGCGCCGCAGCCTCTGGCCGGTCATGCCCGCCGCGCCCACCACCACCGGCAGCTCCGGCAGCTCCGTGCGCGTGCGGTTGCCCAGCGCGTCGTGCGCGTGCCGCAGGCTGTGCGCCTGCCCGCTCACCGCATCCACCGTGTGCTCGGCCACCAGCCGCCCCATCGCATCGTGCTCGAAGCGCGTCGTATGCTGCAGGGCCAGGGTTTCCTGGCCTTCGTCCGCCGTCTCTTTGTTCCAGCGCGTGGCCTCCACCACGCGGCCCGCCAGGTCGTACCGGTAGCGCAGCACGCTCGCGCCCACGCGCTTTTCCACCAGCCGCCCCAGCGCATCGCGCTGCAGCTCCGTGCGCCGCGGCGCGGCACCGCTGCGCGCCGAGGGCCCCTGCGCCAGCGTGCCCTCCTCGGCCTGCACCTCCAGCTCGTGGAACACGTCGTCCCCGCGCACCGGCTGGTGCACCACCGCCACCACGTGCCCGTCCGCGTCGTATTCCAGTCCGATGCGCGTGCCGTCCAGCCGCTCCTCCTCCACCAGCCGGTCCGCGTCGTCGTACCGGAACCGGTACACCCCCCCGTTCTCCGTCGCCAGCGCCGACAGCCGGTGCGCCGCATCGTGCGCCGTGCCGATCTCCCGGCCCTGCGCGTCCCGCCTCCACAGCAGCTGCCCCCGGCTGTTGTGCCCGTAGCGCGTCGCCCGCGCCAGCGCATCCGTGTGCTCCACCAGCCGCCCGCCCTCGTCGTACGCCAACCCCTGGCTGCTGCCATCGGGCAGCCGCACCGATACCAGCCTCCCCCGCGCATCGAACACGCTCTGCGTCTGCTGGCCCAGCGCGTCCGTCACCGACTGCAGCCGGCCCCAGCCGTCCCACGCGCAGTGCGTGCTCCGGCCCGAGCAGTCCGTGTAGCGCACCAGCAGCCCGCGCTCGTTCCACTGCAGCGTCCTGGCCCCGCCCAGCGCATCGCGCACCTGCACCGGCTGCCCGCTCGCGTCGTAGGCATACCCGGTCTCGCCGCCGTCCGGCGCGATCTCGCGCACCAGGAGGCCCTGGCGGTCGTATTCGTAGCGCCACGTGGCCCCGTCCGGGCCCGTCGTGCGCAGCGGCTCGAACCACTGGCTGTCCCAGAGCGTGCGCGTGAGCCGACCCAGCGGATCGACCACGCCCGTCTGCAGCCCGTTGTCGTCGTACTGGAACGTGGTCGTCGCCCCCGAGGGCCGGCTGCAGGCGAGCAGCTCCCGCCGCTCGTTCCACACCAGGCCCCACGCCTGGCCCAGCGCGTTCGTGTAGCCCGTGAGGTTGTGCCAGCGGTCCCAGCTCCAGTGTTCTTCCCGCCCGAGCTGGTCGGTCGCATGGGTAGACCCGCTGCCGTCCGCCTCGGGCGCGTAGCGGATCGCGTAGGCCTCGCCGTCCTCCGTCCAGTGGCGGACGACACGCCGGTCGCGCAGGATCCGGCCATCGCTCCCCCGCGCGCCGTCCTGGCGCTCGGGGCCGCTGGCCTCGGCCTCGCTCTCCCACGCGTAGTGGCACGCGAAGCCCGCCGCATCCTCCTGCCGCACCATGAGGCCCTCGCCGTACGCGAAGCGCCGCACCGCCGTGCGCGTGCGGTCCAGCACTTCGCTCAGCTGGCCCGCCGCGTCGTAGTGGTACGCCGCCAGCAGGCCCAGCTGCTCGCCCTCCGCCGCCTGCACCAGGTGGATCGCGCTCACGCGCTGCGGGTGCTGAAGGTTCGTGTACTCCAGCCTGAGCAGCCGCCCCAGGTGGTCCGTGATCCCCGACAGCCGGCGATCCCGGTCGTAGCGCAGGCCCACCCAGTGCCCGAACCGGTCCCGCATCCGCAGCAGCTTGAGCACATGCACCCCCGCCGCCCTCGGCGCCGGCCCGAACTGCTGCGCCACGTGCTCCAGGTCCCCCACCTCGTAGTGCCCGCCCTCCGTGCACCCCAGGATGAACCCCTCGGCCATGTTCAGCAGCGATGTGCCCGGCTCCACGTCCGGCAAATCGATGCGCCGCCCCTGCGGGTTCACGTAGGTGATGCGCGAGGGCGGCGCGCCCTCCGCGGGCCGCTCCACGTGCAGCTCCACCTCGCAGGGCACGCTCCAGCCCCGCCCGTGCGCCGTCCCCTCCCGCGTGTCGTGGCTGCTGTAGAACCGCCTCCACGCGATCTCCAGCCGCCCCGGCAGCACGAAGTCCGTGTCCACGCTGCCGTCCAGTATCTTGCCTCCCGTCGCCGGGTGCACCGGGTAGCCCAGCAGCGCACGGAACCCCCGCCCCAGCGCATCGCCCGCCATCCCCACCACCGCACCCATCGCCAGGCACCCCAGCTTGCCCAGGAAGTTGCCCCGACCCATCGCCAGCCCCACCCCGATCTCCAGCGCCGTCTCCCACCACTGCCGGTCGTCCGCGATCTCCAGGTACGCCGTCTTGTTGCCCCCCAGCAGCACGTTGTCCGAGCCCGTGGCAATCTGCGCCGCGCACATGAGCTTGTCGCCCTTGCGCGCCGCCGGGTACGTCTCGATGAACACCGAGTCCGAGCCCTCGGCAATGAAGTTCGGGTTCGGCTGCCCGTGCTTGCGGCACACGGTGGCGTCCGCCACCGCACGCATCGCCGCCTTCCGGTTGATGAACACCGTCGCCGCCCCGCGCGTGCCCAGCTGGCCCGTGATGTCCAGCTCACCGATGCCCTCGGTCATCTCCTGGATCTTCTTCTCCTTGTAGTCGCTCCAGCCCGTCGCCCCCCCGATGAAGCCCGCCAGCAGCCCGCACGCGATGATCGCCCCGCATCCCATCGTGGCCACCGACACCCCCGTCACCAGCGCCACCGTCCCCGCAACGATCAGCGTCTCCACCATCCCCGCCGCCAGCCGCAGTCCCACCCGCGCCAGACGCGCCCACACCGACACGTGGCCTATGTCGTCTTCGAACCTTGCTGCCGCCATGCCTCCCATTGCGCGTGCCTTTCTTGTCCTTTTGGTGTGCCTGCCGGATTCCGGATGCCGCGGGCCGCGGTCCGGTGCGGCGTCTTGCGCCCGTTGTCTCTTAGATCGCCCCGTCCTTGCCGCGCAGCACGAAGCTCGCGAGCACCGCATCGACCTTGCGGTGGTGCTCCTCGGTGAAGGGCACCGGCAGCGAGAACGTGAGGTTGAGCACCGTGTGCGAGTCCGGCAGCAGGAAGAGCGATTGCACGTGGTGCACGGTGCGCCCCTGCTGCTTGTAGCTCACGGTGAACTTCGAGCCCCCGATCTTCTGCTCGGGCGCGCCCAGCTGCGCGGGCAGCAGCTCCCCGCGCGTGAACTTGGCCACCTGCCGCGAGAGGTCTGCGAGCTGGCGCTTCAGGAACTCCGGCGGCGTCTCGTCCGCCTCCAGCTCGTCCTTGGAGATCGCCACCGTCATCTCGCCCGTGCCCGGCGTGGGCGCGAGCAGGTGCATGGTGCGGTCGCTCACGTGGTCCGGCGCCTCGATGCGCCCTTCGTTGAAGTGGTAGAGCATGTGTCTTTGCGGCCAGGGGCGCTGCGCGGCGCCCTCAGCAGTTCAGGTTGATCTTCTTGCCGAACTGGTCGAGGTCGTCCTGGAAGTTGAACACCCCCTTGACCCCGTTCAGCACGATGGTGCCGTCGGCCTTGAGCGTGAGCGAGGCCTTGCCGCACACGAGCGTGATGCTCTCTCCGGCCACCTCCGTGATGTGCTTGCCCGCGCTCACGAACACCGTGTCGCTCTGCGCGTTCACCACCACGTTCTCCTTGCCCAGCACGTGCGCGTTGAGCGCCGTGGACGACAGCGTGATGTTCTGCTCGGCCACCAGGTTCATGTGGCCCGTCTTGGCCACCGAGGCCACGTCCCCGGCCGAGACCATGTTGGTCTGCCCGCCCGAGGTGACGTGCGTCAGCATCCCGCTCTTGGCCAGCTGCGTGAGCTGCGCGCCGCTGGAGACGGTGATGTGCTGCGTGGCGTGCACCGAGGTGCTCTGGCCCGAGCTCACCACGATCGGCTTGGGGCTGATCAGGCTCTGGCCCTCCGGGCTCACGATGGAGACCACCGGCTTGGTGATGTCGCGCGAGAGGTCCATCAGGCCCCGCGCATCGGGCATGGCCGGGTCGGTGTTCGTCGGCATGGCCGTCTCGCCCCCACCCCCCCCGCCACCATCGCCACCGCCCCCCAGGGCCGAGGCCATCTTGGCGAGCGAGGCCGCCCCGCCCGCAGATCCCCCGGTGATCGCCGCGATCGCCGTGCCCAGGCTGGAGATCTGCGAGGACTTCATCGCGTTCAGCGCCCCGATCGTCGACTGCGCCGAGCTCACCGCCTGCCCCGCCTCCTGCATCAGCGAGGAGGTGTTGGCCAGGCTCGCCCCCAGGTGCTCGAAGCCGTCCGGGTTGTTCACCGACACCCGCGAGGTGAAGTCCTGGTTGTACGTGGTGATCAGGAGGCCCTTGTCCGCACGGATCGAGCCCCACAGGTCCGTGCGCAGCTCGAAGCCGTAGCCGCGCTGCGAGCCCGAGCCCTGGTGCATCAGGTACCCCATGTTCAGGTACGTGTTGCCGTAGGTGTTGGACAGCTCCAGGTGCTCCATGCCCTTCTTGTCCTCGAAGCGCAGCATGCTCGCGCCACCGCCGCCCTTGCTCCAGTGCGTGAGCGTGCCCGACTGCGTCTTGTGGTCGGGCAGCTTCCACGGCGGCATCTGGTCGGCGTTGTACACCCGCCCCGTGATGAGCGGGTAGTCCGGGTCCCCATTGAGGAAGTCCACCACCACTTCCTGCCCGATGCGCGGCAGGTAGATGCTGCCGTAGTTCTGCCCCGCCCAGCCCTGCGAGACGCGGATCCAGCAGCTCGACTGCTCGTCGAACCTGCCCTCCCGGTCCCAGTGGAACTGCACCTTCACCCGCCCGTACTGGTCCGGCCAGATCTCCTCGCCCGGCGGGCCCACGACCACCGCCGTCTGCGGGCCCGTGGTCTTCGGTTTGGGCGTCACCCGCTCGGGCGTGTACGGCACGCTCGTGGGCTGCGCCTGCAGCACGAAGCGCTGGAAGGAGCCTTCCTCCTGCTCGCTGCCCGCCTCCCCGGGCACCGCCGCGCTCGCCCGCGGGTTCTCCCGGAAGTGGTACTCCACCGCCGTGAGCAGGTAGGGCTGGTTCTGGTCCCCGCGCGGGTAGTTCTCCAGCGTGAACGTGTAGCCCGGCGCCAGCGCCCGGTGGCGCGACTCCCCACGCACCGTGCTGCGCCCCGAGAGGTTGCCCTGCAGCCGCACCCGCGCGTACGCCTCCCCGTCGCCGAATTCCGTGTACCCGCCCGGCCACTCGTAGGTCTCGTGCGCGTCGTGGCTGTGCCCCGGCGGCATCTGCCGCATGTTCGCCAGGTCCGCACGGGGCTTCTTGAAGTCGTAGTCGTCGTTGTAGTACCGCCCCGACTTGATCTCCTCGAAGAGCTCCCACGCGTGGATGTTCTCCCGGTCCGCCGCCGCCGCCTTCTCCGGCGGATAGAACGGGATCACCGCCGCCCCCGCCAGCGGCTCGTGCGAGGCCACGATGTCATCGGCCAGCGTCAGCGTGTGCTGCCCCGCACTGTGCTGGTGGTAGTAATAGATCCCCTCGTGCTCCATCAGCCGCGAGACGAACTGCAGGTCGCTCTCCCCATATTGCACGCAGTAATCCCACGTGCGGTAGCTGCGGCTGAGTTTCTTGTCCAGCGGATAGCCGTAGACCCCCAGTACCTCCTCGATGATCTGCGGCACGCTCTTGTTCTGGAATATCCGGAAGTCGCTCTTGCGCGACGCCAGCCACACCCACGGCTGCAGCCTCAGCCGGTACGAGTAGTACCGGTGGTCCTGCCCCTGCATCCCGAACCGCGTCACGATCCCGTCGATGTAGCGCCGCCCACCGCCCTCCGTCTCCACCACCACCGTCGCGTTCTTGCCCAAAAGCGCCTTCGGATCCACCTCCCGGCTCTCGCTTTGCAGGTCGATGTCCAGGCTGTACACCTCGCTCAGCCCCTCCCGGCCCCGCATCTCCCGGAAATGCAGCGATTCCCCTACCGGCGTTTGTATGGTGACTCGACGTGTCATAATGAAACCAGACGTATTTAAACGTATTATTTAATTACGTATTTACGGGATTTATGAAGCGGCGAATCATAGCTTTGATTCGTTTTGGTGCAAATCCTGGAAATACGCGGTTTGACGTGCCGCAATTTTCCGGATATTCGATGTCAATCAAGAGAAACGGGCGCGCGGACAAAAGCCCGCGCGCCCGTTTTCACGGCATGCGGGTTCAGCCGCCGTTCAGCAGGGCCAGCAAGCCGGCTTCGTCCAGCACCGGCACACCCAGTTCCTGCGCCTTGGTGAGCTTGCTGCCCGCTTCTTCGCCCGCCACCACATAGCTGGTTTTCTTGCTGACCGATCCGGCCACCTTGGCACCGGCCGCCTCCAGGCGCTCTTTGGCATCCTCGCGGCTCAGGGTCGGCAAGGTGCCGGTGAGAACGATGGTCTTGCCCACCAGCGGCAAGGTGGCGCGTTCGGTGGGGGCCCCCTCCTCCCAGGTCAGTCCGCAGGCGCGCAGCTGCTCCACCACTTCGCGGTTGTGGGGTTGGTCGAAGAAGGTCCGGATGGCTTCGGCGACGATGGGCCCGACATCGTTCACCTCCAGCAGCTGATCGACGTTCGCAGCCATGATGGCGTCGAGGTTGCCGAAATGGCGCGCCAGGTCCTTGGCCGTGGCCTCGCCGACATGGCGGATGCCCAGCCCGAACAGAAAGCGCGGCAGCGTGGTGTGCTTGGACTTTTCCAGCGCGGCCAGCACGTTCTGCGCCGATTTGTCGGCCATGCGGTCGAGGGCCGACAGCGCGGTGAGCCCCAGCCGGTACAGGTCGGGCAGCGTGCGCACGACGTTGCCCTCGACGAGCTGGTCCACGAGTTTTTCGCCCAGCCCTTCGATGTCCACCGCGCGGCGCTGCGCGAAATGCAGGATGGCCTCCTTGCGCTGGGCGGCGCAGAACAGGCCGCCGGAGCACCGGTGGTTGACCTCGCCCTTCTCGCGCACGACGGTGCTGCCGCAGATCGGGCACGCCCGCGGCATGCGGAAGTTCGGCACGTACGGATGGCGCGCGTTGGCCGGGGTGCTGGGCGCCACCGTGCCGTCCGGGGCGGCGGCCTGGTCCACGAGCGCTTCGGAGTCTGCGGTGCCGGCGCTGGCGGCAGGCAGGCCCGGCGGCACGATGCCCACGACTTCCGGGATGACGTCGCCGGCCCGGCGGACGATGGCCTGGTCGCCGATGCGCACTTTCTTGCGCCTCAGCTCGAAGAGGTTGTGCAGCGTGGCGTTGGTGACCGTCACCCCGCCCACGAAAACGGGGGCGAGCCGCGCGACCGGCGTGAGCTTGCCGGTGCGCCCGACCTGGATGTCGATGCCCTCCACGCGCGTGACCATTTCCTGCGCCGGGTACTTGTGGGCGACGGCCCAGCGCGGCTCACGGGTGACGAAGCCCAGCTGGCGCTGCAGGTCGAGCCGGTTGACCTTGTAGACCACGCCGTCGATGTCGTACGGAAGCCGGTCGCGCGAGGCGCCGACCGCCTGGTGGAAGGCGACCAGCGCGGGAGCACCCTGCGCCACCTGCACCTGGGAGGCCACCGGAAAACCCCACCCCTTCAGCGACTGCAGCATGTCGTAGTGCGTGGCGAAGGCCGGGCCGCCTTCGGTGGCCGGCGTCACGTCGCCCAGGCCGTAGGCGAAGAAGCTCAGCGGGCGGCGGGCGGCGATGCCCGAGTCGAGTTGCCGCACCGCGCCTGCCGCGGCGTTGCGCGGGTTGACGAAGGTCTTGGCGCCGGCTTCGCGCTGGCGTTCGTTGAGCTGGTCGAAATCCGCGCGGCGCATGTAGACCTCGCCCCGCACTTCCAGCACCGGGGGCACGCCGTCCGGCAGGGTCAGCGGGATCTGCCGGATGGTGCGGATGTTGTGGGTGACGTCCTCGCCCACTTCGCCGTCGCCCCGGGTGGCGGCCTGTACGAGGCGCCCATCCTCGTAGCGCAGGCTCATCGCCAGGCCGTCGAACTTGGGTTCGGCGACGTACTCGACCGGCGGATCGGCGGGCGTGAGCTTGAGTTCACGGCGCACCCGCGCATCGAAGGTTTCCGCGCCGCTGGCTTCGGTGTCGGTCTCGGTGCGGATGCTGAGCATCGGCACGCGGTGCCGCACGGGGGTGAGGCCTTCCATCACGGCGCCGATCACGCGCTGCGTAGGCGAATCCGGCGTGATGCGGTCCGGGTGGGCGGCTTCGAGCGCCTGCAGTTCCTGGAAAGCCCGGTCGTATTCCGCGTCGGGCACGGTGGGCTCGTCGAGCACGTAGTACTGGTGCGCCCACCGGTTCAGCTGCGCGCGCAGTGCGGCGATGCGGCGGTCCGCCGGGGCGGCGCCGTCCTGTGCGGGCGCCTGGAAAAGGTCTGGATGGTCGGCCATGGCCTGCTCTTTCGGTTCGGATCGTGGAGCGCGGCCGAAACCGTCGCCGGCCGCCAGGGGAAATTCAGCTGAAAAGGCGCCGCGCCAGCACGGAGCCTGCCGAGAGGTCACGGCTGTCGAGCTTGTCGTAGAGCAGTTCGAGGTCGGCGGCGATCGGGTCCATGGTCATGGCGGGCAGCGGTGTGCCGTTCTGGTCGCACAGCACGCCGTCCATCGTCTGGCCCAGCGAGGCCGCGATCTCGCGCAGCCGCGCGAACGGCTGTTCGCTGCGGTGGACCTGCGCCACGTCCAGGCTCAGGGTGATGTCGCGGATGGCGGACTGCTCGGGGTCGTCCGACATCGCAGCCTGGGTGTCATAGGACAGCGTGAGCACGGGCGGCAGGCCCGGCCCCGCAGCGGGCAGCACCAGGCGGCCCGGCATCGCGCCGGGCGTGAAGCCCAGGCGCACGGCGTTCTGCTGCACATAGCCCGGGCTCCAGGTCGCGTGGCGGGCACGCAGGCAGAAAGCCAGTTGCGCATCGTGGTCGCTGGCGAACTGGTCCAGTTCGCGGGCGCGGCCGACCTCGTGCAGCATGTCGGGGAAATCGGGCGTGGCATTGACCGCATCGGCAAATCCCTGCACCTTGAGCACGAACTCGGAAAACTCGATTTCGTTGAGCGCGCCCACGCGGTTGGCCAGTTGCACGCCCGCCTGGAACTGGGTGTAGCGCTGGCCGGCCACGGGCGTTTCCCATTGCTGCGCGGCATCGCTGAAGCCTTCGATGGCGAACGGCTTGCTGCCGGCACGGCGCGTGGTTGGCAGGGCCGCGAGGGCTGCGTCGCCCGAGACGACGTGCTCGGGCACGACCGGGGCGATGGCGTCGATCAGGGGGTCCAGGCCGCCCCGGCGCTCGGCGGGAGGCACCGGCATCTGCAGGGAGTCCTGCCAGTCCACGGCATGGCCGCCGTCGGCGGCCTGCGCCATCGGGTCCCCGGCTGGCAGGCCCGCGGCGGCGGGCGGTGGCATGGCCCCCGGCGGCAGATCGAAGCCAGGTTCCTGCCGCAGCAGCGAGTCGCCCGGGCCTTCGCCTGCCTCGTGCGGACTGGCACGCCTCGGAGCGTTGCGGTGGTTGATCCAGGCGTTGTAGGCGATGACGATGGCCAGAACCACGCCGCCCGCGATGATGAGGCCGAGTTGGAAATTGCTCATGGTATGAGTGAAACGGTGTGGCGCGGTGACCGGCTGCCCTGCATCATGCGGACCTCGTGTAGGACGTCAGGCATCCGCCATCGACAGCGCGGACTCCATGTCCACCGCGACGATGCGCGAGACGCCCTGCTCCTGCATGGTCACGCCGATGAGTTGCTCGGCCATCTCCATGGCGATCTTGTTGTGGCTGATGAAAAGGAACTGCGTGCTCCGGCTCATGCTGGCGACGAGTTTGGCATAGCGCTCGGTGTTCGCGTCGTCCAGCGGTGCATCGACTTCGTCGAGCAGGCAGAACGGCGCGGGGTTGAGCTGGAAGATCGCGAAGACCAGCGCGATGGCGGTCAGCGCCTTCTCGCCACCCGAGAGCAGGTGGATGGTCTGGTTCTTCTTGCCCGGCGGCTGGGCCATGACCTGCACACCGGAGTCGAGGATCTCGTCGCCCGTCATGATGAGGCGGGCCTGCCCGCCGCCGAACAGCTCGGGGAACATGCGGCCGAAATGCCCGTTCACGGTCTCGAACGTGCCCGACAGCAGGGTGCGCGTCTCCGCATCGATCTTGCGGATGGCGTCCTCCAGCGTGTTCATGGCGAGCGTCAGGTCTTCGGTCTGCGCGTCCAAAAAGGTCTTGCGTTCGCGGGCGAGCTGCAGCTCTTCGAGCGCGGCGAGGTTCACGGCGCCCAGCGCGGCGATCTCGCGGTGAAGGCGGTCGATCTCGGACTGCAGCCCGGCCGATCGAACCCCACCCTGCTCGATGGAGCGGGCCACCGCTTCCAGGTCGGCCTGGGCATCGGCCAGCAGGCCGGTGTACTGCTCCAGGCCCAGGCGCGCGGCCTGTTCCTTGAGCTGGAAATCGGTGATGCGCTGGCGCAGCGGGTCGAGCGCCCGCTCCAGCTGCAGCCGCCGCTCGTCGCTGGCGCGCAGCCGGGCGGTCAGGTCGTCGTACTCACTGCGCTGCGCGGCCAGCGCCTTTTCGCGCTCCATCTTCAGGTCCAGGGCCTGCTGCAGCCCGCCTTGCGCGGCTGCCGACGACAGCCGGCCCGCTTCGTCCTGTGCCCGCTGGCGCTCGTCGGCCAAGGCGGTGCATTGCGCGCGGGCGGTGTCGATGGTGCGCGCCAGCTCGGCCCGCCGGGCGTCCAGGCTGCGGCGCGAGAAAGTGGCTTCCTGGGCCTGCCGCTCCAGGCTGCGCTGCTGCTCGCGGCACTCGGCCAGCCGGCGCTCGGATTCGATCACCCGGTCGCCCAACTGGGCGTGGCGCTCCTGGCTGTCGGCCAGTTGCATGTCCAGTTCCTCGAACCGCGCCTCGGCCGTGACCGCGCGCTCCTGCAGGTCGGAGAGCTGGGCATCGACCTCGGCCAGATCGGCGCCGATCTGCGCGCTGCGCGCCCGCGCCTGTTCTGCGAGCTGGGTGAGGCGCAGCGTCTCCACCTGCAGCTCGTGGCGGCGGCCCTGGGCCTCGCTGGCTTCGCGGCGCGCGGACACCAGGCGCTGGGAGGCGTCGGCATAGGCGGCTTCGGCACGCACCAGCGCCGTGCGCGATTCGTCGTGGATGAGGGTCTGGGCGCGCAGCTCTTTTTCGAGGTGCTCGATCTCCTGGGCGCGGGCCAGCAGGCCCGACTGCTCGGAATCCTGCGCGTAAAAGCTCACGCCGTGCGCGCTCACGGCATGGCCGCTCGGCACGTAGACCGTCTCGCCGGGGCGCAGTTGCGCGCGGCGGTCGAGGGCCTCGTCGAGCGTGGCCGCGGTCTGGCAGCCCTGCAGCCAGTCCCCGAGCACGGACCGCAGTCCGGCGTCGGCCACCTCCAGCAGATCGGCCAGCCGGTGCGCGCCGGCCGGCGCAGGCGCCGCGGCGGACGGTGCGGAGGTGCTGTAGAACGCCAGCCGGGCCGGCGGCGCGTCCTGCGCGCCCGCGCCGAGGAATCCGCGCACGGTGTCGAGGCGCCCCACTTCCAGGGCGCCCAGGCGCTCGCGCAGCGCCGCTTCCAGCGCGTTCTCCCAGCCGGGCTCGATGTGCAGCCGGCTCCAGAGGCCCTGCAGGCCTTCCAGTCCGTGCCGGGCGAGCCAGGGCTTGAGCTTGCCGTCGGTCTTGACCTTTTCCTGCAGGGCCTTGAGCGCTTCGAGCCGCGCCGACAAATCGGCCTGCCGCGCGCCTTCGGCGTTCACGGCCTGCTGGCGCTGGCGGCGCTCGTCGTCGAGCTGGGGCACGCTGTCCTGCAGTTCGGCGAGCCGCGCCTCGGCCATCTCGGCGGACTCTTCGGCGGCGGCCAGCTGCTCGCCCAGGTTGGCCAGGCGGATTTCGTCGGGGGCGGCCAGGGCGTTGCGGTCGGCGCGCAGTCGTTCGTGGCGGGCTTCCGCCTGCCGGCGCTGCTCCTGCAGGCTGCGCTGCTCGGCGGCCAGCACCTGGATCTGCTGCTGCACCTGGACCACCGACGTGCGCTGCGCCTCGGCCCGCTGCTGGGCCTGCCGCAGGGCATCTTCCAGGTCGGGCAGTTGCAGGGCCTGTTCTTCCACTTGGGCGGCCAGCAGTTCAGCGCGCTCCTCGGCATCCACGCCGGCACCGGCGAGGTTCTCCATCTCGGCCTCGGCCTCCTCCTGGCGCGTGGACCACTGCACGATCTGCTCGGCCAGTTGCCCCAGGCGCTGCTCCACGCGCTGGCGGCCTTCCACCACATAGCGGATCTCGGCTTCGAGCTTGCCGACTTCGGCGGTCGCCTCATAGAGGCGGCCCTGGGCCTGGTTGACCTGGTCGCCGGCCGCATAGTGGGCCTGGCGGATGGTTTCGAGCTCGGCCTCGACATGGCGCAGGTCGGCCGTGCGCGATTCGAGGTCGTTCACTGCCTGCAGGCCTTCGGTGCGCACGCGGTCCTGGTCGGCTTCGGCGTCGGCGCGCTTGAGGAACCAGAGCTGGTGCTGCCGCAGGGTGACGTCGGCCTGCAGCGCGTTGTAGCGGGCCGCCACCTCGGCCTGCTTTTCGAGGCGCTCGAGGTTGGCGTTCAGCTCGCGCAGGATGTCCTCGACGCGCGTGAGGTTCTCGCGCGTGTCGGCCAGGCGGTTCTCGGTCTCGCGGCGGCGCTCCTTGTACTTGGAGACGCCCGCCGCCTCTTCCAGGAAGAGCCGCAGCTCTTCGGGGCGCGATTCGATGATGCGGCTGATGGTGCCCTGGCCGATGATGGCGTAGGCGCGCGGGCCCAGGCCCGTGCCGAGGAACACATCCTGCACGTCGCGGCGGCGCACGGGCTGGTTGTTGATGAAGTAGCTGCTGTTGCCCTCGCGCGTGAGCACGCGCTTGACGGCGATCTCGCCATACTGGTTCCACTGGCCGCCGGCGCGGTGGTCCGCGTTGTCGAAGACCAGTTCCACGCTGGAGCGGCTGGCGGGCTTGCGGTGCGTGGTGCCGTTGAAGATCACGTCCTGCATCGATTCGCCGCGCAGCTCGCTGGCCTTCGACTCGCCCAGCACCCAGCGCACCGCGTCCATGATGTTGGACTTGCCGCAGCCGTTCGGGCCCACCACGCCCACGAGCTGCCCCGGCAGCACGAAGTGCGTGGGTTCGGCGAACGACTTGAAGCCGGCGAGTTTGATGGAGTTCAGGCGCACGGGGCGGACGGCGGGCAGGCAGGAAAGCGGGCGTGGCGAAGGGCGGGAAGGCCCGGGACGGGCCGGCCGGGACGGTGCGCCCAGGCCCGGCGGGCAGCGCCGGATGATACCGTGGCGCACTGCCCCACCCGAGGCAAAACCCGCGCCGGACCCGCGGCGCCCGCGGGGGCGTGCGCCGCGCGGCAGGCCCGGGAACGGCACCGCACCCGGAGTGCGAGCCGAATCACCTCCATGCCGCCGGATCCATTGAATAGTTTGCTATTAAATATATAGCATCCAAGTCATGCGCCGCCGCGCGGCGCGAAGGCGATGATCCCCATGCCCGCGAGCGTCACGGCACCGCCCGCGATGTCCCAGGCACCGGGGCGCACGCCATCGACGGCCCAGAGCCAGCCCAGCGCCACCACGACATACACGCCGCCATAGGCCGCGTAGACACGGCCGGCCGCCGCCGGGTGCAGGGTCAGCAGCCAGGCGAAGAGCGCCAGGCTCAAAGCGCCGGGCACCAGCAGCCAGGCGCTGTGGCCCTGGCGCAGCCAGAGCCAGGGCAGATAGCAGCCCGCGATCTCGGCCAGGGCCGTGACGACGTAGAGCGCGAGGGTCTTGAGTTCGGGCATGGGCAGTCCGTCCGGGCGGTTCAATCCGGGCCCATGGGGACGCCGGCCCCCAGGCCCCCCCCGGAAGCCCGCGCGATCACCAGCTGCTCGAACGCATCCGCATCGATGGGCCGGCTCAGCAGGTAGCCCTGCCAGGCGTTGCAGCGGTTGCGCTCCAGGAAGACGCGCTGCGCCTCGGTCTCCACGCCTTCGGCGATCACGCGCAGGCCCAGGCTGGTGCCCAGGGCCACGATGGTGCGGGCGATGGAGGCGTCGTTCGGGTCGGTGAGCACGTCGCGCACGAAGCTCTGGTCGATCTTGAGTTCGTCCAGCGGCAGCCGCTTGAGGTAGGCCAGCGACGAGTAGCCGGTGCCGAAGTCGTCCAGCGAGAAACCCACGCCGTAGGCACGCAGCTGCTGCATCTTGGCGATGGTGTCCTCCAGGTCCTGGAGCAGCAGGCTCTCGGTCATTTCCAGCTTCAGGCGGTGCCCCTCGGCGCCGGAGCCGGCCAGCGCCGCCAGCACCTGGCCCACGAAGCCGCCCTGGTGGAACTGCCGCGCGCTGACGTTGACCGACAGACCCAGCGGCGCCAGCGCCGGCTGCCGCGCCCACAGCGCGAGGCGCTCGCACGCGGCGCGCAACACCCATTCGCCCAGCGGCAGGATGAGGCCGGTTTCTTCCGCGAGCGGGATGAATTCGGCCGGCGAGACGAAGCCGCGCACCGGGTGGCGCCAGCGCAGCAGGGCCTCGGCGCCCATGATGCGCCCCAGGTCCACCTGCGGCTGGTAGAAGAGTTCGAACTCGCCGCGGCCCAGCCCTTCGCGCAGGTCCGATTCGAGCGCGGCGCGTGCCGCGACCGAGGCCTGCATCTGCGGGTCGTAGAACCGCAGCGCGTTGCGTCCGCCGGCCTTGGCCTGGTACATGGCGAGGTCGGCGCGCTGCAGCAACTCGTCTGCCGTCTCGCGCACGCCCTGGAACACGGTCACGCCCATGCTGAGCGTGGTGTGGCGGGCCTCGCCCTCCAGCAGGAAGGGCTGGCGCATCGCCGCCAGGATCTTCTGGCCCATTTCTTCCGCGCGGGCCGCCGCGCCCTGTGGGCTCTGGCCCAGGTCTTCCAACACCACAACGAATTCATCACCGCCATGGCGGGCCACCGTGTCTTCGGTGCGCACGCAACTGCGCAGGCGCTGGGCCACCTGCCGCAGCAGCAGGTCGCCCCGCTCGTGGCCCTGGGTTTCGTTGAGCGTCTTGAAGTTGTCCAGGTCCAGCATCAGCACGGCACCGCAGCGGCCGCGCCGGGTGCTGGCGGCCAGGGCCTGCTGCAGCTGGTCCACCAGCAGGCGCCGGTTGGGCAGCTGGGTGAGCGGGTCGTAGTAGGCCAGGTAATGGATCTCGCGCTCGGCCGCCTTGTGCTGGCTCAGGTCCACCAGGGTGATCAGGCACACGCCGTCGAGCAGCACGCCGGCCATGTCCACCGGGTGCACGGTGGCGTCTCCGCAGGTGATCGCGTGCTCGCGGGCGGGAATGGTGCCGTCCCCGGCGCGGGCCGCCTCGCAGGCGGCATCCCAGTCGGCCACCGCCTGCTCGCGCAGGGCCGCATCCGGCAGCACCTGGCGCCACCAATCGTGCATCGACAGGGTGGCCTGCTCGCCATGGCGGCAGATCTGGTCGAAGCGCTCATTGCGAAAACGCAGGATGCCGTCGAGACCGACCAGGCACACCCCCACGGGCAACCGGTACAGCATCTGGCGCAGCCGGGCTTCGCTGCCCTGGTGCGCGTCTTCCATCCGCTTGCGCTCGGTGATGTCCTGCACCACCGCGATGTGGTGGCCGGGGGGCACGCCCTCGCCGCGCATGGGGCCCAGGCGCAGTTCGGCCCACACCGTGTGCCCGGCCTTGTGGCGATAGCGCTTTTCATAGCGGAATTCGTTGCCACCGCCCTCGCCCGCGGCCACCCGGTCGATGAAGGCCTGGCTGTGGGCCCGGTCTTCATCGTGCGTGACGTCCCGCACCGTCAGGCGCTCCAATTCCTGGGGCGCATAGCCCAGCATCTCGCAGAAGCGGCCATTGGCGCGCACGAAGCGCCCGGAGCGGGTGTCCACCTGGACGACGCCCACGGCCGCCTGGTCGAACAGCGCCTGGAAGCGCACGTCGCCGGGGCGGCGCTCCGGGCCCTGCCGGAGCCACAGCCGCCAGCGCCGGCCGGACGCGAGCAGCGCCAGCAGCAGCGTGGCCAGACCGCCCGCGGCAGCGGTCACGGCCGGCAGCGCCTGCTCGGCCGGGGACAGGAAGCTGCTCTCCGGCACGAAGCGCAGCTTCCAGCGGCGGTCGTGCACCTGGATCTCGCGCTCATACGAAGGCGAGGGCGTGCCGCGCGCCGCGGGGAGGGGCAGCAGGGACCGAGCCCCGGCGGAATGCACGCCGCGCACCGAGCCGACATCCTGCGCGCCCAGGGCCAGCCCCGTCAGAAGGCCTTCATCGCGCAACGCGCGGATCAGGTCGTAGAAGCGGATCGTGGCGGCGACCGAGCCGATGTAGCGCCGCCCTGCCCCGTCGGTGTCGATGAACACGGGCAGGCGCAGGCTGAACGCGGCGCGGTGCTCGGTGGCCTGCGCCAGATCGTAGGGCGCGGAAGCGACGGCGCTCCCGCTGTCCCGGCTGTAACGGACGGACTCCATGGTGGCGTCCATGGCCCCCACGTCGATGCCCATCACGCCTTCGTTGCCGGAGCGCGGCCAGACATAGTCGGCCACGTAGTAGTCGGGGCGGTTGCCTTCGGGGCGGATCGCGAACTTCGGAAACCCTTCGGGATGCTGCGAGGTATCTGCGCGCACGCTCGCCTCGAAGGCCTGCTTCTCGGACTGGACCACATAGCGCGTGAACGCCAGGTTGACCACCCCGGCGTACTGCTGGCCGAGCCGCAGCTCGCGCAGGGCGTTCTCGAAGTCGGCCCGGCCCAGCCGGGGATTGGCGAGGAACAGGCCGCGCAGCCCGGTGAGCAGGCCGACATAGCTGCCGATGCGCGATTCCAGCGCCAGCGTAGCGGTCGTCGCCTCCCGCGTGAATCGCTCCTGCGCAATGGCGGCCACGGCGTTTCTCTGCCACTGCCAGAGGCTCGCGCTGGCGACGAGCCCGGCGAGCAGCACGGCGATGCCGGGCCCCCGCAACCACGGAAGCAAGCGCTGGACAGAGGGAGACGGCATGGCGTGGCGGGCGGAAATCTCGGCAAATGGGAGGCAGCGCAGCCCGTGCTGCGGAACGCTGGAGGATAGCGGCAACCGGCGGCGATTTCGGGAATCGCCGCGCTGGTGTGCATTTTTGTAACAGCGTTCGGGCGGCCATGCGGCCGCCGGGCCTCCGGCCCCGGTCAGCGCCAGAAGGCCGACGTGCCCATCAGCGTCAGCAGCGCGGCGGCCAGGGCGGGTGGCATCACCCAGGCGCCGTACTTCAGGAACTGCAGCGCGCCGACCTCGATGCCCTCGCGGCGGAGGGCGGCCAGCCACAGCAGCGTGGCCAGCGACCCGGTGATGGAGAGGTTGGGCCCGAGGTCGATGCCGATGAGCGCGGCCGCCCGCAACGGCTCGGCGGCCTGGGCCGCCTCCAGCGCGGCGCCGGCCAGCAGCCCGGCCGGCAGGTTGTTGACCAGGTTGGCCCCCACCCCCAGCAGTGCTCCCAGCGCCGGCCCCGCCGCCAGGGGCGCGGCCGCCGCGGCGCGCGCGAGCAGATGGGCCAGGTGCCCCACCACGCCCGTGACTTCCAGCGCCTGCACGAACACGAACAGCCCGGCCACCAGCGGCAGCACCCCCCAGGAGACCGACTTCAGCACCGGGCCGACGGCATGCCCGCAGCCGATGCGCAGCCACACCAGCGTGACCAGCGCCGCGCCCAGGGTGGGCGCGCCCAGCGGCACGCGCCACCAGGCGCAGGCGATCAGCACCGCGGCCGACAGCGCCAGGCCTGCGGCAGCGAGCCGCCCGCCCGTGCCGAGCGGCTGCGCGGGCACCTCCGCGGCCACCGGGCCCGCGATCTCCCGGCGCACGCGCCAGCGCAGCACGGCATAGGTGGCGCCGATCGCGGCGATCGACGGCAGGCCGAACAGCGCGAGCCAGTGCGGCAGCGACGGCATGCGGCCCCCGCCCCACAGCACCAGATTGGCCGGATTCGAGATGGGCAGCACGAAGCTCGCCGCATTCGCCACGAAAGCGCAGATGAGCAGGTACGGCAAGGGTGCCGCGCCCACCGCACGCGCCACCGCGATGACCGCCGGGGTGAGCACCACCGCCGTGGCATCGTTGGAGAGCGTGGCGGTGACCAGCGTGCCCACGCCGAACACCCAGGCGAAGAGCCGTTCGCCCGAGCCGCGGGCACGGCGCGCGGCCTGCACGGCAAGCCAGTCGAACACGCCTTCGCGCCGGGCCATCTCCGAGAGCAGCATCATCCCCGCGAGGAACAGGTAGACATCGTGCCCGCGCAGCACGCCCTTGCCCACCTCGGCCCAGGGCAGCAGGCCCAGCACGCCCAGCACCAGCGCCCCGCCGACGGCCCAGACCGCCTCCGGAACGCGCGCGGGCCGCACGATCACGGCGGCCGTCGCAATCGCGATGACGCCCCAGGTCCAACCGGGATGGGCGAGTGTCAGCATGGGCAGTTCTTCTTTCTGTCGGCGGGCCGGTTGGTGGATTTTTTGATGGGCGGTCCGCCGGACGCGGATTCTAGGAAACCCGGCCGTGGCTTCGCGGCCTGCGTGCCGCCCGGGGCCCGGAAAGCGCTCTCGGCCTACAGCGGCCCGATAACCCCATCGGCACGCCCGGCGCCACCGCCGCCTACCATCGCGGGTTGACCAGGAGTAGAGCGAGCTGCCCGTGTTCCAGTTTTTCGAAAAACGCCTTCCCCCCTATCCCACCGCCGAACCCACCCTGCCGCCCACGGGCTTCATGGCTTTCGTCTGGGCCGGCACGCGCGGCCTGCGCGGTTACGTCCTGGCGATGACCGGGCTGTCGGCCGGCATCGCGGTGTATGAGGCCCTGCTGTTCTCCGTGCTCGGGCACGTGGTGGACTGGCTCACGGGCACCGCGCCCGCCGACCTCTGGGCCGAACGCGGCGGCACGCTGTGGATGATCGTGGCGCTGATGCTCGCCAGCGTGGTGCTCGTGGTGCTGCAGACCAGCGTGAAGCACCAGGTGCTGGCCATCAATTTCCCGCTGCGCCTGCGCTGGAACTTCCACCGGCTGATGCTGGGGCAGAGCATGTCGTTCTATGCCGACGAATTCGCCGGCCGCATCACCACCAAGATCATGCAGACCGCCCTGGCCGTGCGCGACATGATCTTCACGACCACCGACGTGGTGATCGGCATGGGCGTGTACCTCATCACGATCCTGGCGCTGGCCGCCGGATTCGACGCGCGGCTGCTGGTGCCCTTCCTCGTCTGGGCCGTCTGCTATGCCGTCGCCTGCTGGTACTTCGTGCCGCGCCTGGGCAAGGTCGGCAAGGCGCAGGCCGATGCGCGCTCCGTGATGACCGGGCGGATCACCGACGCCTACACCAACATCGCCACGGTCAAGCTCTTCTCGCACACGCGGCGCGAGGCCGAGTTCGCACGTGCCGCCATGGACGCCTTCCGCCAGACCGGCTATGCGCAGATGCGGCTCGTGAGCACCTTCGAGATCGTGAACCACGTGCTGGTGGTGGGCATGATCCTGGGCGCCTGCGGCATGGCGCTGTGGCTCTGGTCGCAGGGCCAGGTGGGCGCGGGCGCCGTGGCGGCCGTGACCGCGATGGCGCTGCGGGTGTCCGGTCACGCCCACTGGGTGATGTGGGAGGTGACCACGCTGTTCGAGAGCGTGGGCACCATCCAGGACGGCATCAACACGCTGACGCGGCCCCGCACGGTGGTCGATACGGCGAATGCCAAGCCCCTGGCCGTGGTGCACGGCGAGGTGAAGTTCGACGGCGTGACCTTCGGCTACCAGCAAGGCCGGCCGGTGATCGACGATCTGCACCTTCACATCCGGCCCGGCGAACGCATCGGCCTGATCGGCCGCTCCGGCGCCGGCAAGTCCACGCTGGTGAACCTGCTGCTGCGCTTCCATGACGTGCAGGCCGGCCGCGTGCTCATCGACGGGCAGGACATCGCGCATGTCACGCAGGACAGCCTGCGCCAGTCCATCGGCATGGTCACGCAGGACACGTCCCTGCTGCACCGCTCGATGCGGGACAACATCCTCTACGGCCGGCCGGACGCCACCGATGCCGAGATGCATGCGGCCGCCGTGCGCGCCGAGGCCTCGGATTTCATCGACCAGCTCACCGACCTGCAGGGCCGCAGCGGCTACGAAGCCCAGGTGGGCGAGCGCGGCGTGAAGCTCTCCGGCGGGCAGCGCCAGCGCGTGGCCATCGCCCGCGTGATGCTCAAGGATGCGCCCATCCTGCTGCTCGACGAGGCTACCAGCGCGCTCGACTCCGAAGTGGAGGCCGCCATCCAGCAAAGCCTGGACACCCTCATGCGCGGCAAGACCGTGATCGCCATCGCGCACCGCCTCTCCACCATCGCCGCGATGGACCGGCTCATCGTGCTGGACGCCGGCCGCATCGTCGAGGAAGGCACCCACGCCCAGCTGCTGGCGCAAGGCGGCGTGTATGCGCGGCTGTGGGCCCACCAGAGCGGCGGGTTCCTCGGCGAGTCGGAAGACCAGGGCGTGGAATGAGCGGCGGGCCGGCCGCCCAGCCCGCGGCCAGTGGCCCCGTGCCGAGGGGCGATCACCAAGAGAACGCGGCGCGAAGCCGCGGAACGCGCCGCAGCGCGGTCGGCTCCGATGCGCGGCCGCGAAGCCGGCTCAGCCGCGGCGCAACTGGCGCGCGGGATTGCCGGCCACCGTCGCCCCCGCCGGCACATCGCGCGTGACCACGCTGCCGGCGCCGATCAGCGCCCCGTCCCCCACCGTCACGCCGGGCAGCAGGATCGCGCCGCCGCCGATCCACACATCCCGGCCGATGTGCACCGGCCTGCCGAACTCGGCACCCGTGGCGCGCGTGGCCGCGTCGCGCGGGTGATCGGCCGCGAGGATCTGCACCCCCGGCCCGATCTGCGTGCCGTCGCCGATGCGCACCTCGACCACGTCGAGGATCACGCAGTTGAAATTCAGGAACACCCCGGCGCCCAGGTGGATGTTGAAGCCGTAGTCGCAGTGGAACGGCGGGCGCACGACGGTGCCCTCCCCCACGGAGCCCAGGCCCTCGGCCAGTAGCCGCAGGCGGGCCTGCGCATCGAGCGCCACCCGGGCCGCGGCATCGTTGTAGCGCGCCATCCAGCGTTGCGCGGCGGCCAGATCGGCCTGCAGCTCGGGGTCGCCGGCGTGGTAGAGCTCGCCGGCCAGCATCTTCTGTTTCTCGGTGGTCATGGCGGCATTCTGGCCGGAGCCCGTGGCCCGGGCTGTCGGCGCAGCGCCTGAAAACCCCGGACGCGGCGGATCAAGGTCTTTGGGCCTCCATGCCGCCGGATCCATTCAATACTTTGCTATTAATTGAATAGCAAAATCCATCCTGTCCCCAGATCGCTTTTCCGGCCGAACCGGTGGCAGGGCCACACGGCCCAGCCCGACGGTGGATGCGCCGGGCCGCTGCAGCGGCGTCAATTGACCAGATCGGCCAGCGACTTGCTGAGCTTGGAGATCCACTTGGCGACGGCTTCATAGCTCTTGACCAGGAAGTCGTTGATGGCCGCCTGCATCTGGGACCGCATGGTGGCTTCGGTCAACGCATTCTGGTTGGCCATCTGCTGCTCCTGCGTCTTGATCGCGTCCTGCGTGGCCGCGTCGGCCTGGGTGGCGCCTTCCGGTTGCTGGGCCGCCTGGGCGCCGTCGTGGCCGGCGGCCGAGAGCTTCTTGGCATCCACCTCCAGGTCGGCGCCCGGTGGGTGCGTCGTGGCGAGCTGGTTCGCAGCCTCCGGGCCCGGCCCGTCCGGGGGCACGTGGCTGCCGGGCCCGGAAGGCACCTCTGCCTTCTGCTTTGGCACCTCCGGCGGCGAATCGGGCACGGCGCTGGAGTCTTTCGGCTCCGGCTCGGAGGCGGTCTTGGCTTCCGGTTGCGCAGTGGATTGCAGTTCAGGTTCGCCAGTGGGCACGTTGGTTTCGGGTTCGGCGGTTACCTCGGCCTTCTGCTCGGGCACCTCCGGCGGCGAATCGGGCACGGCGCTGGAGTCTTTCGGCTCCGGCTCGGAGGCGGTCTTGGCTTCCGGTTGCGCAGTGGATTGCAGTTCAGGTTCGCCAGTGGGCACGTTGGTTTCGGGTTCGGCGGTTACCTCGGCCTTCTGCTCGGGCACCTCCGGCGGCGAATCGGGCACGGCGCTGGAGTCTTTCGGCTCCGGCTCGGAGGCGGTCTTGGCTTCCGGTTGCGCAGTGGATTGCAGTTCAGGTTCGCCAGTGGGCACGTTGGTTTCGGGTTCGGCGGTTACCTCGGCCTTCTGCTCGGGCACCTCCGGCGGCGAATCGGGCACGGCGCTGGAGTCTTTCGGCTCCGGCTCGGAGGCGGTCTTGGCTTCCGGTTGCGCAGTGGATTGCAGTTCAGGTTCGCCAGTGGGCACGTTGGTTTCGGGTTCGGCGGTTACCTCGGCCTTCTGCTCGGGCACCTCCGGCGGCGAATCGGGCACGGCGCTGGAGTCTTTCGGCTCCGGCTCGGAGGCGGTCTTGGCTTCCGGTTGCGCAGTGGATTGCAGTTCAGGTTCGCCAGTCGGCACCTTGCTTTCGGGCTCGGCGGCTACCTCGGCCTTTTGCTTGGGCACCTCCGGCGGCGAATCGGGCACGGCGCTTTCGGGCTTGGCTTCCGGCTGGGCCGCCGTGGGGGCGGCATCCGGATTGTTCTTCAGTTGCTGCTTCAGGAAGAGCGGGTTGTCCTGCAGATTCTCAAGACTGCCACTGGCCTTGAAGCTTCCGCTCTGGTGCGGAGCCGCCGTGGGCGGCTGGTGGGAGGCCGCCTCCGCGTTGTTCAGCGCCTGTTGCTTCAGGAAGAGCGCGTTCTTCTGCAGGCTGCTGCTCGCCTTGAAGCTCGATCGCGCGGGCACGGCCAAGCCATGGTGGGGCGTGGCGACCTGGGCATCGGAATTGTTGGCCAGCTGCTGCTTCTTGAAGAGCGGGTTGTTCTGCAGTTCATTGGTGCCACCGGGCAAACCGCTGCGGGGCGCCCTGTTTCCCGCCGCCGACTCATGCGCCGCCGGCGGGTTGCGTGAGCCCAGTCCTGCGGGTCCGCCCAGGCTTTTCTGCGACCCGGACTTTTTCAGCGCCGGCTCGTTGGCTGACCCGGTGTCCTTCGGAAGCAGCAGGCCCGTGGGCAAAAGAGAGGGAAAACTGCCGACCTTGGCATTCATGGCGACCCCGATGTGCAGAAGTGGTGTTCGGGCGAGTGTGCACAGCGGGTATCGCTTGCCAGGGGCGGGATGCGAAAACGTGCGGGTCGGTGCGAAGCATCTCGCCCACTGCAGCGTCGATGCCCTCCTACGCGTGGCAGCGCTCCCGGCCTGCCGGAGGGGTGTGGAGCACCTTCAACAATCCGTCCATCTTCACCAACGCCACAAAAAGGAATCCAACATGTCGATCTCGCTCATCCTGCTCATCATCCTGATCCTGATCCTGATCGGCGTGCTGCCCACCTGGGGCCACAGCCGGTCGTGGGGCTACGGTCCCAGCGGCGGCGTCGGCCTGGTGCTGGTGATCCTGCTGATCCTGCTGCTCATGGGACGGATCTGATCCACCCCCGCGCCACAGGCTGCGGCAGCTGAAAACAAAAACGCCCGGTGTATCTGCACCGGGCGTTTTTTGTTGGGGGATGCGCCAGCCGCCGCGCAATCCAGGGCGCAGCCCCACCAAGGCTCGGGGGCCGATACGGGCTCAGGCCGCGGTGCGGAACCTCTGCGACACAGTGGCGAAAGCCGTGGAAAACGCACCGAACTCCCCGGCTCCGACGGAGCCGTCGGCGTTGCCGCCGGCCCCCCGGTCCATGAGCTGCAGCAGCGACTGGGCGAACTCACCGCCGCTCTGCGGGCCCACGGTCTGGGCCACGCCCTTGAGGAATTCGTCGCGGGTGATGGAGCCGTCCTTGTCGCTATCGAAGCCCGCCGTGAGCTGCTCCTTCTGTGCATCGGTGGCCCCGAAGCGGGTCAGCAGCGCCTGAAAATCCTCTTTCGACACGGCGCGGTTGGCGCCCGATGCCTGCAGCGCCGCACCCGCGGCCACGCCGGCCGCACCGCGCCCTGTGACCGCGCCGCTGCGCGCGTCTGTCGCCGTGCTGGCGGTCAGCACGCCCTGGTCGGCAAGGCGGGCCAGCGCGCTGGCGTCCTGGCTGAGGGTCACGATGGAGGAAGGTTCAGGCGCGGGGGCCCTGTCCGGCTTGGCCTGCCCCGAGACCGGCTTGGCGGACGAGGCCGCGTTGAACAGCATGGATGCGACGGACGCAAGACCGGAAACGATGGGGGACATGGCCGCAGACTCCTGTGGAACGGCGCGCCGGCCATCCCGTGCACCCTGCCCGGGACGGAAGCCACACGCGCCCACCGGAAGATTACGCGGCGACGGCCCGGCCGGTCCCGGGAAGAAAGCGGTAACCGCCCTGCTTTTCCGGCGGCCCGGACGGGCGCCCCTTCGCACGACGCCGACGCCGAGGCGGCGGCGATGCGATCCCGGTCCTCTGCAGCGGGCAGCCGGCCGGGCTAGGTCTGGTCAGGTCCGGGCGGAGCCGATGCCCCGGGGTGCGTCCGGCGCGGACGGCTCCTCTTGAACGGCCTTTGCGCGCCGGAACCAGTAGGCTCCCGCCAGCAGCAGGAACCACATGGGCGTGACCACCAGGGCCTTGCGGGTGTCGGACTCCAGCGCCAGCAGGCCCAGGATGAACACGAAGAATGCGAGGCAGGCCACGCTCATCCCCACGCCGCCGGGCATCTTGTAGCGCGAGGCCGCATGCCGCTCGGGCCGCTTCTTGCGGTAGGCCAGATAAGACAGCAGGATCAGCGACCAGGTGAACATGAACAGGATGGCCGACACGGTGGTGACCAGGGTGAAAGCCTCCACCAGGTCCGGAATCACCCACATGAGCACAGCGCCGGCCAGCAGGCAGGTGCACGAGAACAGCAGCCCGCGCGAGGGCACGCTCCGGGGCGAGAGATACCGGAAGGCCCTGGGTGCGTCTTCCTTCAGCGCCAGGCCGTACAGCATGCGGCTGGTGGAGAAAACGCCACTGTTGGCCGACGAGGCCGCGGAGGTCAGCACCACGAAATTGATCACGCCGGCCGCGGCCGGCAGTCCTGCCAGCATGAACAGCTCGACGAACGGGCTCTTGCCCGGCACCACCTCGCGCCAGGGCGTGACGGCCATGATCGCGACCAGCGCCAGCACGTAGAACACGATGATGCGCACGGGGATCGAGTTGATGGCGCGCGGCAGGCTGCGCTCGGGGTCCTGCGCTTCCGCGGCGGTCGTGCCGACCAGCTCGATGCCGGAGAAGGCGAACACCGCGATCTGGAAACCCGCGAAGAACCCCATGAGCCCGTGCGGGAACATGCCGCCGTCGTTCCACAGATTGCCCAGGCTGGCTTCGCGCCCTGTCGGGGCGACGAAACCCGTGGCGACCATGTACAGGCCGGTTCCCACCAGCGCCACGATGGCCACGATCTTGATCATCGCGAACCAGAATTCGATTTCGCCGAAGAGCTTCACCGTGAGCAGGTTCAGCGACAGCAGCAGCCCGACGCAGGCCAGCGCCGGCCCCCACTGGGGCATGTGCGGAAACCAGAACTGCGCATAGGCCGATATCGCGATGACGTCGGCAATGCCCGTGACGATCCAGCAGAACCAGTAGGTCCAGCCCGTGAAGAAGCCCGCCCAGGGCCCCAGCAGATCGGCCGAGAAATCGATGAACGACTTGTACCGGAGGTCGGACAGCAGCAGTTCGCCCATCGCTCGCATCACGAAGAACAGCATGAAGCCGATCACCATGTAGACGAACACGATGGACGGCCCGGCGAGGCTGATGGTCTTGCCGGAGCCCATGAAGAGTCCGGTGCCGATGGCGCCGCCGATGGCGATGAGCTGGATGTGGCGGTTGGTGAGATTGCGCTGCAGATGCTCGGGACCCGAGGGGTCCGGATTCGCAGGGGGGGCCTGGCGCGTCATTCAGGAAGCTCCAAAAAAGAAAAATAAAGGAAGGAAGAAGGGAAAAGCGGTTCGGGTGGCGGTGCACCCCGTGACCGGGAATCAACCGCTGCAGCGGCAGCGGCCTTGCATTCCGGCCCTGGGGCACGACGCCCCATGAAGGGTGTCGATGGGCTGAAGGCAGCCACTGCGCCTGCGGTGTCCGGATCTCCCGCCGCAGGGCCGCCATGGAGCAGCCCGATCGGGACTGCGCAAGCGGGTGCCGCCATCGGTGCTCCGCTGGAGAGCGCATTGGCTGGCGGCCCGGCCTGTATCACGCCTGGGCATGCAGCTCGTGGTCGATGTCCTCGGCGGCGCTGGCCGCGACCGTGGGCGCCGGGATCCAGCGCAGGGCCGTGAAGAGAGACTCGATCCAGGCCTGCGTCTGCGGCGGGCCCGCGGTGGCGACGATGCCGGCCAGAGGAACCTCTTGCGTCTGGTAGCTGACGCGCTCCGGCAGCGGTGCGCCGGCCGGCAGTTCATGCCAGCGCAGCACGGCCTCGCTGCGGCGGAACATCGCGATGCCGCCGAGCCCGGCATGCACGGTGCGGCCCAGGTGGTGGCCCGGGACGGCGAACCAGCCGTGCCAGCGTGGCTCGGCACCGGCCTCCGGCGGCCGCCGCAGGGCGGGGCCCGGGTCTTCACCCAGCATCAGCTTCAGCTCGACCGAGGGCAGGTGGACACCCGTGGCCAGTTCGAAGGTGGTGACCGCCTGCGCCACATCCACGGGGTTGTCGATTTCAATGAATGCCAGCTCGCCCTGGTGGTCGATCGCTTCGAGGTGGAAACAGCCATCGTGCAGCGCGAGGCTTTCCAGCACGCGGGCGACCCAGCGGCGCACGGGATCGGTGAGCGGAATGTGCATGGACCCGAGCGGCCGGCCGCGCGCGTAGTCCAGGCAGGTGTTCAGATAGCGGCTGGCCGTGAGGGCCACGATCCGGCCGCCGACGGCCACGCCATCGAAATGCAGCACGGGGCCGTCCAGGTACTCCTCGACCTCGAACTCGCCGCAGGCGTCGGCGGCCTGCAAGGCATCCAGGCGCGGAATGCCCGAACAGAAGCCCAGCACCGCGGCCCGCGTAGCGACGGTGGAGTCGAACACGGCCACGTCTTCGCTGGCGGCACCGCTCTGCGGCTTGAGGATGGTCTTGCCCCGCCAGGGCGGCGCGTCGCGCAGCGCGAGGAAATCCGGCAGAGGGAGAAAGCGCGGCACCTTCAGCCCGGCCTGGGCGACCGCCCGCTTCATGCCGATCTTGTTGCGGGCGGCCATGACCTGTTCGGCCGACGGGCCCGCCACGCCCAGCCATTCGCGCAGGCGGGCAGCCGCCAGCCGATCGTTTTCGGCCAGGGCAATGACGCGATCGACGCTTGCCGGAGGCTCGCCCAGCCAGGCCCGGGCCTCCTCGTCCACGGAAGCAGTGCCGTGGCAGGCCACCTTCCGGCAGCGCAGGCCGGCCGGCACGGTTGCCAACGCTGCCTCGGTGCCGAAATAGGTGACTTCGTGCCGTGAATGGTCGATGCCCCGGTGGTATTCAGCGGTTCGGTAAGGAATACGGTGAAGAATCAGGATATTCATAGACGGGCCGACCAGCAATCCACGGAATTCGCGGCGCTGCGTCGGCTGATTTCAGACAGACGGCTTCCGGAGGAAGGTAGGGCCGCCCCTATTTTTCTTTGGATATCTGATCAGAATGTCTCCTCCCATCCCGCCATTTCCCATCGATGCGGCTGCATTTGATTTTTATCAATAAGAAGCGCCGCCCTACCTCGGGGCCACCCACCCTGCAATCTCGAATTGGGGGTAATCATGGCATGCGCGCCGGGTAATCCATCGCCCCGTGATGGCATGCACGACATTAATTTTATTTGGAGTACCGGCCGCAGCGCGGCGGGGAATATCGGCAGTGGCTTGGATATTCGCTGCAGCGGCCGCGGCGTACAGCAAGAAAATCCCGCGCAACGCACGGGTCGCAGTGTCCCCGGCCACGGCGCGGCAGCCCGCGTCCCACCCCACGTGCGCCTCCCGCCCCCGCAGGCCGGGCGCGCATCAAGCCGGCGGCACCAGGCGGGCGGCCTCGGAAAGGCCCACTTCCTTCAGGAAGGCCCACACGGCCTGCGTGCGCGCCTGGTATTTCGCCTCCGCGGGCATGCTCATCCAGAAGGTGCGCGTGAACCGTGCCTCCTGCGGCAGCACCCGCGCCAGCACCGGGTCGCGGTCGGCAAGGAATGCCGGCAGCACGGCCAGGCCTGCCCCGGCGCGTACCGCCTCGTACTGCGCCGTCACGCTCGTGCTGCGGAACGCGAAGCGCTCGGGCGGCACCAGCTGATCGAGGAACTGCAGTTCCTTCGTGAACAGCAGATCGTCCACGTAGCTCACGAAAGCGTGCTGGCGCAGGTCTTCCCGCCGCGCGATGAGCGGCCGGCGCGCCAGGTATTCGCGCTGGCCATAGAGGTGCAGCGTGTAGTCCGCCAGGCGCGAGACGATGACCGAGCCGCGCGTGGGCCGCTCCAGCGAGATGACGATGTCGGCCTCGCGCCGCGAGAGGTGCAGCATGCGCGGCAGCGCGAGCAGGTCGACGCTCAAATGCGGGTACTGCAGCGTCAGCCGCGCCAGATGCGGCGCAAGGATGAGCGTGCCGAAGCCTTCGGTCGCCCCCACGCGCACGAGCCCGACGGGCCCGATGCCGCTGCCGGCGGGCCGCACGCGCTCCACGCCGAGCACCGCCGTTTCCATGGCTTCGACGGCGGGCAGCAGGTGACGCCCCGCCTCGGTCAGGCGGTGCCCGCCGGCCTCGCGGGCGAACAGCGATTCGCCCATCTGTTTTTCCAGCGCCTGGATGCGGCGCGCCACGGTGGTGTGCTCCACGCCGGCGCGGCGCGCCGCCGCGGCCAGGGTGCCGGTGCGGGCGAGTTCCAGGAAGTAGCGGAGGTTGTCCCAGTCCATTCGTTCAGCCAAAGAGATGAAATGACGCGATACGGCCGATTCTGATGTGCAAATTCGCAAAGCGGACGTGCGCTTTTCTCTATTGAACTCGCAATTTCGCACGGCTAGCATGTCACGGCCCGGGGTTGTGCAAACCCCTGAAGACGCGATTCCACCCAACTCAGGAGACAAGCGCATGAATGCCCCCCAATCCACGGCCGTCCTGGCGCCCACGGTCAAGCTGCTGATCGGCGGCCAGTTCGTCGAATCCACCACCACCCAGTGGCGCAACGTGGTCAACCCCGCCACGCAGGAAGTGCTGGCGCGCGTGCCCTTCGCCACCCCGGCGGAGATCGACGCCGCCGTGGCCAGCGGCCGGGAGGCCTTCAAGACCTGGAAGAAGACGCCCATCGGCGCCCGGGCGCGCATCTTCCTGAAGCTGCAGCAACTGATCCGCGACAACATACAGGAACTGGCCGCGCTGCTCACCGCCGAGCAGGGCAAGACGCTGCCCGATGCCGAGGGCGACGTGTTCCGCGGGCTGGAGGTGGTCGAGCACGCGAGCGCCATCGGCAACCTGCAATTGGGCGAGCTGGCCAACAACGTGGCCGGCGGTGTGGACACCTACACGCTGATGCAGCCGCTCGGCGTGTGCGCCGGCATCACGCCCTTCAACTTCCCGGCCATGATTCCGCTCTGGATGTTCCCGATGGCCATCGCCACGGGCAACACCTTCGTGCTGAAGCCTTCCGAGCAGGACCCGATGGTGACCATGCGCCTGTGCGAGCTGGCGCTCGAAGCCGGCGTGCCGCCGGGCGTGCTGAACGTGGTGCACGGCGGCGAGGACGCGGTGAATGCGCTCTGCGACCACCCGGACATCAAGGCGATCAGCTTCGTCGGTTCGACGAAGGTCGGCACGCACGTCTACAACCGCGCCAGCCTGAACGGCAAGCGCGTGCAATGCATGATGGGTGCCAAGAACCACGCCATCGTGCTGCCCGACGCCAACAAGGAGCAGACGCTGAATGCCCTCGCGGGCGCGGCGTTCGGCGCGGCGGGCCAGCGCTGCATGGCGCTGTCGGTGGTGGTGCTGGTCGGCGAGGCGCAACAGTGGATTCCGGACCTGGTCGCCAAGGCCCGGACGCTGAAGGTCAGCGCCGGCACCGAAAAGGGCACGGATGTCGGCCCGCTGGTGTCGTGCGCCGCCCGGGAGCGGGTGGAAAGCCTGATCGAGCGCGGCATCACCGACGGCGCCACGCTGGAACTGGACGGCCGCAAGCCCCAGGTCGCGGGCTATGAGAAGGGCAACTTCGTCGGGCCGACGGTGTTCAGCGGCGTGAAGCCGGGCATGTCCGTCTACGACCAGGAAATCTTCGGGCCTGTGCTGTGCCTGGCCGCCGCGGCCGACATCGACGAGGCCATCGCCTTCATCAACGACAACCCGAACGGCAACGGCACGGCGATCTTCACGCAGTCGGGCGCGGCCGCGCGCAAGTTCCAGGAAGAGATCGACGTGGGCCAGGTGGGCATCAACGTGCCGATCCCCGTGCCCGTGCCGCTGTTCTCGTTCTCGGGCTCGCGCGCTTCCAAGCTGGGCGACCTGGGCCCGTACGGCAAGCAGGTGGTACTGTTCTACACGCAGACCAAGACGGTCACCGCCCGCTGGTTCGACGACAGCACCGTGGCCCACGGCGTCAACACCACGATCAGCCTGAAGTGACCACGCCCTGAAGCGCTTCGCACCGCCCCCTCGCCCGCCCTGTCGCCGATCCGGCGCGGGCGCGCCCGGGCTGGCGGTGCGTGCCCCGGGGCGCGGGTCCGGTCCGCGCCCTGCAGCGGGCCTGCGCAATGGTAGAAGCGGAGGATGGACATTTTCAAGATGACGACGGCCTCCCCGGCCATGGCAGCGGGCGCGGTGCTGATCGGCGCCCTGCTCTGCAACGCCGGCGCCCACGCCCAGGCCGGTGCGGCCTGCAGACCCGAGGGCACGGTGGAAGAAACCAATGCCTGCGCCGTGCAGGCCTACCAACAGGCGGACATCGCCATCGCCGTGCTGTATGGCGACGTGATGCGCGCCCTCTCGGCCCACGAGCGCCCGCAGCTGCGGCAGGAGCAGACCGCGTGGCAGCGCGAACGCCTGCTGCGGTGCAAGCAGGCCACGCGCGCCAGCGAGCCGCTCCCCGAATGGCCGCGGCTCTACCACGCTTGCCTCACCGCCGAGACCGAAGCACGTCGCAAGGGCCTGATGCGCTGGCTGACGCTGGACCACCCCTCCGCCAGGCCATGACGCCAGGCCCCCATCACAACGACAACAACGACGACACGCCAGGAACGAGACAAGCACCATGGACTTCGATCTGACCGAGGAACAACGCGCCTTCGCCGACACCGCCCGCGACTTCGCGCAGGCCGAACTGGCGCCGCATGCCGCGCACTGGGACGCAGAGGGCATCTTCCCGCGCGATGCGATCGGCAAGGCCGGCGAACTGGGTTTCTGCGGCCTCTATGCCCCCGAGCATGCCGGCGGCCTCGCCCTGCCGAGGCTCGACGCCACGCTGGTGTTCGAGGAAATGGCCGCCGTGGACCCCTCCACCACCGCGTTCATCACCATCCACAACATGGCGACCTGGATGCTGGGCACCTGGGCCACGCCCGCCGTGCGCGACCATTGGGGCCCGCTGCTGGCCCGTGGCGAGAAGCTGGCGAGCTACTGCCTCACCGAGCCCGGCGCAGGCTCGGACGCTGCCTCGCTCAAGACCCGCGCCGAGCGGATCGGCGACGGATACGCCATCCATGGCGCCAAGGCGTTCATCAGCGGCGCGGGCAGCACCGACGTGCTCGTGCTCATGGCCCGCACCGGCGCGCCCGATTCCGGCGCCGGCGGCATCAGCGCCTTCGCCGTGCCGGCGGATGCGCCCGGCATCCACTACGGCAAGAAGGAAGAGAAGATGGGCTGGAACAGCCAGCCCACGCGCACCATCAGCTTCGACGGCGTGCGCATCCCGGCCGACCACCTGCTGGGCCGCGAAGGCGAAGGCTTCAAGATCGCCATGAAGGGCCTGGACGGGGGGCGCATCAACATCGCCACCTGTTCCGTCGGCGCCGCCCAGGGTGCGCTGGGGCATGCGCAGCGGTACATGCAGGAGCGCAAGCAGTTCGGCAAGCCCCTCGCGGGCTTCCAGGCGCTGCAGTTCAAGCTGGCCGACATGGCGACCGAACTGGTGGCCGCCCGCCAGATGGTGCGCCTGGCGGCCGCCCGGCTGGATGCCGGCGCGCGCGATGCCTCCACCTACTGCGCCATGGCCAAGCGCTTCGCCACCGATGTGGGTTTCACGGTCTGCAACGAGGCGCTGCAACTGCACGGCGGCTATGGCTACATCCGCGAATACCCGCTCGAACGCCTGCTGCGCGATGCCCGCGTGCACCAGATCCTGGAAGGCACGAACGAGATCATGCGGGTGATCATCGCGCGCCGGATGCTGGACGGGGACGCTCCCGAAGCGATCCGCTGACCCTGCCACTCAGCCACACCTCCGCCATGCCCGCCCGCCCCCTTTCCGACGAGGCCCTGCAGCTGGCCGCCGCCGTGCGCGATGCCCTGGCGCACCGCAGCGATGTCGAGGAACGCACGCTGTTAGGCTGCCTCGCCTTCATGGTGGACGGCAAGCTCTGCCTCGGCGTGAAGGGCGATGAACTGCTGGTGCGGCTGCCGCCCCAGCGGCATGCGGAATTCCAGGAGCGGCAGGGCGCGCGCGAGATGTCCCCCTCCGGGAAGATGCCGGGGTATTTCTGGGTCGAGCCCGACGGCTACGCGACCCGCACGCAGTGGGAAGCCTGGCTGCACGAAGCCCTGGCCTTCAACCCGCAGGCGCGGGCCACCCCCGCGCGCCGCCCGCGCCCGGGCGCATGACACGCAAAGGCGCAGAACCAAATCGCCCCCATGCCGCCGGATTCATTGAATAGTTTGCTATCAAAAACATACCAATTCGCTTTCACTACCGGAGACACACCATGAAGATCGCATTCATCGGCCTGGGCAACATGGGCGGCCCCATGGCGCTCAACCTGCACAAGGCCGGCCACGAGGTCGGCGCGTTCGACCTGTCCCAGCCCGCCTGCGCCAGGCTGGCCGCCGATGGCGTCCGCATCGCGAGCGATGCCGGGCAGTGCGTGCGCGATGCGCAGGTGGTGGTGAGCATGCTGCCCGCCAGCCAGCACGTCGAATCGCTCTACCTGGGCAGCGGCGGGGCCGCGGGGCTTCTGGAGCAGCTCCCGGCGGGCACGCTGGTGATCGACAGCTCCACCATCGCGGCGGCCACCGCGCGCAGGGTGGCCGAGGCGGCCCGGGCGCGCGGCATCGCGTTCCTGGATGCGCCGGTGTCGGGCGGCACGGGCGGCGCGGTCGCCGGCACGCTGACCTTCATGGTGGGCGGCGAGGCGGCCGATCTGGAGCGCGCGCGCCCCCTGCTCGAGAAGATGGGCAGCAACATCTTCCATGCCGGCGCGGTGGGCGCGGGCCAGACGGCCAAGATCTGCAACAACATGCTGCTGGGCATCCTGATGGCCGGCACCAGCGAGGCCATCGCGCTGGGCGTGGCCAACGGGCTCGATCCGCAAGTGCTGTCGGAAATCATGCGCCGCAGCTCGGGCGGCAACTGGGCGCTGGAGAAGTACAACCCCTGGCCCGGCGTCATGCCGAACGCGCCGGCCAGCAAGGGCTATGCCGGCGGCTTCGGTACCGACCTGATGCTGAAGGACCTGGGCCTGGCGCAGGAGAACGCCACGGCCGTCAAGGCCGCCACGCCGCTGGGCGGGCTGGCGCGCAGCCTGTATGCGGCGCACAGCCTGGCGGGCCATGGCGCCCTGGATTTCTCCAGCATCCTGCGGCTCGTGCAGAAACCCGGGGCCTGACGGCTGCGGCAGCGCGACGGGGCCAGGGCGGCAGGCGCCGCCTTTGTCCTACGCACGATATCGGTGCAAGGCTCCATGCTGCGCGGATTGCGCCGGCCCTGACAGGCCGGCTTGTCTTTCTGCCTCCATCGAAGCCGACCATGACCTCTTCCTTCCGCAGCACCCCCGCTTCCTCCCCCATCCGTTTCTCCACCCGCCGGTCCGCGCCGGTCGCCGCCGTGGGCGCGGTGCTGCTGGCCCTGGCCGGCTGCGGCGCGCAAGGCGGCGGCACCCCGGCACCGCACGCGACGGCAGCGGCCAGCCAGGCGGCCCGCACGCCCGTGCCCGGCCCCGAGCGCGCCACGGCATCCGCCCGCCTGCTGACCGCCTCCGGCACACCCGCCGGCACCGCCGTGCTGACCGAAACGCCGAACGGCGTCGAGATCATGGCCCAGGTGCAGGGCCTGACCACCGGCCTGCACGGTTTCCACATCCACGCGAACGGCCAGTGCGCCCCCGGGCCGGACGCCGCCACCGGGCAGACGGTGCCCTTCGGCGCCGCGGGCGGCCATTTCGATCCCGGCCAGTCGCAGCGCCATGGCCACCCCGGGCAGGCGGCCGACAAGGCCCACGCGGGCGAGCTGCCCAACATCAGCGTGGGTTCGGATGGCCGCGGCACCGTGCGCTACGTGAATGAAAACATCACGCTCGTGCCCGGCAAGAACTCGGTCATGGGCCGTGCCATCGTCGTCCACGAGAAGGAAGACGACTACAAGACCAACCCCGCCGGCAATTCGGGGGGCCGCGTGCTGTGCGGCGTGATCGAACCCGCGCAGCCCAGCAGTGTGGTCGGCGAGAAGACCCAGGCCGCCCCCCGCAGCTGACAGACCGCAGACACATGCGGCCCCCCCGCCCCCACAACGCCTTCTCCACCCTCCCGACCCCGCTCCTTCCGCGCAACGCTCCGCCTGCCCGGGCGCCTCGGGCCCTGCCCGTGTGGGCGGCGCTGGCGGGCTGCACGCTCTGCGCCGCCGCCCCGCAGGGCACCTTCGCGCAGGCCGAGGAAGCCCAACTGCCGACCGTCGAGGTGTCCGGCGGGCAGGCCGCGGCCCAGCGCCGCTTCGATGCGGCGGCGAGCCACACCGCCATCGCGGTGGATCCGTTCACGGCCACCACACCGCTGGTGAACCTGTCGGAGCTGCTGGCCGGCCAGGCCGGCGTGGTCGCGTCCGATCGGCAGAACTATGCGCAGGACCTGCAGATCGCGGTGCGCGGCTTCGGGTCGCGCTCCACGTTCGGCGTGCGGGGCGTGCGCATCCTCGTGGACGGCATTCCGGCCACCATGCCCGATGGCCAGGGCCAGGCGGCCACGGCCCAGCTGCCCTCGGCCTCGCAGGTCGAGGTGCTGCGCGGCCCGCTCGCCCAGCAGTACGGCAATTCGGCCGGTGGCGTGCTGCAGGTGACCACGCGGGAGCCGCGGCCGGGCGGCGGCGCATCGGCCTCCGTCGCCGCAGGCTCCTTCGGCCAGCGGCTGGCCGAAGCGTCGCTGGACTTCGGCGACCGGACGCTGGGCGGGCTCATTGACATCTCCCGGTTCGAGACCGACGGCTGGCGCGACCACAGCGCGGCGGAGCGCACGCACCTCAACGCGAAGGTGGTGGCGCACCCCGATGCCGACACCCGCGTCACGGCGCTGCTGAATCTTTTCGACCAGCCGCTGGCGCAAGACCCGCTGGGCCTCACCCGGGCGCAATGGAATGCCGACCCGCGCCAGGCGCCCGCCGTGGCGGAGAGCTTCGACACCCGCAAATCCGTGCGGCAGAACCAGCTCGGGCTGGTGGTGGAGCGCGCGCTGGGCGCCCAGGACAGCGTGCGCGCGCGCCTCTACGGCGGCACGCGCACGCTGGTGCAGACGCTGTCGTTCTCGGGTGCTGCCGCCAACAGCGCCGGCGGCGTGGTGGACCTGGACCGCGACTACTACGGCGTCGGGCTCGCCTGGACGCACACGGCCCGCACGGCCGCCGGGCTGCCGCTCTCCTGGACGCTGGGCGTGGACGCCGACCGCCTCTCCGAGCACCGTCGCGGCTTCGTCAACGACGCCGGTGTGCCCGGGGCCCTGCGCCGCGACGAGCAGGACCGCGCCGGCAACACCGACCTGTTCGCCCAGGTGGACGCCTGGATCGCGCCCACGGTGCGCGCCATTGCCGGCGTGCGCGCCAGCCGCGTGCGGCTGTCCGTGGACGACCGCTACCCGGCCAGCGCCGCCAACCCCGACGACAGCGGCCAGCGCAGCTGGCGGCGCACCAGCCCGGCCGTGGGCCTGGTCTGGGCGGCGTACGAGCAGCTGAACGTGTACGCCAATGCCGGCCAGGGCCTGGAAACCCCCACGCTGGCGGAAATGGCCTACAGCCAGACCAACAGCGGCCCCAACTATGGGCTGGAGGCCGCACGCAGCCGGCAGGTGGAGGTGGGGGCCAAATGGCAGGGCACGGTCCACCGCATGGAGGCCGCATGGTTCGACGCGCGGACGCGCGGGGAGATCGTTCCGGCCGCCACCGTCAACGGCCGCACCGTCTACCAGAACGCCGACCGCGTGCGCCGGCGCGGCGTGGAACTGACCTGGAGCGCCCGGGCCGGCGCCTTCACGCCGCGCGCCAGCTACACCTACCTGGATGCCTTCTTCGAGAGCGCCTACACGGGCGCCGGGGGAGCGGCCGTGCCCGCGGGCAACCGCCTGCCCGGCACCGCCCGGCAGGTCGCCCGCTTCTCGCTGGACTATGCGCACGATGCCGCGTGGACGGTGGGCGCGGCCGTCGACGTGTCCGGCCGGGTGCAGGCCAACGACACCAACACCGAGTCCGCCCCCGGCTACGCCGTGCTGGGGCTGCGCGCCGGGTACACCTGGAAGACGGGCGGCGCCGTGCGCTGGCAGGCCTGGGCGCGCCTGGACAACCTGCTGGACCGCAGCTACGCCGGCTCGCTCATCGTGAACGACGGCAACGGCCGCTTCTTCGAGCCCGCGGCGGGCCGCCGCGTGATGGTGGGGCTGCGCGCGCAGTTCCTCTGAACGGATTGAAGGGGGCGCACCGGCCGGGCAGCCCTGCCCGGCCCCGGCGCCCTGCCGCCTGCGTCAGTCCACCTTGATGTTGGCCGCCTTGATGACCTGGGCCCACTTCTCGACCTCGGCCTTCTGGAAGGCCGAGATCTGCGCGGTGGTCATGTCGGCCGGCTCCATGCCGAAGCCCTTGAGCTTGGTCTGCATGTCCGGCTGCGCGAGGATCTTGCGGATCTCGTCGTGCAGGCGGTTGACGATGGCGGCGGGCGTGCCGGCCGGCACGAAGATCGCCTGCCACGACACCACTTCGAAGTCCTTCAGGCTGGCGCCGCCGGACTCGGCCACCGTGGGCACGTCGGGCATCGATGCCAGACGCTTGGCCGAGGTCACGGCGATGGCACGCAGCTTGCCGCTCTGGATGTGCGGCGCGGCGACCACGGTGGTGTCGAACATCATGTCCACCTGCCCGCCGATCACGTCCTGGATGGCCGGGCCGCTGCCCTTGTAGGGCACGTGCGTGAATTTCACGCCCGACTTGTAGGCCAGCAGTTCCAGCGCCAGATGCTGCGAGGTGCCCGTGCCCGCCGAGGCCGACGACAGGCCGCCGGGCTTGGCCTTGGCGGCCGCGAGCACGTCCTGCAGCGTCTTGTAGGGGCTGCTGGCGGCCACCACGAGCACCACCGGGTTGGTACCGATGAGCGTCACGGGGGCGAACGACTTCACCGGGTCGTAGCCCAGCTTGGGGTACAGGCTCACGTTGATGGCGTGCGAGCTGATGGTGCCGCCCAGCAACGTGTAGCCATCGGGTGCCGCGCGCGCGCCGATCTCCGAGCCCACGCTGCCGCCCGCCCCGCCCTTGTTGTCCACCACCACCGTGGCGCCGAGCGCCGTGCCCAGCTGCTGGCTGATCAGCCGGCCCAGCGTGTCGGTGGTACCGCCCGCCGCGAACGGCACGAGGTAGGTGATGGCCTTGCCGGTGGGCCACTGCGCCTGCGCGAAGGCCGGCAGCGCGCCGAGGCTGGCGCCGGCACCGAGCGCGAGGGCATGGAGGGCGAAGGTTCTGCGTTGCATGGTGTGTCTCCTGATTGCGAAAGGATTCGGTCCGGACGGACGGGCGGTCCGCCCGAGAATGCGGTGAAAAGGCTCAGACCGCGCCGCGTGTTTCCACGTAGAGCGCGTAGATCGAGTGGCTGCTGGCCATGAAAAGGCGGTTGCGCTTGGCGCCGCCGAACACGAGGTTGGCGCAGCGTTCGGGCAGGCGGATGTGGCCGATCGGCTGGCCCTGCGGGTTGAACACCATCACGCCGTCCAGATCGGCCGCGCTGGCGCCGGCCGAGCCGTTGCTGCCCCATCCGCACCAGAGGTTGCCGTCCTCGTCGCACTTGATGCCGTCGAGCGCACCGGGGCCGCCGGCATTGATGTGCACCCGCTTGTTCGCGAGCCGCTTGCCGCCCGGCGCGACATCGAAGGCCCACACCACGCGGTGCGGCTGCGCGCGCGATTCGACGATGTAGAGGCGCTGCTCATCCGGCGAGAAGCACAGCCCGTTCGGGCCCGCGAGGTCGTCCAGCACGAGTTCGGTCTTGCCGCTCTGCGGATCGATGCGGTAGACCGAGTGCGGCAGCTCCGGGGCCGCCTTGTCGCCCTCCCAGTGGCCTGCGATGCCGAACGGCGGATCGGTGAACCAGACCGAGCCGTCGCTCTTGCAGACGATGTCGTTGGGTGAATTGAAGCGCTTGCCGTTGTAGCCATCCGCCAGCACGGTGATGCTGCCGTCGTATTCGGTGCGCGTGATGCGGCGCGTCAAGTGCTCGCAGGCCAGCAGCCGGCCCTGCCGGTCGCGCGCGAGGCCGTTGGCGAAGTTCGAGGGGTGGCGGAACACGCCCAGCTGGCCCGTGGCCTCGTCCCAGCGCACGATGCGGTTGTTGGGAATGTCGGAGACCAGCAGATAGCGCCCGTCGCCGAACCAGACGGGGCCTTCGGCCCAGCGCAGGCCGGTGGCGACCTGCTCGACGCTGCTGCTGAAGATGCGGTATTTGCCGAACGACGGGTCGAGCACCTGCACGGCGGGATCGGGGTAGCGCTGGTTCGGCTTGAAGTCGAACGCCTGCGCGGCCGCGCTGCCCGGCCAGGCCGCCGCGCCGGCCGCCGAGGCGATGGCCCCGCCGAGGAAAGCCCTGCGGCCGGTGCCGTGGGCGGTGGATGCTTGTTCTGCCGTCATGTTGTCTCTCTCCTGGTCGTTCTGGAATGGAAATCCGGGGCCGGGCCCTGCACGCGATCCGCGGCATGGGCCGGGCGCCTCGGGAAGCAGCGGCGGCAGCCCCTGCCCGGTCCCGGCATGGGCGCTTGCCGCAGCAGGCTGCGGGCGGCCTGGCACCCGCGCCCGCCGGCCCGAAAGGCCGGCCGGCGTTCAGGGCAGCTCGACGATCTCGACCCAGTTCGGGTTGCGGCCGGCCGCCACGCGGCTCGGCGCTCCCGGCAGGCCGGTGGCGGGGTCGATGGGGTGCAGCGAGACACTGTGCGAATCCTGCCCTGCCGCGATCAGGAAGCGGCCCGTGCTGTCGATGGCGAAGCCCCGCGGCGTCTTCTCGGTCGCCACCTGGCCCAGCAGTTGCAACTGGCCGGTGGCGCCATCCACGCGGAAGGCCGACAGCGTGCTGGAGCTGCGCTCCGACGCATACAGAGTGCGCCCGTCGGGCGACAGGTGCAGGTCGGCGCCCCAGGGCTTGCCCGTGAACCCGGCCGGCAGCGTGGTGGTGTGCTGCACAGCGCGCAGCGTGCCGCGCCCCGCGTCGTAGGCCATCACGTGCAGGCCGGCATCGAGTTCGTCGAGCACGTACATGTAGCGCTGCGCCTTGTCCCAGACGAAATGGCGCGGGCCCGACTTTTCGGGGGCGACGGGCGTGAGCGCGGGCTCGTTGGCCGTGAGCACGCCCTTGTCCGGGTCGAAGCGCCAGCTCGAGAGATGGTCCCCGCCCAGGCTGGTGGCGAACACGAAACGGTTCGACGCGTCGGCGTGGATCGCATGCGCGTTGGGCGCCGTGGGAATGAGCTGCTGCACCGCGCCCACCGCACCGTCCGGGCCGATGCTGTTGACCGTGATCTTGTGCCCCGGGTAGGAGGCCGCGAACAGCCAGCGTCCCGTGGCATCGGTGTCGATGTTGGCCATGCTGTCGGCCAGCGCGGCTTCGCCGAGCTTGCGCAGCCGGCCCGTGGCCGGGTCGATCGCCAGGCTGGTCACGCGGAACGGCTGGGAGCGCAGCGCCACGTAGAGCACGCGCTTGTCCGGCGAGACGGCCATCGGCATGGCCTGCCCGCCGAGCGCCTGCGTCTCCACCGGCCTCAGCACGGCCGCCGCGCGGTCCAGCTCGTAGACCGACACGTCCTGGCTGTCGGCGTTGGACACGTAGACCCAGGTGGCGGCCGAGGCCGTGCCGGCCGCGAGGCAGGCCTGCAGGGCCGCGGCAACGATGCGCGCCTTGTGCAGCGCGGGCAAGCGGGAAAGATTCTTCATCGCGACACTCCTTGCGGCGGCCTCAGCGGACCACCATGAACATGCTGGGCAACCAGGTGGAGAACGCCGGAACGAACGTGACCAGCGCCAGGGCGAAGATCAGCGCGCCGTAGAACGGCCAGATGGTCCGCATCACCGTGCCCACGGACACCCCGCCGATCGCGCAGCCCACGAACTGGGTCGTGCCCACGGGCGGTGTGTTCAGGCCCAGCGCGCAGTTGATCAGCATCACGATGCCGAACTGCACGGAGCTCATGCCGTAGTGCTGCGCGATGGGCAGGAAGATCGGCGTGCACAGCAGGATGGTCGCAGCCATGTCCAGGAACGTGCCCAGCACGAACAGGATGATGTTGATCAGCAGGAAGATCACCCATGGGGTGGAGGTGATCTGCGAGAGCATCTCGCCCGTCATCTCTGCCACGCCGTAGAGGCTGATGAGGTAGCCGAACGTGGTGGAGATGCCGATCAGCAGCAGGATCACGCCCGTGGTGCGCACGGCTTTCGATGCGGCCTTGATGAAGTGCTCGCGGGTCAGTGTGCGGTAGAGGAAGATCGTGAGCGCCAGCGCATAGAGCACTGCCACCGCCGCCGATTCCGTCGCCGTGAAGATGCCCGAGAGAATGCCCCCCAGGATCAGCACCACGATGAACAGGCCCGGCAGCGCGGCGGCGAACGAGCGGCCCACGATGTGCCAGCCGGGGAACGTGCCCTTCGGGTAGCCGCGCTTGACGGCCACGAAGTACGCGGCCGCGAGGTTGCTCACGGTGAGCACGATGGCCGGCACCAGTGCCGCCAGGATCAGCGCCGCGATCGACACCTTGCCGCCCGCCGCGAGCGAATAGATGATGAGGTTGTGGCTGGTGGGCATCAGCGCCCCGACGAGCGCCGCGTGCGTGGTCACGTTCACGGCGTAGTCGGCGTGGTAGCCCTCTTTCTTCATCATGGGGATCATCACCGCGCCCATGGCCGACACGTCCGCCACCGGCGAGCCCGAGACGCCGCCGAACAGCGTGCAGGCCACGACGTTGGACATGCCCAGGCCGCCGCGCACGTGGCCGACCAGGGCCCGCGCGAAGTTGACGATCCGGTCGGCGATGCCGCCGTACAGCATCAGTTCGCCCGCGAAGATGAAGAACGGGATCGCCAGGAACGAGAAGATGCCCATGCCGGAGGTCATCTGCTGGAAGCCCACCTCCAGCGGCAGGCCCTCGTACAGCAGCGTGGCCAGGGCCGAGAGGCCGATGGAGAAGGCCACCGGCACGCCCAGCAGCAGGAACAGCGTGAACGACACGCTCAGGATCAGAAGTGGCACGGTCATGGATCAGCCCCAGGCAGGTTCGACTTCGCGGCCTTGGGCCAACGCGATGATGTGTTCGACGGAGAACATCACGATGAGGACACCGGCGATGCTGGCCGGCACGTACTTCCAGCCCTCGGAGATGAAAAGCGTGGGCAGGCGGTATTCCCACACCGACTGCGCGAGCGATCCGCAGTTCCAGGCCATGGCGGCGCCGAACAGCAGGATCAGCGCGTGGATGAGGTATTCCATCTTCAGGCGCAGCCAGTCGGGCGCCAGCACGAGGAACGATTCGAGCCCGATGTGGCCGGCATCGCGCACGCCGACGGCCACGCCGAACATCGTCACGTAGATCACCAGCAGCAGCGCCAGGCTCTCGGCCCAGGTGGGGGTGTTGTTGAGGACGTACCGGCCGAACACCTGCCAGCTCACGGCGCAGATCACCGCCACGAGGCCGAGGATGCCCAGCCACATGCAGACACGCGCGAGCGTGCGGCAAATTTGGGTATACATGTTGATTTGAGAGCGAAAACCTGCCGATGCCGCCGTATTTATTGAAACTTCAGCTATCAATTCAGGAGCGTTTAAACAAAAAACCCCGCGCCGGGTGCGGCGCGGGGATGGGTTTTACTGCGTGTCCTGCACACGCTTGACGAGGTCCTTCAGCTTGGCGTCGGTGATGAACTTGTCGTAGACGGGCTTCATCGCGGCCTGGAACGGTGCCTTGTCGATCTCGATGATCTCGGCGCCGCCGGCCTTCACGGTGGCGAGGGATTTCACCTCGCGCTCGGCCCACTGCTTGCGCATGTAGGGCACCGACTCCTTGGCCGCCTGACGGATCCAGCCCTGCTCCTGTGCGGAGAGGCGGTCCCAGCCGCGCTTGGAGAACAGCAGCATCTCGGGGGCCATCGAGTGCTCGGTCTTCGTGTAGTACTTGGCGACTTCGAAGGAGCGCGAGCTCTCGTAGGTCGGGTAGTTGTTCTCCGCGGCATCGATCAGGCCGGTCTTCAGGCCCGTGTAGACCTCGCCCATCGGCATCGGGGTGGCGTTGGCGCCCATGGCCTCCAGCATCGACACCCACAGGTCGGACTGCTGCACGCGCACCTTCATGCCCTTCATGTCCTCGAACTTGCGCACCGGCTTCTTGGCCGTGAACATGGAGCGCGCGCCGCTGTCGTAGAAGGCCAGGCCCACGAAGCCCTGGCGTTCGCAGGACTTCAGGATCTCCTCGCCCACCGGACCGTCCAGCACCTTGTGCAGGTGCTCCACCGAGCGGAACAGGAAGGGCATCGTCGGCACCACGGTCTCGGGGCAGATGTTGTTCATCGCGCCGATGTTGATGCGCACCATCTGCAGCGCGCCGATCTTGGCCTGCTCGATGGCGTCCTTCTCGTTGCCCAGAGCGCCGCTGCTGTACACCTTGATGGTGTGCTTGCCGCCGGACAGCGCCTTGAGCCGTTCGCCCATGAACTTCACCGCGGTCACGGTGGGGTAGTCGTCGGGATGGATGTCGGCGGAGCGGAACTCCGTTGCCTGCGCGGAGAAAGCCGCAAGGCAGGCCGCGACGGCGGCCAGGGTGGTCTTCATCAACTTCATGTTGTCTACCTCTAGGGACTCTCGTCAGGTGGGAAAAGGGGCCGATCTTTCGGGCGCCGGCTTACGGAATGCTGAACCGTATCGAATGGACACACATCGGCGCCGCGGTCAGTGCGGCACCGGATTGAATTCGGGCTCCGGAACGCCCTGCGTACCGGGATGCAGCGCGAAGACGCCGCCGGCCAGGGGCTGGTCGGAGAGGTCCGCGTCGCCACCGGGGCGGATGGACGTCACGAACAGCGTGTCCAGCCGCGGACCGCCGAACGCGCACATGGCGGGTTTCCTGGCCGGCACGGCCAACGACCGGTCCAGGCGGCCGTCGGGGGTGAAGCGGTGGACCAGCCCGGCGTCGTTGCCGCAGATCCAGTAGCCGCCATCGACGTCGATCGCCGCGCCATCGGGCCGGCCGGGCAGCGGGGCCATGTCGACGAAGAGACGCCGGTTGTGTGGCGTGCCGGTGGCCGTGTCGTAATCGAAGGCCCAGATCTTCTGCACCTGGGGGTGCGAATCCGACAGGTACATCGTGCGGCCATCGGGGCTGAATGCGATGCCGTTGGGCACGATCAGCTCGCCCAGGCCGAGGTCGGTCGCGCTGCCGGCAGCGAGTTCGGCCGCACCGAAGCGGTAGACCGCCCCGACCCGCGCCGCAGCCCCCATGTCCTGCAGCATGGTGCCTGCGATGAATCGGCCCTGCCGGTCGCAGCGGCCGTCGTTGAAACGCATCCCGGACGTGGCGTGGGGCGCGCTGGCGAGCTGGCGTGCCGCGAGATCGCCCGGGCCACCCGGCAGGTCGAGCGCGAAGAGGCCGCTCTCCAGGCCCGCGATCCAGCGGCCCGGCTGGCCGGCCCAGGCGGCCATGCAGGCCACCATCTCGGGCGCCTTCCACTGGGCCTGGGCGCCGGTGCGCGCCGACCAGCGGTGCAGCACGGCCCGCGGAATGTCCGTCCAGTAGAGCGATTCTTCCGTGGCGCGCCAGACCGGACTTTCACCCGTGGCGCAGCGCGCATCCAGGACCAGTTCTGCGGTGGCGGAGGGTGCAGCCATGGCGCTCATCCCTCGAACGGCCCCTGGGCCGTGAAGGCGCCTCCCTGGTAGACCGCACCGGGGTCGCCCGGCGCCGGTGCGGGCTGGGCCTCCACCTTGGCGCGAAACGGCTCGGAACTGTCCTTGGGCTCGTAGCCGAGGTGGGCCGCCGCATGGTTGTCCCACCAGAGGTCGCGGTTGGCCGATGCGCCGTAGACCACGGTGTGGCCCACATCCGGCGTGAACAGGGCCTTCTGCACCAGTTGCGTGAGGTCGTCGTAGCTGAGCCAGGTGCTCATCATGCGGCGGTCGCGCGGCTCGGGGAACGAGGACCCGATGCGCAGGCTCACCGTCTCGATGCCGTACCGGTCGAAATAGAAGCTCGCCATGTCCTCGCCGAACGATTTGGAGAGCCCGTAGTAGCCGTCCGGCCGGCGGCGCGCCGAGGCGTCGATGCGGTCGGTCTGCTTGTAGAAGCCGATCACGTGGTTGGAACTGGCGAAGACCACGCGCTTCACCCCGTGGCGGCGGGCCGCTTCGTAGATATGGAAGACGCCCTTGATATTGGCTTCGAGGATCTGCTCGAACGGCCGCTCCACCGAAACCCCGCCCAGGTGCACGATGGCATCGCAGCCCGCCACCAGTGCATCGACCGCCGCCTTGTCGGCCAGATCGCAAGCCACCACCTCCTCATCCGCCCCCTGGGCCGCGCCGACCTCGGCGATGTCGGACAGGCGCACGATCTCGGCAAACGGCTTGACGCGCTCACGCAGCACCTTTCCGAGTCCGCCGGCAGCACCGGTCAACAGAAGTCGGTGGAAACGGGACGGCTGGCTCATGAAATTCCTCTGGCTGGTATTTGTCATATGTTGTCGTACAACGCGAGGCGATTATGATCAACGCCATGGCCACCTCGACAAAGGGATTACCCGCATACCCCCTGCATACCGACGTTTCCGGCTCGGCAGCAGCTGCGCGCGGGGTGCCGGTGCGGCGCGCCCGGGGCCTTGCCAACGCGGTCGTCGAGGACTTTTCCGGCCGGATCCGCGACCGCATCCTGAACCCTGGCGACAAGCTCCCGACCGAGTCGGAAATCATGCGGGCGCACGAAGTGAGCCGCACCGTGGTGCGTGAGGCGCTCTCCAAGATGCAGGCAGCGGGGCTGGTGGAAACCAGGCACGGCATCGGTACCTTCGTGCTGCCGCCGCGTGCGGGCGGCGTGTTCCGCCTGGACCCGTCCGAACTCAGCACGTCGGTCGATGTGCTGGCCGTGCTGGAACTGCGCATCAGCCTGGAAACCGAGTCTGCAGGACTTGCCGCCATGCGGCGTACGGACACGCATCTGGCCGTGATGCGGGAGGCGCTGGACGATTTCGAGCGCAACGTCCAGAACGGCAAGGACACCGTCGCGCACGATTTCCGCTTCCATTTGCAGATCGCCGAAGCCACGGGCAATCCGTACTTCGCGGACATCATGAACCACCTGGGCACCACGCTGATTCCGCGCACGCGCATCGCCGCGCTGCGCGTGCAGCGCAGCAGCGAATACCTGAGCCGTGTGAACCGCGAGCACGAGGAGATCTATTCCGCCATCGCCCGCCAGGACCCCGACTCCGCGCGCGCCGCCATGCGCATCCACCTCACCAACAGCCGGGAGCGCCTGCGCCTGGCCCAGGAAGCCGCCAAGAACCAGGCGGTCGGCCCTGCGCCCTCTCCGCATTAACCCTGAGCGGGCTCGCAAACGGCAGTAAACCGCTTGTCTCCACCACAAATCAAGTTGTATGATGACATACAACATAACCGTGGAGACAAGAGACATGACCTTTCCTCGCCGCACCCTGCTGACCGCAGGCGCCCTCGCCCTCGCATGCGCTTCCGTGGGCGCACAGCCCGCCCAATGGCCCGCCAAGCCGCTGCGCATCGTGGTGCCCTACCCTCCGGGCGGCAGCTCGGACATCATTGCGCGCGCCATCAGCCAGCCCCTCTCGGAAGCGCTCAAGCAACCCGTCGTGGTGGAAAACAAGCCGGGTGCCAACGGCAACCTCGGCGCGGACTTCGTGGCGAAGGCCTCGCCGGACGGCTACACGCTGCTCCTGTGCGATGTGGGGGCCCTGGCCATCAGCCCTTCCGTCTATACCAAGCTGCCCTTCAACCCGTCCAAGGACCTGCGTGGCGCGACCATGCTGGCCTACTCGCCCCACATGCTCGTGGTCCATCCTTCGGTGCCGGCGAACAACCTGAAGGAACTGATCGCGCTGTCCAAGACCAGCGATCTCAACTTCGCGGTCACGGCCACCGGCAGCGCGCCGCACCTGGCCGGCGTGGCGCTCGCCGCGGCGAGCGGCGCGCGTTGGCAATACGTGCCCTACAAGGGCGGTGTCACCGCCATCCAGGACACCATGGCCGGACAGACGCAGGTGCTGATGAACGGCATGCTGGCGACGCTCCCGCATGTGCAGAGCGGCAAACTCAAGGTGCTGGGCCTGTCCAAGGGCACGCGCATGCCGCTGCTGCCCGATGTGCCCACGATCGCCGAACAAGGCCTGCCCGGTTTCGAATCGGGCACCTGGCAGGGTGTGCTGGTCCCGCGTGGCACACCGGAAGCCGTCGTGCAGCGCATCAACAGCGCGCTCATCTCCGTCATCCGCACGCCTGAAATCCGCTCACGCCTCGCCGGCCAGGGCGCGGAGGTCGTCACCATGACGACGGCGGAGCAGGACAAATTCTTCGAAAAAGAACGCGCCCGCTGGGCCAGCGTGGTGTCTGCAGCGCAGATCCGCCTGGACTGAAGCCGCCTCAGCCAACGCGGGCCTGCCCCGCTTCTTCCCCTTTTCTTTCCACTCTGGTTTCCTTGCCATGAATCCTCAAGAACTCAAGACCATCATGGGCTCCGGCCTGCTGTCGTTCCCGTTGACCGACTTCGACAGCGAAGGCAATTTCAACGCCCGCGGCTACGCCGAGCGCCTGGAATGGCTCGCGCCCTACGGCGCCAGCGCGCTCTTCGCGGCCGGCGGCACGGGCGAGTTCTTCTCGCTCACGGCCGAGGAATACCCCGCCATCATCGAGACCGCCGTGCAGACCTGCCGCGGCAAGGTGCCGATCATCGCCGGCGCGGGCGGCCCGACCCGCTTCGCCATCCAGTGCGCCCAGGCGGCCGAGAAGGCCGGTGCCCACGGCATCCTGCTGCTGCCGCACTACCTCACCGAAGCGGGCCAGGAAGGCCTGGCCGCCCACGTCGAGGCGGTCTGCAAGAGCGTGAAGTTCGGCGTCATCGTCTACAACCGCGGCCAGAGCCGCTTCGCGCCCGAGACGCTCGCGCGCCTGGCCGAGCGCAACGCCAACCTGGTGGGCTTCAAGGACGGCGTGGGCGACATCGAGCTGATGAACTCCATCTACATGAAGATGGGCGACCGCTTCGCCTACCTGGGCGGGCTGCCCACGGCGGAGGTGTATGCGGCGGCCTACAAGGCGCTGGGCACGCCGGTGTATTCGTCGGCGGTGTTCAACTTCATCCCCAAGACGGCGATGGACTTCTACCACGCGGTGGCGGCCGACGACCAGGCCACGCAGCACCGCCTGCTGCGCGACTTCTTCATGCCGTACCTGGAGCTGCGCAACCGCGTGCAGGGCTACGCGGTGAGCATCGTGAAGGCGGGCGCGAAGATCGTCGGCCACGACGCGGGCCCGGTGCGCGCACCGCTCACCGATCTCAAGGCCGATGAGATCGAGGCGCTCAAGGCACTCATCGACAAGCTCGGCCCGCAGTAAAGCGCGGCACGGGCGAGGGGTTTTTCTTCCGCCCAGGAAGAAAAACCCCTCGCCCCGTCGATTCCTGGATCCGAGATAACCCAATACAACACCACAGGAGACAAAACCATGTTCCCCAGATTCATTCTTGCCGGCGCCGCCGCAGTTGTGGCCGCTGCCCTCGTGGGCTGCGCATCGCCGGCATCGCCGTCCTCCAGCGCCAATGACGAGCAATCGGTGGCCACCGCCGCGGAACGGTTGCGCATCGCCATGATCGATCCCTCCCCCGAGGCACTGGGCCAACTGGTCGCGAACGACCTGAGCTATGGGCACTCCGGTGGCCGGGTGGACACCAAGGCCAGCTTCATCGGCGACCTGATGAACGGCAAATCGGATTTCGTCACCATTGTGATCACCGACCAGTCCATCAAGGTGGTGGGAGACGCTGCGATCGTGCGGCACACCCTGACAGCCGACACCAACGATTCCGGCAAACCCGGCAAGGTGCAGATCAAGATCCTGGGCGTGTGGCAGAAGCAGGCAGGCCAGTGGAAGCTGCTGGCCCGCCAGGCCGTACGCGTTCCCGCGTAACTTCGGCCAGCCCCGCAACAAGCCGACCCCGCCCTGCCATCCGCCTCGCGGGGATGCCAGGGCCTGCAGAGGACGAAAGCGCCACACCTGTCGCGTTTTTCCGCGCGGCAGCACACAGTCGCGCCTAAACTGAACGGATGCCACGTCCCGCCCCTTCAGCGACTCTTCGATTCGGCGGCTGGCACGCCCTGATACTCACAGCGATGTTAGGGCCTGCGGTCTGCGGGGGACAGACCCGGGATGTCACCGGTGAGCTGGCCCTCAGCAGCGACCTCACCGAACGCGGCATCTTCGTCGGCAAGCGCCAGCCCATCGTCCAGGGGCTCGTCAGCGTCTATGACGCCCGTGGCTGGTCCCTCAGCTCCGCACTGGGCATGCAGGCCGACGGCCAGCGGACCACCCGGGCCATCGTGCGTGCGGCCTACGACGGCGTGATCGACAACGATTGGCAGTACCAGACGTCCATCCAGTATTACGCCTACCCGGGAGATCCCGTGTTTCAGCTCTTCGATCGGGCCGAAGCGGCCGTGGGGGCAAGCTTCCGCGATCTGGTGACCCTGGGTTTTTCCACTTTCCGTTACGTGCACACCCGCGACGAGGTGTCGCCAATGCGCTGGGCGGCCGATATAGGCGCGCGCTGGCCGTTGAGCCCGCGGTTCTCGCTGACAGGCTCACTGGGCCTCTCCGCGGTGCGCCCCGGAGGACGCTATGCCTACGGAGGCGCGGGCATGGCGTGGCATTCAGGACACTGGCGGGCAGAGCTGAACTACCTGAAGTCCGACAGCTATGCCCAGCGCTCGATCCGCAGCGCCACCACCGGGCACTGGTCCATGACGGTCATCCGGACTTTCTGATCCGGCCCGGCAACCTTTTGACTCCGGCACTGCACCTACGGCGCAAGACGGAAGCACTTTCTCCACAGGTTGCCCATGAGCGTTCACTATCCCGACGATTCCGACGACCTCGCCCTGCTGCGCGAAGTGGCAGCAGGCAACCGCGCCGCGCTGGCCGACCTCTACCGCAGCTACCATCGCCGCCTGGGCCAGTTCCTCACCCGGCTCACGCGCCGCACGGACCTGATCGAAGAGATCATCAACGACTGTTTCTGGGTGGTCTGGCAAAAAGCCGAAGGCTTTCGCGGGGACTCCAAGGTTTCCACGTGGCTCATGGGCATTGCCTACCGCTGCGGCCTCAAGGTCCTGCGCCAGGACGGAGGCCTGAACGCAGTGGAAGAACTGGACGACGAGCTGGCCAATGCGCCGGCCCTCGGCGCCGACCCCTTCGAGAACCGAGAACTGCGCGACTGGCTGGCCAAGGGCCTCGAAAAACTGTCGGCAGACCAGCGGCTCGTTCTTGAGCTGGCTTACACCAACGGGCATTCGCTCGAAGAAATCGCTGTCATCACCCAGGCCCCCGTGGGCACGGTCAAGGCGCGCATGTTCCATGCGCGCGTGAAACTGCGCAATCTGCTTCCCGCACTGGCCACCCGCAGCACGGGCACGAAGGATATCCAGCCATGACTTATTCCACCCGCCCCCAGGACCAGGACCGGTCTCACCTGCTGGCGCAGGAACTCCTGCCCTGGATCGTGAACGGAAGCGCTACCGAGGAGCAACGTGCCAGCGTGGCGCAGCACCTTGCACAGTGTGCGGACTGTCAGGCTGAGCTGATGCTCCAGGAACACATCCATGCCGCCATGCCCCTCCAGCCCGCAGGCGCACTGCCAGATGTCGACGCCGGCCTGCAGCGCCTGATGGAACGCATCGAGACGGATGCCATGTGCGACCAGCCGGTGCCGCGCGCGGCTGCGCCAGCCCCACGCCATCGCCGCTTCGGGCGTGCGACCTACGCAATCGCGGCATTCGCGTTGCTGCAGACGGTGGCCCTCACCCTGGTGGGTCTCCGCCTCGCAGCCGAGGAAGAACCGCAATACCGGATGTTCAGCAACGCACCGGCGGACACTGCGCCGGCGGCCACGCCATCCGCAACGATCCGTGTCGTGCCGGACGACCGCATCACCCTGGCGTCCTGGAATGCGGCGCTGGCCGGTGCGGGACTGCAGGTGGTCGGCGGGCCGAACACCATTGGCGCCTATACCCTGGCCCCGGTGCCCGGCACGTCGGGCGAGCGAGCACTCGAACAACTCCGTGCCACCGCCGGCATGCGGCTCGTCGAAACCATAGGAACCACCCCGTGAGGAATCTGCAATGGCTTTTATTGACGACGCTCCTGGGCTTTCTGTCCGCCTGCTCGGGTGTGCCGCCGAACCCTGCTGCCCGGCCTCCAGACGGCAGAACCGCCGCTGCCGAAGGAGAAGCTGAAGCCCGCATGCGGGAGGACAGCGGCCGCTACATCATCATCGCGGTCGCCAATCCACTGCAACGCGTGCCTGGGCGGGCAGGCACCAGCCTCTCCAGCTATGGCGCCCCTCCGCGCTATACGACCGGCGTGCAGGCTGCACGGCTCGTCGAGGCCATTGCGCGCGACTATGGACTGAAAGAGGCTGCGGCATGGCCCATCCCGACGTTGAATGTGCATTGCATCGTTTTCGAGATCGACGGACGCCGCCCTCGCGACGACGTGATTGCCGCCCTCTCGAAAGACAGCCGCGTGGCCCTCGCGCAGCCGCTGCAGGACTTCTCGATGCAGGCGGCCCCGCCTGCGGCAGCGCCCTCCGCGGCAGTGAGCTACAACGATCCCTATGCGCCGCTGCAGCGGGGGTTCATCGACATGGCAGCCGCACAGGCGCATCGCATCACCGCGGGCAAAGGTGCCCACATCGCGGTCATCGATACCGGAGCGCAGACGGAACACCCGGACCTGCAAGGCCGCGCCACGGCGGTCTACAACATGGTGGACGAAGATGCCCGCGCCTTCCAGAAAGACCGGCACGGGACCGAGGTGCTGGGCATCATGGCGGCAGCCGGGAATAACCAGCAAGGGATCGTCGGCATGGCGCCGGAAGCGCGCTTCAGCATCTACAAGGCTTGCTGGTACCCGGTTGCTCCGCCAACGGCCGGGGCCCGCTGCAACTCGTTCACCCTGGCCAAGGCACTGGTCGCGGTGATGGCGTCCGATGCCCGCATCATCAACATGAGCCTCGGAGGGCCCGGAGACCCACTGCTCGGCCAGTTGCTGGGCCAATTGATCGCGCAGGGCAGGATCGTCGTCGCAGCGTTGCCGTCCTCCGGCCAGCGCACCGGGTTTCCAGCGTCGATCCCCGGTGTGATCGCCGTCGAATCCTCAGGCGCCCCCCGGGCATCCGGGGCGGACGGAGTTCTCATGGCCCCCGGAAAAGACGTGCTCACGCTCCAGCCCCTGGGGCGCTACGACTTTGCATCGGGGTCTTCCATGGCAGCGGCCCACGTGAGCGGCATGGTGGCGCTGCTGCAATCCGCCGCACCGGACCTCGACCGGGATACCGTCGAGCGCCTGCTGCTGCGCAGTGAATCCTCTGAAGACAAGGGCCCCTTCATGGTGAACGCGGAGCGCGCCCTCGCCACCCTGCCCTCGTCGAACCATCGCCTGGCGGAGCGCTGAGGCATGCGCGCCTTGGGCTCCAGGGGCGAGCGTACCTGCGCAGCAACGGTGGCGGCAGAACCGCTTTCCGCAGTGCCGCTGCCATGCCGTACCGGTTGTCTGGACGATTGAAAGCACCAATCGGATCGATGCAGGAAATCTTCCAGGCGCTCCCAACCCCGGCCTGGTCGAAAAGCACCCACGGTGGTCATACAAACCGGCCTCCCACATGCTTTTCAAGAACGCACTGGTTTTCCTCCACCTGCTCGCCATGGCAGTCGCTATCGGCAAAATGCTCGAATACGATTTCCGCTTTCTCGGCATGATCCACCGGAAGATCACGCCGCAGCGCCGAGAGGAACTGCTGAGAACCAAGGCGACGATGACCGCGGCCTTATGGGTGCTGTGGGGCTCCGGAGCCTTCTTCGTCTACCTCGGCTACACGCACAGCCCGGAATACGTGATGAACGAAAAGCTCTGGATGAAAGTGCTTACGGTCAGCGCCCTCACGCTCAATGGCATGCTGATGCACCGCTTCGCCTTCCCCCACATGATGCAGGAGGGGGTGTTCCTGGAGTTTCCGCTGAAGCGGATCCTCAGCCTCACGCTGTTCGCCACGGTGTCTTCGGTATCGTGGCTCTATGCCTCGTTTCTCGGCATCGCAAGGTCCTGGAACCATGCCGTGTCGTTCGAGTACACATTGTGGGTCTATGCCGTGCTGCTGGCGGTCGCCGGTTGCGCATCCACCGGCCTGATGGTGGCGCTGCGCCACCGCTACCTCCAGTGCCCGGAAGCCTTCCCATCGCTTGCCTGGAACACGAAAAAAGGCTGCCCCCACTCGTCTTGAAAGCCGAAGCCCGTGATGCAGGGCCGGCGGAAAAACAAAAAGCCCGGTGCTCTGCGCACCGGGCTTTTTCACATGCTCTGCCTGCGCGTTTGCGGCGCGCGGGCCCCGATCACATGTTGTCGATCATCACCTGGCCGAAACCGGAGCAGCTGACCTGCGTTGCGCCCTCCATGAGGCGTGCGAAGTCATAGGTCACCTTCTTGCTCTTGATGGACTTTTCCATGGAACTGATGATGAGGTCAGCGGCTTCGGTCCAGCCCATGTGGCGCAGCATCATTTCTGCCGACAGGATTTCGGACCCGGGGTTCACGTAGTCCTTGCCGGCGTACTTCGGCGCCGTGCCGTGGGTGGCTTCGAACATCGCGACGGAATCCGACAGGTTCGCACCGGGAGCGATGCCGATGCCGCCCACCTGCGCGGCCAGAGCGTCGGACACATAGTCGCCGTTAAGGTTAAGCGTGGCGATCACGCTGTATTCGGCGGGGCGCAAAAGGATCTGCTGCAGGAAGGCATCGGCGATGCTGTCCTTGACCGTGATTTCCTTGCCGGTGCGTGGGTTCTTGAACTTCATCCACGGGCCGCCGTCGATCAGCTCAGCGCCGAATTCCTTGGCGGCCAATTCGTAGGCCCAGTCACGGAAGCCACCTTCGGTGAACTTCATGATGTTGCCCTTGTGCACGATGGTCACGCTGGGCTTGTCGTTGTCGATGGCGTACTGGATGGCCTTGCGCACCAGGCGCTGCGTGCCTTCGCGGGACACAGGTTTCACGCCGATGCCGGAGGTTTCGGGGAAGCGGATCTTCTTCACACCGAATTCTTCCTGCAGGAGCTTGATGAGCTTCTTGGCCTTTTCCGATTCGGCTTCGAACTCGATGCCGGCATAGATATCTTCCGAGTTCTCACGGAAGATGACCATGTTGGTCTTCTCGGGTTCCTTCACGGGCGAAGGAACGCCCTTGAAGTACTGGATGGGGCGCAGGCAGACATAAAGGTCGAGTTCCTGGCGCAGCGCCACGTTCAGCGAACGGATGCCACCGCCGACGGGGGTGGTCAGTGGGCCCTTGATCGACACCACGTAATCGCGCACGGCGTGCAGGGTCTCTTCAGGCAGCCACACGTCCGGGCCATACACCTTGGTGGACTTTTCGCCGGCATACACTTCCATCCAGTGGATCTTGCGCTTGCCGCCGTAGGCCTTGGCAACGGCGGCATCCACCACCTTGAGCATCACCGGGGTGATGTCGAGACCAGTACCGTCGCCCTCGATGTAAGGAATGATGGGCTGTTCCGGCACGTTCAGGGACATGTCGGTGTTGACGGTGATTTTCTGGCCTTCGGCAGGCACCTTGATGTGCTGGTAGCTGGTCATGGAACGGTTATCTCCAGTGGATGGGCGCCGAGGGCGCGGTGCCTCAGCGGACTGTGCGATGCGGCACAAAACGCAATGATTCTAGCGACAAAAATTTGCGCCTCCCGGCTGTCAACGGCCTGGGCTGCGGTATCGTTGTGTCAGGGCTTCGCGGGCCTTCGCGGGGCTCGCAAACCTTCCTAAACTCATCAAGGAAACGGCACATATGAAAAAACTCCTCGCTGTCCTGATCGCTGGTCTCTTCACCGCCGGCGCATTCGCACAAGCTCCCGCCCAGGCTCCGGCCACGTCTTCCGCTCCAGTGGCTGCCGATACGAGCGCCGCAGCCCCCAAGGCCCACGCCAAGTCGAAGGCCGGCAAGAGCAACAAGCACAAGGTCGCACACAAGAAGACCAAGAAGCATTCCAAGGCTGCTGCCTGATCCGGCATACGGCCCTGAAGGAAATACCGCTCGCACCGGGCGCATTTCCAGCCCCTCGAAGCCCGCTGACGCGGGCTTTGCTTTTGGCTGGTACGCTGGGCCCGTCGTGCCCAACCCTCCTTCGCATTGGATGAAAGCCCACCCCATGACCCTCGATCCTTTGCCCGGTGCTCGCCGGGCCGTCTGCCATCTGCGCCGCCTGGGCGCCGCAGTGGCCATCGCTGCTGCGGGAATCGGCGCCGCCACGGCGCAGGAAGGGCCCCAGCTCGATCTGCAGCGGGTGGAACTCACGGCAGGCATGCACCGCATCGACGCCCAGGTCGCGCTGACGCCCCAGGAAAGGCAGATCGGTCTGATGAACCGCAAGGACATGCCGCCGCAGGAAGGCATGCTCTTCGTGTTCTCGGAGCCCGCCGTCCAGTGCTTCTGGATGAAAAACACGCTGCTCCCGCTGACGGCGGCTTTCGTCGCAGACGATGGAACCATCGTCAATCTCGCGGACATGAAGCCGCAGACGCTGGATTCGCATTGCTCCGACAAGCCCGTGCGCTTCGTGCTGGAGATGAACCAGGGATGGTTCTCCAAGCGCAGCATCAAGCCAGGCTCGAAGCTTTCCGGCGCGCCCTTCGCCAAACGCTGAGGCCGAACATGCGGCCATGAATGAAAAACGGCCCTCACGGGCCGTTTTTTTATGGCTGTCTGGCTGTCACCGGCCAGCAGCGAAGATGCCAGGAATCACGCCGCGAAATTGCTTTCAGCGAACTTCCAGTTCACCAGCTTGTCGAGGAAGGTTTCCACGAACTTCGGGCGCAGGTTGCGGTAGTCGATGTAGTACGCGTGTTCCCACACGTCCACCGTCAGCAGCGCCTTGTCGGCGGTGGTGAGCGGCGTGCCCGCAGCACCCGTGTTGACGATGTCCACGCTGCCGTCGGCCTTCTTCACGAGCCACGTCCAGCCGGAGCCGAAGTTGCCGACCGCGCTCTTCACGAAAGCTTCCTTGAAGGCGGCATAGCTGCCCCACTTGGCGTTGATGGCTTCGGCCAGGGCACCGGACGGTTCGCCGCCGCCGTTGGGCGCCATGCAGTTCCAGAAGAAGGTGTGGTTCCAGATCTGCGCCGCATTGTTGTAGATGCCGCCACTGGACTTCTTGATGATCTCTTCGAGCGCCATGTTCTCGAATTCGGTGCCCTTCTGGAGATTGTTCAGGTTCACCACGTAGGCATTGTGGTGCTTGCCGTGGTGGTACTCCAGGGTCTCCTGGCTGTAGTGCGGCGCCAGCGAGTCGATGGGGTAAGGCAACGGTGGCAGGGTGTGTTCCATGTGCGGTCCTTCGTGGGGTGGATTGAATTGAAATTGAATGCCTGCAGATGCAGCGCCGCCCGAGCACATGCGGCGCAACAGGGCGGCATTGTAGGAAGTTAATGGTGCAGTGCGCTGTAGGCGACGGTCCAGAGCCCCGCAGTCCGCGGCGCGGCCCCTCAGAGCAGCCGGGGCGGCGACACGGTCAGATCGATGGTCCCGTCGGAGACGGCGGCACGCACACCGTCCCCGGTGCGAACCTGGGCCGTGCGGGTCACGGGCCGCCCTTCGCCGTCCGTGAGCAAGGCATAGCCGCGCTGGAGCACCAGGCGCGGGTCCAGCAGGTCGAGGCGCAGCGCGGCATGGTCCAGCCGCCGCTGCTGGGCAGCCAAGCACTGGCTGACCGCTCTCGGCAGTTGGGCGGCCAGCGCGTCCTGCCGCTGCGCCAGCCGCTGCGCCGACCACGCAGCGCCATGCCGCAACTGCTGGGCCAGGCGCGCCAACCGCGAATCCTGCCGGGACACCAGGCCCGACGGCCGGCCGAGGCGCTGCGCGGCCATGTCCAGGCGCTGCTGGCGCTGGTCGAGCTGGCGCTGGACGCCGTCGCCCAGGCGGCCTGCCAGCACGTCGAAGCCCGCCATCCATACGGCGCGCGGCTGCGCGACCAGTTCGGCGGCGGCCGTCGGCGTGGGAGCCCGCAGGTCCGCACAGAAATCCGCAATGGTGAAGTCGGTTTCGTGCCCCACGCCCGACACCACCGGGACGGGGCTCTGCGAGACCGTGCGTGCGAGCTGTTCGTCGTTGAAGGCCCACAGGTCCTCGATGGAGCCCCCGCCCCGCACCAGCAGGATCACGTCCACCGGAGGCTGCCCCGCACCCCTTCCCGAATCGCCTCCCGGCGGGTCCGCCATCCGGTACAGCGAGCGCAGGGCCGCGCAGATCGACGCCGGCGCCGCGGCCCCCTGGACGAGCGCGGGCGCCAGCACCACAGGCAGGTGCGGCACCCGCCGGCGCAAGGCGGTGACCACGTCGTGGAGCGCCGCGGCGCCCGGGGAGGTGGCGAGGCCGATCGCCCGCGGCATGACCGGCAGGCTGCGCTTGCGCCCGGCGTCGAACAGGCCCTCGGCCTCCAGCCGGGCCTTGAGTTGCAGGAACTGCTCGAACAAGGCGCCCTGTCCCGCGCGCTGCAGGCTCTCCACGATGAACTGGAGGTCGCCACGCGCCTCATACACGCCCAGGCGTCCGCGCAGCTCGACCAGTTCGCCGTCGCGGGGAACGAAATCCAGCAACTGGGCTGCGCGGCGGAACATCGCGCACCGGATCTGGCCCTGGCCGTCCTTGATCGAGAAGTAGCAATGACCGCTGGACGCGCGCGAGAAGCCCGTGATCTCCCCGCGCACCGCGACAGGGTTGAATCGTGCCTCCAGGGCATCAGCAACGGCGCGGCACAGCGCCCCGACTTCCCAGATTCGCGGCGCCGCTGCTGGATTCTGGCGCTCAAACATCCGCGCCACCGGGGTTGCGAGGGCGGGCCGCACCGGCAGTAGTCCACAAGCCCGCCAGAGCGGGAACGCTGCCATGGCGCAAAGCCGCGCCCCCTGGCAAGCCACGCATATCCGTGCAAGTCATTGATTCATAACAATATTTTGCTGCGCAATTTTTCATCAATCTGTCAAAGTCTCGATTTGGCGCCACTTGGCGGGTGTTACACACCCGGTTGCCCACAAAGTTATCCACAGAAAATGTGGGCGGCTGTGGAAAGAAGGATGGCCGGGGGGCGAGGCACGGGGAAGCCGCTGCGGAGGGACCGGACGGCCATGGTGCTGGGCCATAATCGCGGATTGCTTCCATCTGCGCGGAGAGAGAATTGCTGTCGATCATACAAGCCGCAGGCTGGCCGATCTGGCCCTTGATAGCCTGCTCCATCCTGGCGCTGGCACTCGTGGTGGAGCGCTTCATCGCACTCAAGACCGCACGCGTCGCCCCGCCCAAGCTGCTGGACGAAGCCATCTCCGTCTCTTCCCGCGGGCTGCCCACGCCCGACGTCGTGAACCAGCTCTCGCAGAACTCCGCCCTCGGGGAAGTGCTGGCCAGCGGCCTGCGCACCCTGAACAGCCATCCCCAGAGCAGCGATGCCGACATCCGCGCTGCCATGGAAGGCACCGGGCGCGCCGTCGCCCAGCGGCTCGAGAAGTACCTGAATGCGCTCGCCACCATCGCGTCGGCCGCTCCGCTGCTGGGCCTGCTGGGCACGGTGATCGGCATGATCGAGATCTTCGGCTCGCAAGGCAGCAGCGCCACGGGCACCGGCAACCCCGCGCAACTGGCCCACGGCATTTCGATCGCGCTCTACAACACCGCCTTCGGCCTGATCGTGGCGATCCCGACGCTGATCCTCTGGCGCTACTTCCGCAGCCGCGTGGACGCCTACCTCCTCACGCTCGAACTCGCTTCCGAGCAGTTCGTGCGCCACATCCATCGCCTGCGCAAGTGAGGTGGCAGCGGCAGCGGCAGCGGGGCTGAAGCCCCCGCCGGCCCGGCCGCCCCGAACACTCGCGCACCGTTTCTGCCGCAGGTCCCGCCCATGAATTTCCGCCCGCGTCCCAAGGAAGAGCCGGAGATCAACCTGATCCCGTTCATCGACGTGCTGCTCGTGATCCTCATCTTCCTGATGCTCTCGACCACCTACAGCAAGTTCACCGAACTGCAGCTCACCCTGCCCGTGGCAGACGCCGAGCAGCAGCGCGACCACCCCAAGGAAGTGATCGTCGCCGTGTCGCCGGACGGCCGCTACGCCGTGAACAAGGCCACTGTGGACGGCAAGGGCGTGGACGCCATCGCGCAGGCGCTCACCGCCGCGGCGACCGCCGGGCGCGAGAGCGTGGTCATCATCAGCGCCGACGCCAACGCGCCGCACCAGGCGGTGATTTCCGTGATGGAGGCCGCACGGCGCGTGGGCCTTTCGCAGATCACCTTCGCCACCCAGTCCTCCGCCAGCGCGGGCCGCTGATCCGGGATGGCGCCGCGCAACCGGCATGGTGCGCCGCCGCCCGGCGACCCGCCTTTTCCCCCCCCTTCTACGCACTCTTCCCGGCCGGCTTCTTCCCGGCCAGCCGCCGACGGCCTCCAGCGCATCTGGCGCCGCCGCGGCTGGGCAGCCTGGATGCTGTCGCCGCTCGCCGTGCTCTATGGCGCGGTGGCGGGCCTGCGCCGCCGGCTCTACTGCACCGGCATCCTGCGCAGCGAACGCTTGCCCGTGCCGGTCGTCGTGGTGGGCAACGTGATCGCCGGCGGCGCGGGCAAGACGCCCGTGGTGCAGGCCGTGGTGCGTGAACTGCGCCAGCGCGGATGGCGCCCTGGCGTGGTGTCGCGCGGGTACGGGCGCGGCACGTCGGATTGCCGGGAAGTGCTGCCGGACAGCCTCCCGGGCGATGTCGGCGACGAGCCGCTGCTGCTGGCCCACAGCACCGGCGCCCCGGTGTTCGTCGCCCCGCTGCGCGCGCAGGCCGCACGCGCCCTGCTGGCGCAACACCCCGGCACCGACGTCATCGTGTGCGACGACGGCCTGCAGCACTGGGCCCTGGCGCGCGACATCGAGCTCTGCGTTTTCAACGAGGAAGGCATCGGCAACGGTTTCCTGCTGCCCGCCGGCCCCCTGCGGGAACCCTGGCCCCGCAGCGTGGACGCGGTGCTCCATGCGGGCCCCGCCCCGCGCGGAGCGGAGGCAACGCCGCTCGGCACCCATGCGCTGCGCCGGTCGCTGGCATCCCACGCAGTCGGGCAGGATGGCCAGGCCGTGCCGCTGGCCCGATTGCGCGACCGGCCCCTGCACGCCGTGGCGGCCATCGCCCGGCCGCAGGCGTTTTTCGACATGCTCCGCGCGGAAGGCCTGGACGTCGCCGACACCACGGGCCTGCCGGATCACTATGATTTTGATAGCTGGAAACCCAATGAATCCGGCGGCATGACGCTTGTCTGCACCGAAAAGGACGCTGCCAAGCTGTGGAAGACCCAGCCCCACGCCCTGGCAGTGCCGCTCGTGGTCGAGATCGATCCCGCCTTCTTCGAGCGGCTGCACGGGCGGCTGCAGGCCCTCACCGGGCGCTCGCTATCATCGGCCTCCGCTTCCTGAAACCCTCTTCTTGCCCACCCACTGCCATGGATCCCAAACTGCTCGAACTGCTGGTCTGCCCCGTCACCAAAGGTCCGCTGACCCATGACCGCGAGCGCGGCGAGCTGGTGTCGCGCAGCGCGCGCCTGGCCTACCCGGTGCGGGACGGCATCCCCGTCCTGCTGGAAGCCGAAGCCCGCACGCTGACCGACGCGGAGCTGGAAGCGTGAGCGCCGCGGCCGCCCTCCCCGCGCCCGCCTTCACCGTTCTCATTCCCGCCCGGCTGTCGTCCACGCGGCTGCCCGACAAGCCGCTGGCCGACATCGGCGGCGTGCCCATGGTGGTGCGCGTGGCGCAGCGTGCCATGCAGAGCCAGGCGGCGCGCGTGGTCGTCGCGGCCGACCATCCCCGCATCCTGGAGGCCTGTGCGGCCCATGGCGTGCAGGCCGTCGCCACCCGTGCCGACCACCCGAGCGGCAGCGACCGCCTGGCCGAAGCCTGCGCGCAGCTCGGGCTCTCGGGCGACGACATCGTCGTGAACGTCCAGGGCGACGAGCCGCTGATCGACCCGGCGCTCATCGACGCGGTGGCGGCCTTGCTGCCCGCCCGCCCCGATGCGGCGATGGGCACGGCTGCGCACGCCATCCACACGCTGGCCGACTACGCCAACCCGAACGTGGTGAAGGTCGTGCTCGATGCGCGCGGGCTGGCGCACTATTTCAGCCGCGCACCGATCCCGCACGCGCGCGATCACGCGGGGGCTGCCTGGTGGGACGCCGGCCACGCGGGGGTTCCGCCCGGGTATGCGCCGCTGCGGCACGTGGGCATCTACAGCTACCGCGCAGCCTTCCTGCGGGCGTTTCCCGCGCTGGCGCCCGCGCCCACCGAGGCACTCGAAGCACTCGAGCAATTGCGTGCGCTCTGGCACGGGCACCGCATCGCCGTGCACGTGACCGACTCGGCGCCGGGCCCGGGTGTGGACACGCCGGCGGACCTGGCGCGCGTGCGCGAACTGCTGGGCTGATCGCGCGCGCCGGGACCGTCATGACAGTGCCATCTCTGTCAGCCAGACGGAAGGGCACGCATGCTATCCTTGCCCGCGATAAAAAGCGCCACCCGGGCTCCACGGCACGCCCCGGGCCTCGGCGCTTGGCGAATTCAACACTTAGAGGACATCCATGAGACTGATTCTTTTGGGCGCGCCCGGCGCCGGAAAGGGCACGCAAGCCGCATTCATCTGCCAGAAGTACGGCATCCCGCAGATCTCTACCGGCGACATGCTGCGCGCCGCCGTCAAGGCCGGCACGCCGCTCGGTCTGCAGGCCAAGGCCATCATGGATGCCGGCAAGCTGGTGAGCGATGACCTCATCATCGATCTCGTCAAGGACCGCATCGCCCAGCCCGATTGCGCCCAGGGCTTCCTCTTCGACGGCTTTCCCCGCACCATCCCGCAGGCGGACGCCATGAAGGCCGCGGGCGTCAAGCTCGATTACGTGCTGGAAATCGATGTCCCCTTCGACGCCATCATCGAGCGCATGAGCGGCCGCCGGTCGCACGCTGCCAGCGGCCGCACGTACCACGTCAAATTCAACCCGCCCAAGGTGGAAGGCAAGGACGACGTCACGGGCGAGGACCTGATCCAGCGCGAGGACGACAAGGAAGACACCGTGAAGAAGCGCCTGGAGGTCTACAGCGCCCAGACCCGCCCGCTCGTCGAGTACTACTCCAGCTGGGCCAAGGCCGATCCGGCCAATGCCCCCAAGTACCGCGCCATCAGCGGCACGGGCTCGGTCGAAGAGATCACGCAGCGCGCCCTGGCCGCACTCGCAGGCTGACGGACGCCGCCGGGCCTGCCGGGCCCGGTCCGCTGAAAAGCCTCTCACGAAAAACGCCGCCCCCGGGCGGCGTTTTGCATGGTGCGGCGGATACCGTGTCCGGAGCCCGCTTCGTGCCGGATCAGGCGCCCCTGGAAATCAGCTCCAGCAGCAGATCCACGCGCGCCTTCACCGCGCTCATGCCCTGGCTGTCCCGCAGCGTGTCGCCAGCACGCGGCAGTACCTGGCCCAGCGGGCAGCGGGTGGCCACCCGCACCGCCACGCCCGCCGCCTGCGCACGCTCCAGCGCCGCCTGGAGCCGGTGGTGCAAGGTCCCGTTGCCGGTCGCCGCCACCACCAGGCCGTGCACGCCGTCCGCCACCAGCAGGTCCACCGCACGGCCCGTCGCCCCCGCATGGGAGAGGACGATTTCCACGCGCGGCCACTCCGGTGTTTTTGCTACGTTTTCAATAGCAATCTTTGCAGATTCGACGGCGACATGGGGCCAATCGGACGCCAGGCGGACCGTGCCCTGCTCCACCCAGCCCAGCGGGCCCGCGTCGGCCGATGCGAAGGCATGCAGGCGGTAGGGATGCACCTTCTGCACGAGGCGTGCGCCGTGCACCTCGCCCGCGGCCACGGTGACCACGCCGCGCGCGCCGGGCGTGGTGATGACGGCCATGGCATCGAGCAGGTTCTGCGGGCCGTCCGGGGCCTGCGCCGTGGCCGGGCGCATGGCCGACACCAGCACCACGGGCTTGTGCGCCGCGCCCGCCAGCACGCGGTGCAGGAACCACGCGGTTTCTTCCAGCGTGTCGGTGCCGTGCGTGATGGCGAGGCCCCGCACCTGCGGGTCGGCCAGCCGCTCCGCGCAGCGCACAGCGAGGGCGCCCCAGACCGCGTCATCCATGTCCTTGCTGTCGATCTGCGCGACCTGCTCGGCCTCGAAGGCCGCGCCCTGGCCCGCCCGCTCCAGCCCCGGCACCGCCGCGAGCAGCTGCTCAACCCCTACCTGCGCCGCGGTGTAGCCGATGTTGTCCTCCGCGCTCGCGGCCGTTCCCGCGATCGTCCCGCCGGTGCCGAGCACCACGATTTTTCCTGCAACCACTTGCATCGCCTCGATAAACTGTTTAAAAATACAGTGACTGGATCGAACCACAGCTTTTTTGCCCGGTCCACCCCGCGCCCCCGGCGCGCCGTTCCCTTCACCGGAGTGCTCCGCATGCTCGACAGCCCCAAGCTCACCGCCCGCCAGCAGCAAATCCTCGATCTGATCCAGACGGCCATCTCCCGCACCGGCGCCCCGCCCACGCGGGCCGAAATCGCTGCCGAGTTCGGCTTCAAATCCGCCAATGCGGCCGAAGAGCACCTGCAGGCCCTCGCACGCAAGGGCGTGATCGAACTGGTGAGCGGCACGTCCCGCGGCATCCGGCTGCGCGGCGAGGCCGTCAGGTCCCTCAATGCCGCGCGCGGCGCACAGTTCCATCTGCCGATTCCCGGGCTCACCCAATTGGCGCTGCCCCTCATCGGCCGCGTGGCCGCCGGCTCGCCGATTCTCGCCCAGGAACACGTCGACCAGACCTACAGCGTGGAAGGCAGCCTCTTCCAGCACAAGCCCGACTACCTTCTCAAGGTGCGCGGCATGTCGATGCGCGACGCCGGCATCATGGACGGCGACCTGCTCGCCGTGCAGTCCACGCGCGAGGCACGCAACGGCCAGATCATCGTGGCCCGCCTGGGCGACGACGTCACCGTGAAGCGGCTGCGCCGCACCGCCGGCACCATCGAACTGCTGCCCGAGAACCCGGACTACCCGGTCATCACCGTCCAGCCCGGGGAACCGTTCGAGATCGAAGGCCTGGCCGTGGGCCTGATCCGCAACACCATGCTCATGTAGCAGCCGGCCGGCGCGGCCCGCGCGGTGCTTCCGGCCCTGTCAGGCCTGCCGGAACCCATTCGGGCCCAGCCCCCCCCCCCCCGGCTTTCAAAGCCCTCCTGCGTTGCCCAGGTGGCGGGCGTATGGCGATCCATTTCGCGTGGATGGCCAACCCTGCGGCATCGCCCTGCCTGTTCCAAGCCAATCCTGCCAGTGTTCAACACATTCTGACCGCTGGAGTTTTCTCATGGCAAAGGCCCTTTTCGCCCCCACCACCCTGACCGCACTCACGTCCCTCATCCCGCCGCTGCATGCGCTGGTCCGCTGGCTGCGGGGTCCGTCGCCTGCGGCACCGCCGAGCCATGTACCGGTCTGGACCCGCTGGCCCGACCAGCCGGCAGGCGGCCCTGCCGCTGCCCCTGTGGATTGCCCCGCCCTTCCCGACCGACCGGTTGACCCGCGCACCGGTGCGGACCGTGGCACGGCGCGCGCAGCGGGCAGCTCGCTCATCGGCCTGCCCACCGTTGCCACCCCGGCCCTCGCCCCGCAATCCGTCGCCCCTGGCATCCGGCCCGACCGGCAGCAGCGGCAGGCGATGCTTCCCGGGCGCGCAACCACCACGGGCGCCCCCGGAACGGTGCGGGTGGTGAAGCGCCGCCAGGCCGGCGCGCCCGAGCGCTTCGTGATTTCCGGCCGCATGGCGGATGTGCGTGCCGAACTGGAACGCTGGGCCGCGCTGGAAGCCGTCTTGCACTGATCGGTTTGCCGCCGGCCCGCGCTGACAGGGGGCCGGCAAGCGGCAAGCGGCAAGCGGCCGATAGGCGTTTTGCCGGTGCCGCGATGGCGTCCAAGAGCTTTCCGGCCGTGGCCGCGTGGCCAGAAGCCGCGGCCCCTGCCGCCGGCTCCCGCCGCATGGAGTCCCGCCACGCCACTGCTGCGGAGGACGCCCGCCGTGCGCACGCCCTTCCCGCTCCAGCCTTTTGCTTTTCCTCTCCTGCTTCCTCTTGCCCTCTTCCGACCTGTTCGGCTCGCTCGGCCCGTTCGGCCCGTTCGGCCCGTTCGGCCCGTTCGGCGCGCTCAGCTTTTTCAGCTGTTGATCTGCGCCCACAGCTTGTCCAGCCGCTTCACGCTCACGGGCTGCGGGGTGCGCAATTCCTGCGCAAAGAAGCTCACGCGCAACTCCTCCAGCAGCCAGCGGAATTCCTGCATGCGCGCATCCACCTGGCCCTTGCGCTCGGCCACCAGCCGCCAGTAGCGCTGCTCCTGCGGGCGGAGTTCCGCCAGCCGGCCGGTGTCGCGCACGGCATCGGCCCGGACCTTGTCCAGGCGCAGGGTGATGGCCTTCAGGTACCGGGGGAAGTGCGCCAGTTGGGACCACGGCGCGCCGGCCAGGAAACCCTTGGGCACGAGCCGCTGCAGTTGCTGCTGCGCATCCTGCGTGGCCTCGGGCGCGCCCTTGGTGTCCTTGATCTTGCGCACCGCGGTGGCGTATTCGGCCAGGATCGCGCCGGCCAGGCGGGCCACCTCGTTGGCGATCAGCGTGAGCCGGCCACGGCCCTCCTGCACGCGGCGCTGGAAGTCCGCCTCGTGGGTGGGCAACGGATCGACCAGGAAGGCGCGGTCCAGGGCGACGTCGATGATCTGCGCGCGCAGCTCCTCCTGGGTGCCCAGCGGCATGTAGGCCACGGCCATTTTCTGCAGGTCCGGGATGTTCTTTTCCAGGTACTTGAGCGCGTCCTTGATCTGCAGGGCGAAGAGCCGGCGCAGGCCCGCGCGGTGCCGCGCGGCGGCCACCTCGGGCTCGTCGAAGACCTCGATGGTGACGGCGTCCGTGCCGTCGATGAGTGCGGGGAATCCGATCAGCGTCTGGCCGCCCTTGCGGATCTCCATGAGTTCCGGCAGCTCGCCGAAGGTCCAGGCCGTATAGCGCTGCCCTGCCGGTGAAGCGCCAGCGTGGGCCGGGCCCGGTGCCGGGGCCGCCGCCTTGCCGCCGCCCGCGCGGGAGGGAGCAGAAACTGTGGTTTCGGTTTTTGCTCCTTTTTTAGTAGCAAACTTTTCAATGTTTCCGGCGGCATGGAGGGGTTTTTCCTCCGATACCGCGGAGCCGCCCGCCAGTTTCAGCCCCGCCAGTGCCTGGAAGGCCCCGCGCGCCTTGGCGCCCCATTCGGCCTTGAGCGCGCCCAGGTTGCGGCCCTGCCCCAGCTGCCGGCCGTCCTCGTGCACCACGCGGAAGTTCATGAACAGGTGCGGGCTCAGCATGTCGAGCTTGAAGTCGGCGCGCTTCACGTCGAGCGAGGTTTCGTCGCGCACCTGCTTGAGCAGCACGTCGATCAGGCTCCCCTGCCCGAAGCGCTCGGGCGTGCCCAGCAGTTCCGCCAGCCGTGCGGCGTTGTCGGGCAGCGGCACGAAGCGGCTGCGCGGGCGCTGCGGAAGGCTCTTGAGCAGCGCCTGGATCTTGTCCTTGAGCATGCCGGGCACCAGCCACTCGCAGCGCTCGTCGCTGACCTGGTTGAGCACGAAGAGCGGCACCGTGACCGTCACGCCATCGCGCGGGTCGCCCGGCTCGTGCAGATAGGCCGCGGCGCAGTCCACGCCGCCCAGGCGCACCACACGCGGGAAGGCGTTGGTGGTGATGCCGGCCGCCTCGTGGCGCATGAGCTCCTCGCGCGTGAGCTTGAGCAGGTCGGGATTCGCCTGGCTGGCCTCGCGGTACCAGGCCTCGAACCCCGCGCCGGTGCAGAGGTCGGCAGGCACCAGCTGATCGTAGAAGGCATAGATCAGCTCGTCGTCCACCAGCACGTCCTGGCGGCGCGACTTGTGCTCGAGCTCCTCCACCTTGGCGATGAGCTTCTTGTTGGCCGCAAGGAAGGGCAGGCGCCGCTCCCAGTCCTGCGGCCATTGGTCGCCCACGAGCGCCTCGCGCAGGAAGATCTCGCGCGCCGAGCGCGGGTCCACCGTGCCGAAATTCACGCGGCGGCTGTTGTAGATGACGATGCCGTAGAGCGTGGCGCGTTCCAGGGCCGTGACCTGCGCGGCCTTGCGCTCCCAGTGCGGATCAAGCAGCTGCTTCTTCAGCAGGTGGCCGCCCATCTCCTCGATCCACTGCGGCTCGATGGCCGCGATGCCGCGGCCGAACAGCCGTGCCGTCTCCACGAGTTCGGCCGCCACGATCCAGCGCCCGGGCTTCCTGGACAGGTGCGCGCCCGGGTGCTTGTAGAACTTGATGCCGCGCGCGCCCAGGTACCAGTCTTCCTCGTCGCTCTTCACGCCGATGTTGCCCAGCAGGCCCGCAAGCATGGAGCGGTGGATCTGCTCGTAGCTGGCCGGCTGCACGTTCAGGCGCCAGCGGTGCTCGGTCACCACGGTGAGCAGTTGCGTGTGGATGTCGCGCCACTCGCGCAGGCGCCGCACGCTGATGAAGTTCTGGCGCAGCAAGGCCTCGTACTGGCGGTTGCTGAGCTTGTGGGTGGGCGCGGGCACCGCAGCAGCAGCTGCTGCAGCGGTGGCGGCCTCGGGCGCAGCGGCCGCGCGGCTCTGGCGCTGCGCCACGGGCAGCACGGCCTGCGACGGCGCGCCCCTGCGGGCGGCATCGCGCTGCACCCGCGCGGACGGCAGGCTGGGGGCGCCGCCGCGCGCTTCGTTGATCCATTTCCAGAGCTTCAGGTAGCCGCTGAATTCGCTCTTCTCGTCGTCGAACTTGGCATGGGCCTGGTCGGCCTGCTGCTGGGCCTCGAGCGGTCGGTCGCGCACGTCCTGCACCGACAGGGCGGACGCGATCACCAGCACCTCGTCCAGCGCCTGGCGCTCGCGCGCCTCCAGGATCATGCGTCCCACGCGCGGGTCGAGCGGCAGGCGCGAGAGCTCCGCGCCCATGGGGGTGAGTTCGTTGGCCTCGTCGACCGCGCCCAGCTCGGCCAGCAACTGGTAGCCGTCGGCGATGGCGCGGCCCGAGGGCGCCTCGATGAACGGGAACTGCACCACGTCGCCCAGGTGCAGCGACTTCATGCGCAGGATCACGCCGGCCAGCGACGAGCGCAGGATTTCCGGATCGGTGAAGCGCGGGCGGCCGTTGAAGTCGGCCTCGTCGTAGAGGCGGATGCAGATGCCGTTGGCCACGCGGCCGCAGCGGCCCGCGCGCTGGTTGGCGGCGGCCTGGCTGACGGGCTCGATCAGCAGTTGTTCGACCTTGCTGCGGAAGCTGTAGCGCTTCACGCGCGCGGTACCGGCATCGATCACGTAGCGGATGCCCGGCACCGTGAGCGAGGTCTCGGCCACGTTGGTGGCCAGTACGATGCGGCGGCCCGTATGGCCTTCGAAGATGCGGTCCTGCTCGGCCTGCGAGAGCCGCGCGAAGAGCGGCAGCACCTCGGCGCCGCGCATCACGGGCTGGTGCGCGAGGTGCTTGCGCAGGTGGTCGGCCGCCTCGCGGATCTCGCGCTCGCCCGGCAAGAAGACCAGGATGTCGCCGGCCGCACCTGGCCCCCACGCTCCACGCTTCGCGCCGTCGCTGCCCCCCGAGGGAGCCGCGTCCGGCTGGGGGCGGCCCGGCGCCGGACGACCGGCCCACAGCTCGTCCACGCCGTCGGCGATGGCCTCGTTCAGGCCGTAGTCGCGGCTTTCCTCGAAGGGCCGGTACCGCTGTTCCACCGGGAATGTGCGGCCGGACACATAGATGACCGGGGCAGGCCCCTTCGCCGATTCGAAGTGCTTCGCGAAGCGTTCGGCATCGATGGTGGCCGAGGTGACGACCACCTTGAGGTCGGGCCGGCGCGGCAGGATCTGGCGGATGTAGCCCAGCAGGAAGTCGATGTTCAGGCTGCGCTCGTGGGCCTCGTCCAGAATGATCGTGTCGTAGGCCTTCAGCAGCGGGTCGGTCTGCGTCTCGGCCAGCAGGATGCCGTCCGTCATGAGCTTGACCGAGGCATCGCGCGAGAGCCGGTCCTGGAAACGCACCTTGAAGCCGACCACGTCGCCCAGCGGCGTGTGCAGCTCTTCGGCGATGCGCTTGGCGACGCTGCTCGCCGCGATGCGCCGCGGCTGCGTGTGGCCGATGAGCTGCCCCTTCTGCCCGGGCGCGGCGTTGCACTTGCCGCGGCCGAGGGCCAGCGCGACCTTCGGCAGCTGCGTGGTCTTGCCCGAGCCGGTCTCGCCGCAGACGATGATGACCTGGTGGGCCTGCATCGCGGCCATGATCTCCTCGCGCCGGGCCGATACCGGCAGGCCCGGCGGGAATTCGATGCGCAGCGGTGCGGGCGGGGCCGCCGGTCGGGCCGTTGCGGAGGGGGCGGGAGCGGGGGAATGCGGGGGCGCGGAACCATTCATAGAGGGCTGCATTATCCGAACGATCCGTTGGCACCGTACAACGCAGGCTTTCGCGCCGCCTTGCGCCGCGCCGGCAGTCCCGACAGAATCCGCGCCTTCGCCCCGTACGGAGCGTGCAGTGCCCCTCCAGGCACCGCGAAACCGTACCGACCGCCGCAGCAACGAACGACCTTGCCGCGGCACTGCACAGGAGCTTTTTCCATGACCCTTTCCCTGGTCCATTCCATCGACTGAATACGGTTCTCCGCCCCGGCTGGACCGTGTGTCGTTTCCACACTGTCCGGCCCGAGGCCCGCGCTGTCCTTCTCCCAGAGAGCGGCAGGCACGCAAAGCCCCGGTCCGCCCAGCCGGGGCTTTTGCATTTGAGGAACCGCACGCATGAGTGCACAGAAACGTTCCCGCGCCTTCGCCGAAGGCCGGGTCAAGGCCCTGCGCCGCATGAAGCAGCCGATCGCGCTGCGCATCGAGGCCAGCGCGCCGCCCCGCAATCCCGTGGCACGCGCCCTCGCGGCTCGCAGCCTCGGAGGCGGCGGCGGCCGGCACATCCGCAGCCAGGGCGCCCAGCGCCGCGCCGAGCGCGTCGCGCTGCAGCGCGTGTTGCGCAGCGGCTGGGACGGCTAGACGCAACCCACCCCGGCCGGACGGGCGGATCCGGCCGCGCCGCCTCCACCTTTCGTGGAAGAATGGCGCGGCCGGGCCGCACGTCCGGCTTTTTTCTTGCGTCGTTGCATCCCCCATCCCACCACCGCTCCCGCTTGCACGGCAGACCGATGTCCTCCACTCCAGGCTCCAGCGCAGAACGCCGCCGGCACGTCGTCGTGATCGGCGCGGGCATCGTGGGCACGGCCTGCGCGATCGAGCTGCTGCGCTCCGGCCGCGCTGTCACGTTGCTCAACCCGCATGCCGCGGGCGGCCCGGAGGCCACCAGCTACGGCAACGCTGGATGGCTGTCTTCGCATTCCATCCTGCCGCCCTCGGGGCCCGGCATGTGGCGCCAGGTGCCCGGCTATCTCATGGACCCCGCCGGCCCGCTCACGGTGCGCTGGGGCTACCTGCCCCGCGCGCTGCCCTGGCTGTGGCGTTTCCTGCGTTCGGGGCGGACGCCCGCGCACGTGGCCCGCACGGCGCATGCGCTGCGCCAGCTGCTGCGCGATGCGCCCGCGCTGCACGCCCGGCTGGCCGCAGAAGCAGGCGTCGCGCACCTGATCGCCCGGCGCGGCCTGCTGCACGTCTATCCCTCGCGCGCGGATTTCGCGGCGGACGCGCTCGGCTGGCGGCTGCGCGGCGAGGAAGGCATCCGCTTCGACACGATCGAGGGCGCCGAACTCCGGGCGCAGGAGCCCGATCTGCGGCCGTCCTACGGTTTCGGCGTGCGCGTGGACGAGGCCGGCCACTGTGCGAACCCTGGCGCCTACCTGGCGGCCCTGGCCGCCCATGCGCAGTCGCAGGGCGCGCGCTGGATCACCGGCCGCGCGACCGGGCTGCGCATCGGGTCCGGCCGCCTGCTGGCCGTGCAGACCGACCAGGGCGAGCTGCCCTGCCAGGCCGCCGTCATCGCGGCGGGCGCCTATTCGCGGCCCCTGGCCCGGGCGGCCGGCGACCGCGTATGGCTCGATACGGAACGCGGCTACCACGCGATGCTGGATGTGCGCGCCGGCACGGCCGAGCCCGCCCCGCCCGGGCCCCGCACGTCCACGATGGTGATGGACCGCAAGCTCATCGTGCACCAGATGGCGCACGGCCTGCGCGTGGCGGGCCAGGTAGAGATCGCCGGCCTGCACGCCGCGCCGGACTGGCGCCGCGCACGCATCCTGCTCGGACACCTGTTCGATCTCTACCCTTCGCTGCCCCGCGGCGCGCTGGAACCGGGCGCCGCCTTCTGGATGGGCCGCCGGCCGAGCACCAGCGACGGCCTGCCCTGCATCGGCCCCGCGAGCGGCTGTGCCGACGTCATCCACGCGTACGGCCACGGCCACGTCGGCCTGGGCGCGTCGGCCCGCACGGCCACGCTGGTGGCGCAATCGGTGGATGGCCGGCCGCCCGGCATCGACCTCGCCCCCTTCAGCCCGGCCCGCTGGCGACGATAATCCGGCCCGCACCAAAACGCCGCTCCACCGCGCCGGAGCCTCGGCCATTCCCGGGCATTCCCGGCCCCGCTTCCTTCACCACTCCCGCCATGTCCGCTGTCTTCAATTTCACCTTCGTGCCCTGGTTCCGGTCGGTGGCGCCGTACATCCACAAGTTCCGCCACCAGACCTTCGTGGTCGGCCTCACCGGCGAAGCCATCGCGGCGGGCAAGCTGCAGGCCATTGCGCAGGATCTGGCGATGATCCAGGCCATGGGCGTGAAGATCGTGCTGGTGCACGGGTTTCGCCCGCAAGTGAATGAGCAGCTGGCGGCCAAGGGCCATGCGGCGAAGTATTCGCACGGCATCCGCATCACCGACTCCGTGGCGCTCGACTGCGCGCAGGAGGCTGCCGGGCAGCTGCGCTACGAGATCGAAGCCGCCTTCAGCCAGGGCCTGCCCAATACGCCGATGGCGGGCTCCACGGTGCGCGTGATCTCGGGCAACTTCCTCACCGCGCGGCCCGTGGGCATCGTCGACGGGGTGGATTTCAAGCACTCGGGACTGGTGCGCAAGGTGGACGTGGCGGGCATCCGCCGCTCGCTCGACATGGACGCGCTGGTGCTGCTCTCGCCCTTCGGGTTCTCGCCGACCGGCGAGGCCTTCAACCTGTCGATGGAAGAGGTGGCCACCTCGGTGGCGATCGCGCTCAAGGCCGACAAGCTCGTCTTCGTCTGCGAAGTGCCCGGCATCCGCATCGACCCCGAGCAACCCGAGAGCGAAGACAACCCCATCGACACCGAACTCCCGCTCGCTCAGGCCCGGCAGATGCTAGCGCGCGTGCCGCCGAGCCAGAAGCCCACGGACACGGCCTTCTACCTGCAGCACTGCGTGAAGGCCTGCCAGAACGGCGTGGAACGCAGCCACATCATCCCGTTCGCCGTGGACGGAGCGCTGCTGCTGGAGATCTACGTGCACGACGGCATCGGCACGATGGTCGTGGACGAGAAGCTCGAAGAGCTGCGCGAAGCCACCCCCGACGACGTGGGCGGCATCCTGCAGCTCATCGAGCCGTTCGAGAAGGACGGCACCCTGGTCAAGCGCGACCGCACCGAGATCGAACGCGACATCTCCAACTACACCATCATCGAGCACGATGGCGTGATCTTCGGCTGCGCGGCGCTCTACCCGTACCCAGAAGCCAGCACCGGAGAAATGGCGGCCGTGACGGTATCCCCGCACAGCCAGGGAACGGGTGACGGCGAGAAGCTGCTCAAGCGCATCGAGCAGCGCGCCCGCGGCATGGGCCTCAAGAGCCTCTTCGTGCTCACCACGCGCACCATGCATTGGTTCATCAAGCGCGGCTTCCAGCCTGTGGACCCGGAGTGGCTGCCCGAGGCCCGCAAGAAGAAATACAACTGGGACCGGCGCAGCCAGGTGCTCGTGAAGAACCTCTGAGCCCGCCGAAGGCTCAGCGTGCCCCGGATGCCGCCAGGGCCCAGCGCGCGGCGAGCACGCCCACCTGCGCGATGGCCTCGTCGCGCCGCGCCGGCTCGGCGGGACTGCCCGTCAGGTAGCAGCTCACCATGACGGGCTTGCGTCCCGGGGGCCAGAACAGGCCGGCATCGTTGCTCGTGCCGCGCGGGCCGGTGCCCGTCTTCTCGCCGATGCGCCAGCCTTGCGGCATGCCGGCGCGCAGCCGCTTGTCGCCCGTGCGGTTGCCCACCAGCCAGTCGATGATCTGCCCGCGGCCTGCGGCCGACAGCGCCTCGCCATGCGTGATGGCCCAGACGGTGCGGGCCATCGCGCGCGGCGTGGTGGTGTCCCGCACTTCACCTTCCGGCACATCGTTCAGTTCAGGCTCCTTGCGGTCCAGCCGCGTGTGTGCATCGCCCAGCGAGCGCAGCCAGGCCGTCAACCCCTGCGGCCCGCCCTGCGAGTCCAGCAGCAGGTTGGCAGCGGTGTTGTCGCTCAGGGTCACGGCCGCTTCGCACAGCTGCCCGACGGTCATGCCCTCGCCGTCCGCGTGCGGCGCGGTCGCGGGAGAGTATTCGACCAGATCGGCCTTGCGGTAGGTGACGCGGCGGTCCAGCTGCTCCTGACCCTGGTCCACCCGCCGCAGGACCTGCGCAGCCAGCAACAGCTTGAAGGTGCTGCACAGCGGGAACAGCTCATCGCCGCGGTAGGCCGCGTGCCGGCCGGCTTCGACGTCCAGCAGGCCGACGCCCAGCCGCCCGCCCACCGCGGCCTCGATGCGCTGCAGCGCCTCTTGCAGCCCGGCCGCGTCCGGGGCCAGGATTTTCTTGCCCTGGGCATGGATGCTGGAAACCCCCAGCCCGGCGGCTGCCGCCGCGGCCCAACCCATCAAAGTGCGTCTCTGCATTGCCATTTCTTCGCTCCATCGTTGAACAGTGGGCGCAACGATATCGGGGCATGGCGAGCGTGACCATCGACAATAATCGCCGCCTTCCCCAAGAAAAACTCATGCCTTCACCATGCATTTGCCACTCAACGCCCTGCGCGCGTTCGAAGTCTCGGCGCGGCACCTGAACCTCACGCGCGCGGCCGAGGAGCTGCATGTGACGCAGACGGCCGTGAGCCAGCACATCCGCAACCTGGAAGAGCGCTTGGGAAAGCCGCTGTTCCGCCGGTTGCCGCGCGGCCTGGCCCTCACCGACGAAGGGCTGGCGCTGCTGCCGGCACTGGCGGACGCCTTCGGCCGCATGGAGCAGGCACTGGCGCAATTCAGCGATCCGCGTCCGCGGGAGGTGCTCACCGTGGGGGCCGTGGGCACTTTCGCCGTGGGGTGGCTGCTGCCGCGCCTGCGCGATTTCCACCAGCAATGCCCGTTCGTGGACCTGCGCCTGCTCACCAACAACAACCGCGTGGACATCGCGGGCGAAGGGCTGGACTGCGCCATCCGCTTCGGCGACGGCGCGTGGCACGGGACCGAGGCCGACCGGCTGATGGATGCGCCGCTGTCGGCCATGTGCTCGCCGGCCCTGGCTGCGCGGCTGCACACGCCGGCCGACCTGGCACGCGAGCCCCTGCTGCGCTCCTACCGCACCGACGAATGGGCCGCCTGGTTCCAGGCCGCTGGCGTGCCCTGCCCGGTCGTGCGCGGCACGGTGTTCGACTCGTCGCTGGCCTTGGCCGAAGCGGCGGCCCAGGGCGCGGGCGTGGCGCTGCTGCCCACCCGGCTCTTCGAGCGCGAATTGCTTCAGGGCCGGCTGGTGCGGCCGTTCGGCGCGGAAATCGCCCTGGGAGCGTATTGGCTCACGCGCCTGCGCTCGCGCGCTCCGTCTTCGGCCATGGCGGCTTTCCGCGAGTGGCTGGTGGGTGCCTGCACCACCGGGCGCCCCACCGAAGGCAGCGGCGCCGGCCACCCTTGATGCCCGGCCTGCCCGCTTATCATCCCCGCCCCATGCCCGAGATCCTCACCGCCGCCCTCTACCATTTCGTGCCGCTGCCCGACTGCGAAGCGCTGCGCGGCCCGCTGCAGGCCGAATGCGATCGCCACGGCGTGCGCGGCCTGCTGCTGCTGGCGCCCGAAGGCATCAACGGCACCATCGCCGGCCCACCCGAAGGGGTGCAGGCCGTCCTGCAGTGGCTGCGCTCGGATGCGCGGCTGGCGGCCCTGCGGCACAAGGAAGCGCACGGCGACCGCATGCCGTTCTACCGCATGCGCGTGCGCATCAAGCGCGAGATCGTCACCCTGGGCGTGCCCGGCGTCGATGCGGCGCGCGATGCCGGTACCTATGTGAAGCCCACCGACTGGAATGCGCTCATCGACGACCCGGAGGTGGTGGTGATCGATGTGCGCAATGGCTACGAAAGCGGCATCGGCAGCTTTGCGGGCGCCGTGCGGCCCGACACGCGCAGCTTCACGGAATTTCCCGCGTGGGTGGCCGAGCAATCCGCCCCGGGCGGACTGCTGGAGGGCAAGCCCCGCGTGGCCATGTTCTGCACGGGTGGGATCCGCTGCGAGAAATCGACCGCACTGCTGCGCATGCAGGGGTTCGAGGACGTCTACCACCTCGAAGGCGGCATCCTCCAGTATCTGGAAGACGTTCCAGCCGAGCACAGCCGCTGGGAAGGCGATTGCTTCGTCTTCGACGAGCGGGTGTCCGTCGGGCACGGCCTCGCCCCCGGGGCGCACCGGGACCTGTGCCGCGCCTGCCGCATGCCGCTGGGCCCGCAGGAACTGGCCTCGCCGCACTACCTTGCCGGGGTGCGCTGCCCCTATTGCCACGGAACGCGCCCGGCCGCGCAGGAACACGCGCTGGCGGAGCGCGAGCGCCAGATGGCCCTGGCGCGTGCCCGCGGCACGGACCATCTGGGCGCGCGCCAGCCCGGCACCGGGCCGCGCAATGCCGAAGACCTGCCCCTCGGCGGTGGCGCCGTCCTCTCCGGCCCACCCCCCACGGAGCCCGTGCCGGTGCTCTACACCTTCCGCCGCTGCCCCTTCGCGATCCGGGCACGCCTGGCCCTCGCGGCCAGCGGCCAGCGCTGCGAGTGGCGGGAGGTGGTGCTGCGCGACAAGCCGCCGGAGCTGCTGCAGGCCTCGCCCAAGGCCACCGTTCCGGTGCTGGTCCTGCCGGATGGCCAGGTGCTGGAGCAAAGCCTGGAAATCATGCGCTGGGCCCTGCACCGCAACGATCCCCTGGCTTGGCTGGAGACCGGTGATCCGCAGACCGTCGCCGACCTGATCGCAGCATGCGACGGCCCGTTCAAGCAGGCGCTGGACCGCTGCAAGTACCCCGAACGGCATCCGGACAGCCCCCCGGAGATCGCCCGTGCCCAGGCCTTCGGCTGGTTGGCAGACCTGGAGGCGCGGCTGGCGCAATCGGCATTCCTGTGCGGCAGCCAGGCATCGCTGGCCGACGCAGCGCTGATGCCGTTCGTGCGCCAGTACGCAGCCATCGACCGGGCGGACTGGGCTTGCCGGCCATGGCCCCGGCTGCAGGCCTGGCTGGCCGGATGGGAAGGCGGCGCGCTCTGGGAAACGGTGATGCAGAAGGCCCCTGCCTGGCACAGCGGCCAGGCCGTGCAGTACTTTCCCGCGCCACCTGCCGGCCCGCCGATACCGGCCTGAAATGCCGAAGGGCGCCCCAGGGCGCCCTTCTTTTTTCTTTCCTGGATGGCCGAGCGTGCCACGCCCAGGCCAGCGCATTCAGACCGCGGCGAGCCCGGCGCGTCCCCGGCCGCGGCGCAATGCACGGGCCAGCAGCACCAGCAGCGCGGCCCCCATCAGCGTGAAGCAGACGAACGACCAGTTCGCGATGGAACCGCCCAGGAACGTCCAATCGATGGCCGCGCAGTCACCCGAGCCGCGGAAGATCATGGGAATGGCACGGCCGAGGGGGAAGTTCTCGATCATTCCGTAGAAATCACGGCCGCAGGTGGCGATTTCCGGCGGGTACCACTGCAGCCAGCTCTGGCGGGCCGCCACGAAGGCACCGAAGCCCGAGAACACCAGCGCCAGCACGGCCCAGGTCATCCACCAGCCGCGCCCACCGCGCAGGCTGGCCAGGCCGGTGAAGACGGCCACGCCGATGAGCGCATACCGCTGCACGATGCACATGGGGCAAGGCTCCAGCCCCACCACGTGCTGCAGGTACATGCCGAAGGCCAGCATGGCCACGCAGGCCGCGCATATGAGAGCCAGCACGCGGCGCGGCGCGGCATCCAACCAGTTTGAAACCATGGAATCTTGTCCTTGAAAGCCCGGGCCCGCGAGCGGCACCCGGCAAGGTGCTGCGCGTCAGATGCCCGCGGCGTGATCCAGAAAAACCCGGGCGCGGCGCGGTGTGACCACCAGCGTTTCACCCTCTTTGAAACCCTCTTCCCGGAACTGCTGCGCAGGGATCTGCGCTTCGATCAGGGCGTCGGGTTCTGCATTGTCCGCTGGTTTGTGGTCGGCGTCGGGGATAAGTTCCAGCCGCGCGATGGGCCCCACCACGATGGCGCGCGAGAGCTGCGCGACGATGCCGCGCGGCCGGCCATCGGCATCCACGCCCTGCCCCGGCGAATAGCGCTGTACATCGAGGTCGTGCGGGCGCACGTAGGCGAAGGCATTGGCGTTCTGGGCCGATGCATGCTCTGGCGAGTCGATGGCCATGCCTTCGACGTGTACCAGGCCTTCGTGGGCGCGCCCGCGGAACAGGTTCACGTCGCCCAGGAATCCATAGACGAAAGGGCTGGCCGGCTGGTCCCAGACCTCCTGCGGAGAGCCGCTCTGCTCGATGCGGCCCTGGTTGATCACCACCACGCGGTCGGCCACTTCAAGGGCTTCTTCCTGGTCATGCGTCACGAAGATCGAGGTCACGTGCAGTTCGTCGTGCAGGCGGCGCAGCCAGCGGCGCAGTTCCTTGCGCACCTTGGCGTCGAGCGCGCCAAAGGGCTCGTCGAGCAGCAGCACCTTGGGTTCCACGGCCAGCGCGCGCGCCAGCGCGATGCGCTGGCGCTGCCCGCCCGAGAGCTGCGACGGGTACCGGTCGGCGAGCCAGTCGAGCTGCACCAGCTTGAGCAGTTCGGTCACCTTCTGGCGGATCTGCGCGTCCGAAGGGCGCTCGCCGCGCGGCTTGACGCGCAGGCCGAAGGCCACGTTTTCGAACACCGTCATGTGGCGGAACAGCGCGTAGTGCTGGAACACGAAGCCCACGCCGCGGTCGCGCACGTGCACATCGGTGGTGTCTTCTCCCGAGAAATGGATGCTGCCGGTGTCCGGCGCTTCCAGGCCAGCGATGATGCGCAGCAGCGTGGTCTTGCCGCAGCCGGAAGGGCCGAGCAGCGCGATGAGTTCGCCGGACTGGATGTCCAGGCTCACGTCGCGCAGCGCCTGGAAATTGCCGAACTGCTTGCTGATGTTGCGGATTTCGATGCTCATGTCTTTCCCTGTGCTCGTTCAGCGGGGTGCGGGGGCGGCAGTGGCGGCCGCAGCGGTGGGCCGCTCCGGGGGCAGGTTGGCGGCGGCCTTGCGCTCCTGTTCGTTGCGCCACTCCGCGAAGGTCTTGATCACCAGCGTGACCAGCGCCAGGAGGGCCAGCAGCGAGGCGGCGGCGAAGGCCGCGACCGACTGGTACTCGTTGTAGAGGATCTCCACGTGCAGCGGAATCGTGTTGGTCTGCCCGCGGATATGGCCAGACACCACCGAGACGGCGCCGAATTCGCCCATGGCGCGGGCATTGCACAGGATCACGCCGTACAGCAGGCCCCACTTGATGTTGGGCAGCGTCACGTGCCAGAAGGTCTGCCAGCCGCTTGCGCCGAGAACGATCGCAGCCTGTTCCTCGTCGCTGCCCTGCGCCTGCATCAGGGGAATCAGCTCGCGTGCGATGAACGGGAAGGTCACGAACACGGTGGCCAGCACGATGCCCGGGATCGCGAAGATGATCTTGATGTCGTGCTCGGCCAGCCAGGGCCCGAGCCAGCCGTGGGCACCGAACATCAGCACGTAGACCAGGCCCGCCACCACCGGGGAGACGGAGAACGGCAGGTCCACCAGCGTGGTGAGGAAGGCCTTGCCGCGGAACTCGTACTTGGCGATGGCCCAGGCCGCCGCCACCCCGAACACGAGGTTGAGCGGAACGGCAATGGCCGCGGTTATGAGCGTAAGGCGGATCGCCGACCACGCATCGGGCTCGCGCAGCGCATTCAGGTACGCGCCGAAACCCTTGCTCAGCGCTTCGGTGAACACGGCCGCCAGGGGCAGCACGAGGAACAGCAGCAGGAAGGCGAGCGCGATGCCGATCAGCAGCCAGCGCACCCACGCGGCCTCCGTGGTGCCCGCCTGCGCTCGGCGCACGGGCTGCCGGGAGGGAGAGGAAGGACTACCGCTCATGCCGGGGCTCCCGCGTGGCGGCGCTGCCAGGCCTGCAGCGCATTGATGACGAACAGCAGCACGAACGAGATCACCAGCATCACCACGGCCACGGCCGTCGCGCCTGCATAGTCGTACTGCTCCAGCTTGCCGATGATGATGAGCGGCGTGATCTCCGAAATCATGGGCATGTTGCCCGCGATGAAGATCACCGACCCGTACTCACCCACCGCGCGGGCGAAAGCCATGGCGAAGCCCGTGAGCAGCGCGGGCGTGATGGAGGGCAGGATGACCTTGGCGAAGATCTGCCAGCGCGTCGCGCCCAGGCTGGTGGCGGCTTCCTCCAGTTCCTTCTCGGCGTCTTCCAGCACGGGCTGCACGGTGCGCACCACGAACGGCAGGCCGATGAAGATGAGCGCGATCACCACGCCTGCGGGCTTGAACGCGAGCTGGATGCCCAGCGGTTCGAGGTATTGCCCCACCCAGCCGTTGCCCGCGAGCAGCGCGGTGAGGGAGATGCCGGCCACCGCCGTGGGCAGGGCGAACGGCAGATCGACCAGTGCGTCCACGATCTTCTTGCCGGGAAACTGGTAGCGAACGAGCACCCAGGCGATGAGCAGCCCGAACACGAGGTTCACGAGCGCGGCCAGGAACGAGGCGCCGAAGGTCAGCCGGTACGAGGCCAGCACGCGTGGTGCGCTGATCGCCACCCAGAACTGGTCCCAGGTCATCGAGAAGGTCTTGAGGATGAGCGCCGACAGCGGGATGAGGACGATGATGCTCAGGTAGAAAAGCGTGTAGCCCAGCGTGAGCCCGAAGCCGGGCAGCACCCGCCTGGCACCGCGGCGGGCGCGTGTCGCCGCCTGCGGCGCAGCGGCGCCCAGGGAAGAGGTGGCCGCGCCCATGGATCAGCGGCCGCCAGGGGTGTAGAGCTTGTCGAACTGGCCGCCGTCGTTGAAGTGGACCTTCTGCGCCTCGCCCAGCGAACCGAAGTACTTCGCCACCGTGAACTGCTTGAGCGGCTTGAAGACGTCGGCGTGCTTCTTCAGCACGGCCTCCGAGCGGGGGCGCAGGGCATGCTGCGCGGCGATTTCCTGGGCTTCATCGGAATACAGGTAGTCGAGGTAGGCCTTGGCCAGTTCCGCCGTTCCCTTCTTGGCCACCGTGCGCTCCACCACGGCCACGGGGTTCTCGGCCACGATGCTCACCGACGGATAGATGGCATCGACCTTGCCCTTGCCGAATTCTCGGTCGATGGAGAGCACTTCGGATTCGAAGGTGATCAGCACGTCGCCCGTGTTGCGCTGCAGGAAGATGCTGGTGGCATCGCGCCCGCCCTTGCCCAGCACGGGCACGTTCTTGTAGAGCTTGCTGACGAATTCGGCGGCCTGGGCCTCCGTGCCGCCCTTCTCGCGCACATAGCCCCAGGCAGCCAGGTACGCGTAGCGGCCGTTGCCGCCGGTCTTGGGGTTCACGACCACCACCTGCACGCCCGGCTTGACCAGGTCGTCCCAGTCCTTGATGTTCTTCGGATTGCCGTTGCGCACCAGGAACAGCATCGTGGAGGTGGTGGGCGAAGCGTCGTTCGGAAACTTCTTGGCCCAGTCCTTCGCGACCACGCCGTTGCTTGCCAGGAAGTCGATGTCGGTCGTGGTGTTGAAGGTGACCACGTCGGCAGCCAGGCCGTCGTTGACGGCGCGCGCCTGGGCGCTGGAGCCGCCATGGGCCTGATCGATCTTGATGTCCTTGCCGGTCGTCTTCTTGTAGTGGGCGATGAAGGCAGGGTTGTAGTCCTTGTAGAACTCGCGGGCCACGTCGTAGGACACGTTGAGCAGCGTGGCGGTCTGCGCCGAAGCCGTTGCAGCCGTGGCGGCCAGGGCCAGGACGGCCAGGAAGGTCTTGAGTCGTGTCCGGGAATTCATGTGTGAGTCACCCACGGTTAGCTGCGAATGCAACGAATTGTGGGTGCCGGCGCTTCAAACTCAAAAGAATAGATTCTTGTTTATTTATCAACGAGGTGCATAAAGAGAGGCAAACGCCGGTGCAGCCCCTTTTGGATAAATCCAGGCATGAATATGCCTCATGCCGCCGGTTTCATTCAATAGTTTGCTATCAAATAAATAGCATTTAAGCGGCAGAGCGTGCCGGCTCGGTCCCGGAACCCAGCCCCCAGCCTGCTCCTTCGAGCAGCGAATGCAGCAGCGCCCAGCCGAGCGGCCATTCCCCGTGGCCCGATTCCACATTGACATGCCCGGCCTGCTGAAGCCGCACGAACTCGCTGCCCCAGGCCCGCGCATAGGCTCCGGCGAGGCGGATGGGGCAATAGGGGTCGTTGCTGCTGGCCACCAGGATGCTGCGGTAAGGAAGCGGCGCATAGGGCACCGGCGCGAAATCGCTCAACACGGCCCGGCGTTCCGGGTCGGCGGGCGCCACGAGCAGTGCGCCCGTTACCCGGGCACTTGCTTCCGGCCCCATGTGCGCGGTGGCGATGCAGCCCAGGCTGTGGGCCACGATGACGACGGGATGCGGTGCCTCCAGCACGGTGCGCTCCAGCGTCGGCACCCAGGCACGGCGCACCGGCGTGATCCAGTCGTCCTGCACCACGCGGCTGGCCTGCGCCAGGCGCTCGGTCCACAGGGACTGCCAGTGGCCCGGCCCGGAATCGCGCCAGCCCGGCACGACGATGATGGATACGGGGTCCGGCGCCGCTGCGGCGCCACCGGTGGCGCCAGGCAGCACGGAGCCGTTCGCCACGCTCATGGACGGCCTCCTCCGGCGACGCGGACAGGAGAGCGTGAACAGCGCGGGCGCCGTGGGAGGGAAAACGGTGCGTGGGCCATGGGCGATTCCTCTGCAGTCGGTGCAAACCGATTCTGCGAGGCGGCCTATAAAACCCAAACGACTATATTTTTCTGAATTAATGGGAAAAAGATCTTTAGAGGAGCGCTGCCAAGTCACGGCGCGTCCGCGGCCACCGCACCGCTGCGTCCCGGGATGCTGTTGAGCCCCGGCACGGTCTCGCCGAGGAAATCCAGAAAACTCCTCACGGCCGGCGCCAGTCCGCGCCGCGACGGGAACACCGCGTGCACCACACTGCGCGGGAGCGACCATTCCGGCAGCAGGCGCACCAGCCGCCCGGCGCGCACGTCGTCATGGCACATGTAGTCGGGCAGCCAGCACATGCCCACACCTGCGAGGGCTGCGAACCGCAGCGTCAGCAGGTCGTCGGCCACATACCGCGGGGTGTGCTGCAGCACTTCCTCGCGACCATCGGGCGAGATCAGCCGCATCGTGGCGCGGCCATCGGCGGTGGAAAGCGCCAGGCTGTCCAGCCGTGCGAGGTCTTCGAGCGTGGCGGGAACACCCTGCCGCTCGAGCAGCGCAGGGCTGGCCACGATGGTCTGCTGCGCGTCGTCCAGCCGCTTCACTACCATGCTGCCGCTTTCCTCCAGGCTGGGGCGCACGCGCAGGGCGACGTCCACGCCCTCTTCCACCAGATTGACCACCCGGTTGCTGACCTGCATTTCCAGGCGCACCTCGGGATGCCGCAGCAGGAACAGCGGAACCAACTCTCCCACCACGGCCTGTGCGAGCGTGACCGGGCAGACCACCCGCACCGTGCCGCGCGGCTCGGTCTGCAACTGGGCGACGGTATCGGCGGCGGCCTGTGCGGCCTCGCGCACCGCCTGGCAGTGCCTCAGGTACGCCTCGCCCACCTCCGTGAGGGAAAGGCGCCGCGTGGTCCGCTGCAACAGGCGCACGCCCAGCTGGGATTCCAGTTCCGACACCCGGCGCGACAGCCGCGATTTCGGCACGCCGAGCGCCCGGCCCGCGGCTGCGAAGCCGCCGCGCTCGACCACTTCGGCGAAGAACAGCATGTCGTTGAGATCCTGCATCACGCCCGCCCATTGTTCCAATATTGCAACAATCTAATGCAATAGGCCTGCCTTATCAATCATTGATGCACCCCACACAATCTATCCAACCGCGCACCGTCGGGCTCTGAAGACCGGCAAAGGCGTTCCAACCACCTTCTCCCCCAGGAGCTTCACCATGCAACTGCTGCACATCGATTCCGCCATCACGGGCCAACACTCCGTGTCCCGCCAACTCACGGCCCGCACCGTCGCCGCGTGGGTGGCGGCACACCCCGGCACGCAAGTCGATTACCTGGACCTCGTGGCCGAGGCCCCGTCCCACTTCACGATGGATGCCATGGCCCTGCGCACCGGTCAGACGGAAGGGCTCAACGAAAACCAGCAACGCGAGAACGCGGTGTCCGAACGCCTGGTGGCGCAATTCCTCGCGGCGGACGTGATCGTGGTGGGCGCGCCCTTCTACAACTTCGGCATTCCCACGCAGCTGAAGGCCTGGGTGGACCGCATCGCGCAGCCCGGCCGCACGTTCCGCTACGGCGCCAGCGGCCCCGAAGGCCTGGCCAGCGGCAAGACGGTGATCGTGGCGTCGTCGCGCGGCGGTGTGTACTCCACCAGCGAAGGCGGACGCGCCATGGAGCACCAGGAAAGCTATCTGCAGACCGTGTTCGGGTTCTTCGGCGTCACCGATGTGCGCTTCGTGCGCGCCGAAGGCGTGGCCATGGGCCCGGAAGCAAAAGCCCAGGCCCTGGCGGGCGCGGAGGCCGACATCCAGGCCCACGCCGCGGCCGCACTGGCCGAAGCCGCCTGAACGGCCGCCTCGGGCACGCCTCCCCGGTAACTCCGGGGCCTTGCCGGCGGCGCGCTGCCTAGCGCAGGTCGAAACGCACGGTGGCGACCTTGCCGCCGCGGCTCACCTGCACCAGTGCCTTGGTTCCGGGGGCCAGCTTGAAAGCGCCCCGCGCCTCCAGCCGGTCACCGGCGGGGGCCAGTGCCACGTCCTGCTTGTCGGCGCCGGCCAGCAGCGTGACTTTGGCGCTGGCCTGTGCCACGTCCACGGGCTTTCCGTGGTCGCGCAGGTAAAGCTGCAGCACATCGGCCTTGGCCACCAGTTCGTAATCCATGTCCTTCACCTCGGCCACGGTGCCGCCGTGCAGGGGTTGGTGCGCATGGCCGTGGGCGTGCTCGCCGGCCGCGCGCGCGGGAGCCGAGGCCAGCAGTGCCGAAAACGCGGCGGCTGCCGCCAGGGTGCGTGCAAGGGTTGGTTTCATAGGTCGTTACCTCCAGGGGATGGGCCAGGCCATCGTTGAAAAAGCCGCGCGGGCGCGGAACAAGACAGGGCCGGCACGCTGCCGGCCCGGGCGATCAGAAGGCGCCGGCCTCCCGGTCGTTCACCAGCCTCTCGGCCGGCTTGCGGCCGAAGAGCCAGAACATCGCGGGCGTCAGGTAGGTGTCCAGCAGCGTCGAGCTGATGAGGCCCGAGAAGATCACCACGGCCACGGGGTGCAGGATCTCGGTGCCGGGGCGTTCCGCCTCGAAGAGCAGCGGCGCGAGCGCAAAGGCGGTGACCAGCGCGGTCATGAGCACGGGGCTCAGCCGCTCCAGCGAGCCGCGCACGATCAGCGCAGTGCCGAATTCCTCGCCCTCGGTGCGCATCAGGTTCACGTAGTGGCTCACCTTCAGGATGCCGTTGCGCACCGAGATACCCGCCAGCGTGATGAAGCCGATCAGCGCCGCCACCGACAGCGGCTGCCCTGAGATCCACAACCCCAGCACCGCGCCCACCAGGGCCAGCGGTATGTTGGACATGATGAGCGCCGACAGCGCCACCGAGCGGTATCGGCTGTAGAGCACCACGAACATCAGCGTCAGCGACACGATGGACAGCAGCCCGACGAGGCGCGATGCCTCCTCCTGCGCCTGGAATTGCCCTCCCAGGGTGATGAAGGTGCCTTCGGGCAGGCGCGTGTCGGCCACCACGCGGCGGATGTCGGCCACCACGTCGGAGAGCGCGCGGCCCTGCGCGTTGGCCGAGAGCACGATGCGCCGCCGGCCGTCGTCCCGGCTCACCTGGTTGGGACCGTCGCTCTCCTCGATCTGCGCCAGCCGCGACAGGGGCACGCGGCCCGTCGGTGTCTCGATGAGCACGCGGCCGAGCCCGTCCAGCGAGCGCGCGGTCTCGGGCAGGCGGACCACCAGCGCGAAACGGCGGTTGCCCTCCACGATCTGGGTGACCTTCTCCCCCTCCACCAGGCTCTGCAGAGCGGCCAGCACCTGCGGCGTGGGCACACCGTACTGCGCTGCAGCGACAGGATCCACGCGCACCTTGATCTGCGGCGCCAGCACCTGCTTTTCGATTTCCAGGTCCGCCAGGCCGGGAATGCCGGCCAGCCGGGCGCGCAGGGCATCGGCCTGCCCGCGCAGCACATCCAGATCCTCACCGAAGATCTTGATGGCGATCTGCGAGCGCACACCCGAGAGCATGTGGTCGATGCGGTGCGAGATCGGCTGGCCGATACCGATCGCGGCCGGCAAGGGCGCCAGGCGCGCGCGGATGTCGCCCGTGATGGCGTCCATGCTGCGCGTGAGTTCGGCCGCGGGCTTCAGGCCCACGTCCAGCTCGCTCACATGCACGCCTTCGGCATGCTCGTCGAGTTCCGCTCGCCCGCTGCGCCGGCCGACGTGGGTGACCTCGGGCACCTTGCGCACCAGCGTCTCGGCCTGCCGGGCAATGGCGGACGACTCCGCGAGGGTCACGCCCGGGTTGAGCCGCAGGCCCACGAGCAGCGTGCCTTCATTGAAGGGCGGCAGGAAGGTGCGCGGAAAGAACGGCACCGCCACTGCAGCGACGAGCACCGCTGCACCCGCTGCCGCAAGCGCTCCGCGGGGCCGGGCGAGCACCGCGGTCAGGCTCGAGCGGTAGCGCGCCTTGAGCCAGGCCAGCATCCGGGTGTCTCCGTGGTCCAGCGACTTCATGCCCGGCAGCAGGTAGTAGGCCAGCACGGGCGTGATGGTGACGGACACCAGCAGCGATGCCACCGTGGAGACGATGAAGGCCACGCCCAGCGGCACGAACAGGCGCCCTTCCATGCCCGGCAGCGCGAACAGCGGCAGGAACACGAGCACGATGATCACCGTGGCGTAGAGGATGGCCGACCGCACCTCCATCGACGCGCGGGCCACCACCTCCAGCGGGTTCAGGCGGTGGTGCGGATGCCGCGAACGGTCGTCCTTCAGGCGCCGCATGATGTTCTCCACGTCCACCACGGCGTCGTCCACCAGACCGCCGATGGCGATGGCCAGCCCGCCCAGCGTCATCGTGTTGATCGACATGCCGAAGAACTTGAAGACCAGCGCCGTGACGAAGATCGACACGGGAATGGCCGTCAGCGCGATGACCGTGGGCCGCAGGGTGCCCAGGAAGAAGAACAGGATCACCGCCACGAACACCGATGCGCCGATCAGCTTGCCCTGCAGCGTCTGGATCGATGCCTCGATGAAGCTCGCCTGCCGGAAGGTGACCTTCGGCGCATTCATGCCCGGGGGCAGCGAGGCCTGCATGCCCTCCAGCGCCGATTCCAGGGCGCGCGTGAGCGCGATGGTGTCGGCCGTGGGCTGTTTCTGCACACCCAGGATCACGGCGGGCAGGCCTTCGAAACCGGCATCTCCGCGCTTGATCGCCGGGGCGAAGCTCACCCGCGCCACCTGCCGCAGCAGGATCGGCTGGCCGCCGCGCGCGGTGAGCGCGAGGTTCTGCAGGTCTTCCAGGCGCGAGGTGCGCCCCAGATGGCGGATGAGGTACTCGCGGCCGTTCAGTTCGAGGAAGCCCCCCGACGTGTTGGACGAGAAGCCCTTGAGCGCCGCATCCAGATCCGACAGGGTGATGCCCAGCTCGGACATGCGGGCCGTGTCGGGCTGCACCTGGAACTGGCGCACCTCGCCGCCGATCGGTATCACCTGCGCCACACCCGGGATGGCCATGAGCCGCGGGCGCAGTACCCAATCGGCGTACTCGCGCACCTGCATGGCCGACATCCCGGCCGCAGCGGGCTGTCCGTCCTTCGCCCCTGCATCCGGTCCCCCGATGGGAATCGCGATCTGCAGGATCTCGCCCATCACCGAGCTGACCGGGCCCATGCGCGGCGTCACGCCGGGCGGCAGGCCCTCCTCCATCGCGCCCAGGCGCTCCGAGACCATCTGCCGGGCACGGAAGATTTCCGTGCTCCAGTCGAAAGTGACATAGATGAACGACAGGCCGGCGCTGGACACGGAGCGTACGCTCTCCACGCCCGGCAGGCCGTTCATCGTCGTTTCCAGGGGGAAGGTGATGAGTTGCTCCACCTCCTCCGCAGCCATGCCGCCCGCTTCGGTCATGAGGGTGACCGTGGGTTTGTTGAGATCGGGGAACACGTCCACCGGGGTGCGCGACAGCGTGAACGCGCCATAGGCCATGACCACCAGGCTGGCGATGATCACCAGCAGCCGTTGGGCCAGGCTGTTTTCCAGAAGCCACTTGAACATGGGACAGGCTCCTGGGTGTCAGCGGATCTGGTTGAGGAGCGTGGCGGCCTGCGTGACCACGCGGTCACCCGCGGCGAGGCCGGAGGTCACCGCCACGGAAGACCCGTCGAGCGGCTCCACCGTCACCGGGCGCGGCGCGAAGTTCTCCGGCCCCGTCTTCACCCAGACGATGGATTGGTTGGCGGCGTTCCTGAGCACCGATGCACTCGGCACGCGCAGGCCCTGCACGGTGGCCGCGCCCTGCACGAACACCGCCACGGGCTGGCCGACCGCCAGGCGCGCGACCCGCGTGCCTGAAGCGCTGAACAGCAGCGGCAACGCCTGCTCGCGCAGGCTGCGCCCCGCGCCGAGGAACGTGAGCGGAATGCGCTCGCCGTCCACGGCCAAGGAAGCTGCAGCCACGTCGCGCGCCACGGCCGCGTCGTAGGCCAAGGCCTCGATGCGCAGCCGCTGCGGGTCCACCACCTCGAACACCAGTTCGCGGGCATCCACCACCTGCCCCGCCACGGCGTTGCTCGAAGCGATGACGCCATCCACGGGAGCCACCAGGGCGTCGCGCCCCGACAGGCCCGAGCCCAGCGCCGAGATGCGCGCGGCCAGGCTCGCGGATTCGCTCTCGGCCGCCTCGATGTCCTTGCGGGGCACGGTCTCGCTCAGCTCCCGCAGGCGCGCCAGGCGCCTTTCGGCCAGTGTCCGCGCGGCGCGCAGTTCGGCGACCTGGGCCATCTGGCCGGAACGCTCGATCGATCCCTGGGCGGGTTGCACATGGGCCAGCACCTCGCCGCGGCGAACGGCCTGCCCGATCTGCGGCAGGCCCCTCGGACCCGGCTCCAGGCGCCCGGCCACCATGGCCTGCACCTTGCCGCCCGCGTTCGGGTCCATCACCACCCGGCCCGCCAGCTCGTGCGCGCGCGCCAGCGCCTCTTGCGCCACGGGCTGCGTGCGCACCTGGAGCTGGCGCTGCGCCGGTTTGGGCAGGAAGACGCTGCCGTCGGGCAGACGGCTCGGCCCGTTGCCCGGCGCCGCGGGCGGCGCTTCGCCATGGTCATGGCCCGGCCCGGCATGGGCCGGCAGCACCAAGGCCCAGGCCAGGGCCGCTGCACACATGCCGGCGAGGGCCCGCCGCGCTGCCAGGGGCAGGTTTTGCATCGGACGGCGCGCGGTCATGCGGCACCTCCGATCGCACTCCGGCGGCCCGCGCCCGCACGGCGGCGCAGCGCCACGGCAGCCAGCACAAGCGCCAGCACGGCACCGGCGATCCAGGGTGCCCGGGTGCGCCACGGGCTGCCGGCGGATTCAGGTCCGCTTTCTGCGTGGCCATGGATATCGAGCGTGCCCGCCAGCACATCGTTGGCGGCGCCCACGGCCACCACCGCGGCCACGGCGGCTTCGCCTTCGGGCAGCGGCTCGGGCAGCAGCGCTTCGAAACGGCCATCGCCACCGCTCGGGCTCAAGGCCACCGGGCGGCCGTTGATTTCGAGATCGAGTCGTGCGCCCTCGGCCGGCCGGTTGTCGGCCGCGTGGTCCAAATACAGCGACAAGCGTTGCCCGTCGAGCACGCCCACCAGCTCGAATGCATCCGATACCGCCGTGAAGCGGGGCAGCATGCCGGCACCGGCGGCCACCGGCGCTTCGTCATCGTGGCCTTCGTGCGCCACCGACCAGGCCGGCAGCAGCGCCAGCACGACCGCCAGGCTCCGGGCCCGGGTCAACCAAAGAGAGTTCGTCATTGTGTTTGCCATGCAAGTGGAGGGCGGGCGCTCAGCGCGCGCCCGAAAGGGGGGAAGAAAGGGGCAGGCCGCTGTCGGACGGAAGAAAGCCCAGCGCCTGGTTCAGCGCGGAAACGGCCGCGTCGCGGTCCAGGCGCGCGCGCAGGGCCTCGCGCCCTGCATCGGCGGCTTCCTGCTCGATGCGCAGGCGTGTGGGGAGATCGGTTTCGCCCAGCGCGAAGGACTTCTGCAGGAAGCCGCGCGTTGCCGCGGCCAGTGCTTCCCGCTCCCGCGCGGCGTCCCACTGGGCCTGCGCGGCCGCATGGCGCGCGTAGGCCGCGGCGATGTCCGCGCGCACACGGGCGTGGTCGCGTTCGGATTGCGCTTGCGCTTCGGTGGCGTCGGCCAGCGCCGCAGCGAGCCGTGCCTCGTGCCGGCTGCCGCCGCCGAAAGGAATGCGCACGGCCACGGTCAGGCTCTGCTGGTACGCCTCGCCGCGGGCGCCGCGGTCGCGCGTGGTGGCGATGGAGAGTTCCGGGTTGGCGCGCTGTTGTACCGCAGTGAGTTCGGCAGTGCGTCGGGCCACTTCCTCCTTCTGCCGCACTTCCGCCAGCGCGGGGTGCGCGTCCACGGCATTGCCAGCCGCCGTACCGGCAGGCAAAGGCTCCACCATGCCCGGCGCGTCCAGCGGCAGGCCTTGCAGCTCCATGGCCGCCAGGGTACCCGGCGCGAGAGCCTCCAGCCCGAGGCGGGCCACCTGCAGCGCGCCTTCGGCTTCCGCCACGGCAGCCGTGGCAGAGGCCACTGTGCCCATGGCCTGGTGCCGGTCCACCAGCGCCAGGTCGCCGGCCTGCACACGCCGCGCCACGTCGGAGGCCAGATCCCGGGCGCTTTTCAGGCGGTCCCGGGCCCACTCCAGACCGGCACGCGCACGCAGCCACTGCCACCACGCCTCGCGCACCGAGCCGGCCGTGCGCAGCCGCGCAGCCTCCAGGCGGCCGCGCTCCGCGCTCTCCTGCGCATCGGCCAGCCGCGCGGTGCGCCCTCGCTCACCCGGCAACCAGAGCGGCAGCGCCACTCCCGCCTCGTACTCCCGGGCGCCTTCCCGGCCATTGAAACGGTCGGTCTTGGCCGACAGGGAAACGGCCGGCGCCTCCGCGATCCACTGCCCTGCAGCCTGCCGGCGCGACGCGGCAGCGCGCAACCGATCGCCAGCCGCCAACGCCTCGGGCTGCGCCGCCCAGGCGGCCTCGAAAAGGCGTGACAGCGGCGTGCCGGCGGGCGCCTGCGCTTTGATTTCCAGGGCGCTCGGCGGCGCCACCATCTGTGCCGGAACCATGCCGGCCGACAACCCAGCCAGGGCGCCACACAGGCCCCAGCGAACCATATTTCGGTGCATCCGATTTCTCTCCATCCAAGCCATGGGGGAAGTGATGGATCGGAGAGGCAGCACGGCCCCATCCCCCGGGCCGCAGCTCCCCTGTTCAGGGGCGCTGCGGCGCAGGACCGCCGGCCATGCACGCAGAGCGCGCCAGGCCGGCCGTCGTCAGAAGGGATGCTGGGCGAAGAACGCCTCGCCGATCAGGCGAGGCGCGGCCAATTGGGCCGGTCGGGCAATGCAGGGGGCGGAGCGAGGGGCGTGCCCTGAGTCCGCAAGGCATGTTCCGCGCGGAGCGCGGGCACATCAGGCTGCGAGCGCGCGATCAGGGCAATGGCACAACCTGCGTGGCAAGCGCTGCAATCCTGGTCGGCATCGCCGGAAAGGGCGGCACCGTCCACACCGCTGTCGGCCGGGCCTTCGTGCTGGTGGACATGGTGGCCAAAATGCTGGCTGGCCGCCGTGGGCTCGTGCGCGCAATAGCCTGCGGCTTCCGCCCAGGTGAACTGGAGCGGCAGCAGGGTCAGCAGGAAAATGAGCAACCAGCGGCGCATGGCCGAAAATTGTAGCGGGGCCGGACGAAGCCCCGCCCCGCCTGGGGCCATGCAAAAGGCTCTGCGGCCCTCAGACCTTGGCGTGCCGGCGCACCCAGTCGGCGTACTTTTCCACCCAGGTCTGAACGAACTGCCGGCTGGCTTCGCCGATGTTGCCATCGTCGTCGAAAAGATTGTCCTTGGCCTGGATGAATGCCTCGGGCTGGCCCAGCGTCGGCACGTCGAGGTAGGCCAGCACATTGCGAAGATGCTGCTGCGCCAGCGCGGTGCCGATGGCGCCGATCGACACGCCCAGCACGCCCGCGGGCTTGCCGCTCCACACGCTCTGGCCGTAGGGGCGGGAGGCGTGGTCGATCGCGTTCTTCAGCACGCCGGGGATGGAGCGGTTGTATTCCGGGGTGACGAACAGCAGCCCCTGCGCTTTGGCAACCTCGGACTTGAGCCGCAGCACGGCAGCGTTCTGGTGGCCGTCGTCGTCCTGGTTGTAGAGCGGCAGGTCGTCGATGCGCACCTGCACCAGCGTGAAATCGGGAGGCACCAGCTTGACCAGCGCGTCGGCCAGGCGGCGGTTGAAGGAATCCTTGCGCAGACTGCCCACGAGGACGGCGATAGTGAATTGGCTCATGAAAGCTCCTTTGCTTTGGAAGGTCGGCTGAAGAGAAGGTCGGCATGCATGCCCCTGCGGCACGCGACCCCACGCGGCATGATCGCGCCCGGCCATACCGGCGGCTGTCAGGCAAGCGCGCATTCGCGCCAATGGCCCGGAACGGAAAAGCCCCCCGGCACCTGCGGCGCCGGGGGGCTTTCGTGGATCGATGGCCGGGCCACGCGATTTGCGCGGCCGGCCGGTTTCAGGGCCTGCGCGCGGAGAGCCGCTCCACCACGGCGACGAGGCGATCGATTTCCTCGAACGTGTTGTAGAACGCCAGCGACGGCCGCACCGTGGCCTCCACGCCGAAGCGGCGCAGGATGGGTTGCGCGCAATGGTGGCCCGTGCGCACGGCGATCCCTTCCTGGTTGAGCGCGTCGCCCACCTCGGCCGTCGTATGGCCTGCCAGCACGAACGACATCACGCTCGCCTTGTCGGCCGCGGTGCCGATGAGGCGGACGCCGCGCACGCTGCCCAGCGCACGCATGCCGTACTCCAGCAGTTCGTGCTCGTAGCGCGCAATGGCCTCGATGCCGACACGGCCGACGTAATCGATGGCCGCGCCCAGGCCCACGGCATCGGCGATGTTTCCGGTGCCGGCCTCGAAGGTGTTGGGCAGCGGCTGGTACACCGTCTTCTCGAAGGTGACATCGGCGATCATGTTGCCGCCGCCCTGCCAGGGCGGCATGTCTTCCAGCACCTCGCGCTTGCCCCACAGCGCGCCGGTGCCCGTGGGCCCGAACACCTTGTGGCCCGAGAAGACGAAGAAGTCCGCGCCGATGTCCTGGACGTCCACGCGCATGTGCGACACGGACTGCGCCCCGTCCACCAGCGCCCGGGCCCCGGCCCGGTGCGCCATCTCCACGATCTGCTTGACCGGCACCACCGTGCCGAGCGCATTGGACACCTGGGTCACCGCGACGATCCTGGTGCGCGAATTCAGCAGCTTCTGGTACTCGTCCAGCCGCACCTGCCCGGTGTCGTCCACGGGGATCACGCGCAGCTTCGCTCCCTTGGCGGCAGCCAGCTGCTGCCACGGAACGATGTTGGCGTGGTGCTCCAGATGGCTCACGATGATCTCGTCGCCCTCGCCCACGTGCTGCACGCCCCAGCTCTTCGCCACGAGGTTGATGGCCTCCGTCGTGCCCCGCACGAAGATCACCTCGTTCACATCCGGCGCGTTCAGGAAGCGCCGCACGCGCTCGCGGGCGCCTTCGTAGGCGTCCGTGGCGCGCGCGGCCAGTTCATGGGCCGCGCGGTGGATGTTGGAGTTCTCGTGCTCGTAGAAGTGGCTGATGCGCTCGATGACCGAACGCGGCTTGTGCGTGGTGGCCGCGTTGTCCAGCCACGCCAGGGGCCGGCCGTTCACGCGCTCGGCAAGGATCGGAAAATCCCGCCGCACCGCATGCACGTCGAAGGCGCTGCGCGCGGACGATCCGATCGTGGGAGCGGCACCTGAGGCCGCCCCTCGGCCCGAGGCCGCGCCGCTGTCGGTGCCCTGCCCCTGCCGCGAGGGGTGGAGCGGCGTCACGTAGCCATCGGGCAGCGTGACCGCGTCCACGAAGTAGAAGCGCGGCTCGGCCGAAGGCAGCGCTCCCGCGGCGGCGGAACCCGGGACCGGCGCCGCGCGGGGCGCCTCGGGCACGGCGAACGGCAGGCGGGCCAGCGCGTCCAGCCCGGACGGCTCCCGAGGGCCAGCGGCAGCAGGAGCGCCAGGCTTCGGAAGGTCGCTGAAATAGAAGGGCGACGACAATGCCGAGGCCGGCAATGCAGCACCGCCCGCAGCAGGCCCGGCAGGCGCCACGGCCGGAGGAACGCCGGTCACCGCACTGCCGATGCGCGGCTCGTAGGCCGGCAAGGCGCCGAGCGCGTGGTCGGGTACGCCGTTGCCCGCCTGCGCATGCGGCAGCAGGCCCGGCACGCGGTTGGCAAGCGACGCCAGGGGCGTCGGCGACGACGGCAGCAGATTGCTGCCCGGAATCTGGCCCAGCGGCACGGGCGTGCCCGGGATGCCCGGTGCCAGCCCCGCAGGGCTGGCGAGCGGCGAGCCGGCAGGCGCCACGTTCACGGGGGCCTGAACGCCCGGAACCGAAGCCAGCGCCTGCTGGCCCGGCGCCGCACCGAACAGCGCATTGGCCATGCGCGCGAGCTGCCCGACATCCAGCGGCGACGGCGCACCGTCGGCCACACCGGGCAAGGAAGGGGTCGTCGAGGAGGAAATCGCCATGGGTGCGCCCCCGCCGCTCACTTGTAGGTGTCCGGATAGTCGTGGTAGCGGTTCACTTCCACATCGTCGAGCACCGCCAGCGCGTCGGGCGTGAGCACGGCGAGCGAGCAGTAGAGGGAGATGAGGTAGGAAGCGATCGCATGGTTGTTGATGCCCATGAAGCGCACCGACAGGCCGGGGCTCTGCTCGCCCGGCAGGCCCGGCTGGAAGAGGCCCACCACGCCCTGGCGGCGGTCGCCCACGCGCAGCAGCAGGATCTTGCTCTTGCCGTCGGCCACGGGCACCTTGTCCGAGGGAATCAGCGGGATGCCGCGCCACGTGATGAACTGCGAGCCGAACAGGCTCACGGTGGGCGGCGGCGTGCCGCGGCGCGTGGCTTCGCGGCCGAAGGCGGCGATGGCCAGCGGGTGGGTCAGGAAGAAAGCCGGCTCTTTCCAGACCTTGGTGAGCAGTTCGTCGAGGTCGTCCGGCGTGGGCGCACCCGTGAGCGGGAAGATGCGCTGCTCTTCGGTCACCTGGGCCAGCAGGCCGTAGTCCGGGTTGTTGATGAGCTCGCTCTCCTGGTTCTCCTTGATGGTCTCGATGGTGAGGCGCAATTGCTCCTTCACCTGGTCGTGCGGGCTGCTGTAGAGGTCGGAGATGCGCGTGTGCACGTCGAGCACGGTGGACACTGCGTTCAGGAAGAACTCGCGCGGGTTCTCCTCGTAGTCGACGAAGGTGCGGGGAAGCTGGTTCTCTTCCTGCTTGGCCGTGCAGGTGACCTTGATCGACTCGGGGTTCTTGACCCGGTTCAGGCGGTAGATGCCTGCTTCCACCGGCACCCATTGCAGCAGGTGCGTGAGCCAGCGCGGGCTGATGGTGGAAAGCTGCGGCGCGGTCTTGGTGGCGTTCGCCAGTTGCCGTGCTGCGTTGTCGCCGAGTGCGGTCGTTCCGCCCAGTGTTGCCGACATGTCAAAAACTCCCTGTGGTTCGTAGCGGTGATGGAAAACCCGCAGAGTGTCCCGGCCTCTACTGTCGCGTTCAACATGCTATAGCCGCCAAGCCTGCGTGATCGCCGCGGCGCGCCTCGGCCAGTTGCTCTCCGCGCCCGAGCAGAGCGGACGCGGGCACGCCCAGCGACGTGGCCAGCTTGGACACCGTGACCAGCGAGGCCACGACCGCCCCGCGCTCGATCTCCCCGACATACGAGCGGTTGAGATCGGAATGCTCGGCCAGCCGCTCCTGCGACCAGCCCAGCGATTCGCGCGACTGGCGCACGGCGATGCCGAAGCTCTTGACCAGGTCCGCCGTCATGCGCCCGCCCTCCCCGCCGGTTCCTGGGAAGGTGCGCTCTCCCGGGCACTTTCCCGGCCGTTTTCCCGGGCCGTCGCCTGCGTGATGTGCGCGCCGGCGGGCACGTCATGGGTCACCCAGACATTGCCGCCGATGACGGCACCGCGGCCCAGGGTGACCCGGCCGAGGATGGTGGCGCCGGCATAGATAACGACGTCGTCCTCCACCCGCGGATGGCGCGCCAGGCCCTTCTGCGGCCGGCCCTCGGCATCGGTGGGGAACCGCTTGGCGCCCAGCGTCACGGCCTGGTAGAGGCGCACGCGTTCACCGATCACGGCGGTCTCGCCGATCACCACGCCCGTGCCGTGGTCGATGAAGAAGCCGGCGCCGATGCGTGCGCCGGGATGGATGTCGATGCCCGTCTGCGCATGCGCCAGCTCCGACACCATGCGCGCCAGCAGCGCCAGGCCCAGCCCGTAGAGGATGTGCGCGAGCCGGTGGTGGATCATCGCCAGTACGCCGGGGTAGCACAGCAGCACCTCGTCCACGCTGCGCGCCGCGGGGTCGCCCCGGTAGGCGGCCAGAACGTCCGAATCCAGCAGGCGGCGGATGTCCGGCAAGGCCTCGGCGAATGCCCGCGCTGCGCTCAGGGCGGCGGCTTCCCGGTCTTCCGCCTCGGCTGCTGCGCCCGCATGGCGCGTGCCGTGCCCCAGTTCGAGCGCGATCTGCCCGTGCAAGGTCTGCAGGGCGGCATCGAGCTGGTGGGCCACGAACAGGTCTTCGCTCTCGGGCCGCAGGTCATGGGGGCCGAGCCGCAGCGGAAACAGCGCGCCCTTGAGCTGCTCCACGATGCGCGCGACCGCATCGCGCGACGGGAATTCACGGCCCGCAGGCTCCTGTTCGCGGTTCTGGGCTTCGCGCCATTCGCGACGCACAGCATGCAATCGTTGGCCGATGCCGGCAATGTCGAAGGTGGCCATGGACAACTTTCCTCGTGGATGGCCCGTGGTCAGTCCTGCACCCAGGGCAGGCCATGGAAGCGCCAGCCGTCGTCGCTGCCGCGGTGCTGCAGCGCGTCCAGTTCTCCCTCGAAGCCTTCGAGCACATTGAACACGCTGCCAAAGCCTGCCTGCGCCGCTGCCTGAGCGGCCAGCACGGACCGCTTGCCGCTGCGGCACAGCAGCAGCGCCACGGCGTTGCGTCCGCCGTGTGCGGCCAGCTTGGCCTCCAGCTCTCGCGCGAAGCGCGGATTGCGGGTGAGGGCCGTGCCCGTGGCCCATGGCACATGCAGCGAACCCGGCACGTGTCCGACGAATTTGCGTTCCTCCGCCGAGCGCACGTCCACCAGCACGGCCTCGCCCCCCTGGTGCAGCCGCCAGGCGACGGGCGGCGAGACCCCTCCGGCATACGCCAGACCTTCGCGCTGGGCCTGCTCGCGTGCAGTTTCCAGTTCGGTCGGCAGAACAGTTTCGAGGGCAGCGGCGGACGACATGGGGGGCTTCTCCTGAGCGATGGATGGAAGCGGCTTTTTCTCGGAAAGCGCGCTGGCAGCCACTTTAGGCGGCGCCCCACGGAACCCAAAAGAATAAAAAATTAAAACTTCAAAACAAAATCATCCATGGCGGGCTGGGGATCGCACGGTGCAGCGCAAAGCAAAAGCCGCATGCCGCCCGGAGGCTGCATGCGGCTTTCTGTGGGGGCAGGCCACGGCCTGCCCGACGCCGGGTTGGCCGGCGAGCAAGCAAAGGGAAGAGAAAGGCGTTTACCAGCCCGCGAGCACCGCGCCCTTGAACTGGGTTTCGATGTACTGGCGGATCTCATCCGACTGGTAGGCCTTCACGAGCTTGCCCACCCAGGGCTTGTCCTTGTCGGCCTCGCGCACGGCGATCAGGTTCACGTACGGGCTCTTGGCGCTTTCCTGGGCGATGGCATCGGTCTTGGGGTTGAGGCCCGCGGACAGCGCGAAATTGGTGTTGATGGCGGCGGCATCCAGGTCGTCGAGCGAACGCGCCAGCTGCGCGGCGTCGAGTTCGACGAACTTCAGCTTCTTGGGGTTGGATGTCACGTCCAGCGGCGTGGCCTTGAGGCCCGCGCCGTCCTTCAGCTTGATGAGCCCCTTGTCCTGCAACACCAGCAGCACACGGCCGCCATTGGTCGGATCGTTGGGAATGCCGAAGCGCGCGCCCTCTTTCAGGTCTTCGAGCTTCTTGACCTTCTTGGAGTAGAGGCCGATGGGGAAGTTGACCGTATAGCCGACCGAGACGAGCTTGTAGCCGCGGTCCTTCACCTGCGCGTCGAGGTAGGGCTTGTGCTGGTAGCTGTTGGCGTCGAGGTCGCCGGCGGCCAGCGCCGCGTTGGGCTGCACGTAGTCGCTGAATTCGACGATCTGGATCTTCAGGCCGTCTTTCTCGGCCACCTTCTTCACCTGTTCGAAGATCTGCGCGTGCGGGCCGGCCGTCACGCCGATCTTGAGCGGCTTGTCCTGCGCCAGGACGGGGGTGCAGAAGCCGGCGGCGAAAGCGATGGCCAGGGCCGACTGCAGCAGGGAGCGCTTGTTCACGAGGTCACCTTGTCGTATGGGAAAGCGTGCATCTTAGGTTTCACGCGATACAACCCATAACAATAGGTTTTCATTTCCTTACAACGCACCGGCATAAAAGACCCAGCCAGGCGAGCCGTGGTGTCGGTCCCCCGGGACACTCACGGCACGCCGCCCGGGCGGCCGGGCGCCCGCGCCGCCTCAGCGGTGGCTCAGCCGGCGCACCGCCCAATCGCCCAGGCTCTGCACGGCCTGCACGAAGAAGATCAGCACCACCACCACGGCCAGCATGATGTCGGGCAGGAAGCGCTGGTAGCCGTAGCGGATGCCCAGGTCGCCCAGGCCGCCGCCGCCGATGGCCCCGGCCATGGCCGAATAGCCCGTGAGGCTCACGAAGGTGATGGTCAGGCCTGCTACGATGCCGGGCAGCGCCTCGGGCAACAGCACCTTCCAGACGATCTGCGAGGTGGTCGCGCCCATGGCCTGCGCGGCCTCGATGAGGCCGTTGTCCACTTCGCGCAGCGAGGCTTCCACCAGCCGCGCCACGAAGGGGGCCGCGGCGATGGTGAGCGGCACCACGGCGGCCGCCGTGCCGATCGAGGAGCCCGTGATGAGGCGCGTGAACGGGATGATCGCCACCAGCAAGATGATGAACGGCGTGGAGCGCACGGCGTTCACGATCCAGCCGACGATCTTGTTGGCGGGGCCGTTCTCCAGCACGCCGCCGCGGTCGGTCAGGCGCAGGAACACGCCCAGCGGGATGCCGATGAGCGCACCCACGAGGCCCGAGATGCCCACCATCACGAGCGTCTCCCACAGCGAGCTGACGAACAGCTCCAGCATCATTTCCGAAAAATTCTCGAACATCGCCTCAGCCTTCCACAGTCACTTCTTCCACCACCACGCCCTCGGCGCGCAACTGCGCGACGGCCTGGCCCAGCCGGGCGCTTTCGCCGCTGGCATACACCGCCAGCGAGCCGAAGGTCTGGCCCTGGATCTCGTCGATCTGCCCGTGCAGGATGGACAGGTCCAGCCCGTGCTCGCGGATCAGGCGCGAGAGGATGGGCTGGTAGGCGCGCTCGCCCGCGTACGACAGGCGCAGCAGCCGGCCCACGCCGCCCTGCCCCTGCGCGATGAGTTGCGCGGCGAGGTGGCGCACGTGGTCCAGCACGCTCTCGGGCAGGTCCTGCGGCACGATCTCGTCGATCAGGCTCCGGGTAATGGGCTGCTGCGGGCGCGTGAATACCTCCAGCACGGGGCCCTGCTCCACGATGCGGCCCGCGTCGATGACGGCCACGCGGTCGGCCACCTGCTTGATGACCTGCATCTGGTGGGTGATGAGCACCACGGTGAGGCCCAGCTCCCGGTTCACCTGCCGCAGCAGCGCCAGGATGGAGCGCGTGGTCTCGGGGTCGAGCGCGGAGGTGGCCTCGTCGGAGAGCAGCACCTTGGGGCGGCTGGCGAGCGCGCGCGCGATGCCCACACGCTGCTTCTGCCCGCCGCTGATCTGCGCGGGATAGCGGGTGGCCAGGTGCGACAGGCCCACCAGTTCGAGCAGCGGGTTCACGCGCTCGCGGATGGCGGCGCGGTCCATGCCGGCCAGCTCCAGCGGCAGCGCCGCGTTGTCGAAGACCGTGCGCGACGAGAGCAGGTTGAAGTGCTGGAACACCATGCCGATGTCGCGCCGCGCCGCGCGCAGGTCGGCATCGCCGAGTTTCGTGAGGTCCCGGCCCGCGACGATGACCTCGCCGGCCGTGGGCCGGTTCAGCAGGTTGATGACGCGCACGAGCGAACTCTTGCCCGCGCCGCTGCGGCCGATGATGCCGAACACCTCGCCCGGCTGGATGTGCAGGTCGATGCCCCGCAAGGCTTCCACGGGCCCGGTCGGGCCCTGGTAAATCTGGGTGATACCCCGTAAGTCGATCATGGCTGTGCGCTTGGCGCCGCGCCCGGCTTGGGGTGCGGCGGTTTCTGGAGAAAAGAAGAAAAAAGAAAAAGACGAAGAAAGGTGGGCGGGACGGACGGCGCTGAGCGAAGCGCCGGAAGGCAACGCAGCGGGCGCGGGCGCCGCTACCGGTGCCGGAGCGTGGCCCGGGCCGGAGGCCCGACACCGCCGCCGGCGAGTGCGCGACTGTACGGGCTGCACCGGCCGATGCCAACGAACCAGGGATTGGATGCTAAGACGCCATGGTTATGAGCGTGCGAGCGCGCGGGGCCGGGCCTGCACGCGGATTTTCGTATTTGCTACTATTTTTATAGCAAACTATTCAATGGATCCGGCGGCATGGAGGCTTTTTGACATCAACCCTTGGGCGAACCCACCATGCCCAGCACCTTGTGCACCAGCGCCTGCGCGTCGAACGGCTTGACGATGAGTTCCATCTGGTGGGCCACCAGGAAGCTCGGGTCCATGGCCGCCTGCTCGGCATAGCCGGTCATGAGCAGCACGTGGATCTGCGGAAGGCGCTCGCGCGCGAAGTCGGCCACCTGCCGGCCGTTGGGGCCCGGAAGGCCCACGTCCGACACCAGCAGGTCGAAGTGGAGCGCGCCCGAGAGCATCGCCATGCCTTCCGCGCCGGAGCCGGCCGACATCACCTGGAACCCCAGGTCGCGCAGCAGTTCGCAGACGAATTCGCGCACGGTGGCGTCGTCTTCCACCACCAGGATGGAGTCGGGGCGCTTGTCGGCCGCGGCACTCTCCAGGCCTTCGGGCACGTCTTCGGCCACGACCTGCTGCGACCGCGGGAAATAGAGCGACACGCAGGTGCCCTCGCCCACCGTGCTGTCGATGGCCACGGCGCCGCCCGACTGGCGCATGTAGCCGTAGATCATCGACAGGCCCAGCCCCGTGCCCTGTCCCAGCGGCTTGGTCGTGAAGAACGGGTCGAAGGCCAGTTCCAGCACTTCCTTGGACATGCCGTGCCCGGTGTCGCAGACCTGCACCCGCACCAGTTCGCCCGCCGGCAGGCCCATCGCCTCGCGTTCATGCGCCGTGAGGCCCTGGCCGCCGTCCGGCAGGTTGTCGCCGTTGATGCGCAGTTCACCGCCTTCGGGCATGGCGTCGCGCGCATTGATGGCCAGGTTGAGCACGGCGCTTTCGAGCTGGTGGGCATCGGTGAGCACGGGCCACAGCTCGGCCGGGATCTCGACGGCCAGCGAGATGTTCTCGCCGCAGGTGTTGCGTAGCATGGACTCCAGGCTGCGGATCGATCCGCCCACGTCCACGGGCCGCACGTCGAGCGGCTGGCGCCGCGAGAACGCGAGCAGCCGCTGCGTGAGGGCGGCCGCGCGGCGCGCCGAGGCGAGGCCGGCCTCCACATAGCGGGGAATGTCGTCCATGTGGCCGCGCGCATGGCGCTGGCCGATCAGCTGCAGGGGCAGCACGACGCCCTGCAGCATGTTGTTGAAGTCGTGCGCGATGCCGCCCGTGAGCTGGCCGATCGCTTCCATCTTCTGGCTGTGCCGCACCCGGTCCTGTGACTGCAACAGGGCCTCGGTGCGCGCGCGCTCGTCGGTCACGTCGCGTCCGACGGCCTGCACGAAGCCGTCGCCGGGCACGGCCGTCCAGTCGATCCAGCGGACGGCACCGCTCTTGTGGCGAAAGCACAGCGTGGCCTGGTGGCGCTGGGCGGCCTCGGCCAGGCGCTGCACGTCGTGCGGCACCCGCGTGGCTTCTTCGCCGTGCAGGAAGGACAGCACGCGCCGGCCCAGGGTCTCGTCCTCCGAGTAGCCCAGCGTGGCCTGCCAGGCGGGGTTGACGGCGGCGATGGTGCCGTCCAGCCGGGCCACCACGAGCATCGCGTCCGACAGCAGCCAGAGCCGGTTGCGGTCGGCCGTGCGGTCGGCCACCTGCTGCTCCAGGGAAGAGGCCAGCTCCTTCAGGCGCTGCTGCGCCGTGAATTTGCCGGTGGTCTCGATCACGGTGTCCATGAAGCCCGCCACGTTGCCGGCGCCGTCGTGGACGGGGCTGTAGCAGAAGGTGAAATAGGCCTGCTCTTCCTGGCCGCCGCGTTGCACCCGGAGCGGAAAGTCCTCGTAGTACATCGATTCACCCGCCAGCGCGCGCTCGGCGATCGGCCGTATCGTCTCCCAGGCCTCGGCCCAGATTTCATAAAAAGGCTCTCCCAGCACATCGGGCTTGCCGCCCAGGATGGTCCGGAAGGCATCGTTGTAGATCGCCGTCATCGCGGGGCCCCATACCAGGCACTTCGGGAACTGCGAGGCCAGCACCATCTGCGCGGCCACGCGCAGCACCTCGGGCCACCCGTCGATCGGGCCGAGCGGCGTCGCAGCCCAGTCGTGCGCTCGCACGCGCTCGCTCATCGCGCTGGCGGTGTGGGGGAAGGTGGAAGGCGTGCGGAAGGAGGCGGCCATGGCAGACAACGCGTGGGGGGATGGGCCGGTGGCGCACCGGTCCCGCGAAGGGCGAAGCCGGTGCCGGCCCGAGGGCGGCGGTCTTGCACCGGGTCCGCCCGCATGATGACACGCTGCGCCCCCCCGGGCCGCTCCGGGCGCATGCGACCCCACGCACCGGCGGCACGTTCCGATCTGCGGAAATGAAAGGGCTGCCGCCCGCGCGCCCCGCCGCGCCCGGGCGGCCGGGCAGCACCCACGGCATTTGCTATGTTTTTAATAGCAAAAAATGACCAAAATACAGCGGCATCAGGCCGCTCTGGCATCCAATCGCGTTCCGGCGGCCGCCACGGCACCGGACTGGCCGCGCCGCCCGCCCGGCGTCAGGCCTCGGGCGCGCCGAAGCCGGTGTCGAAGGTCTGCTGCACGTCGAGGCGCCGCCGCAGCAGCCCGGCCGAGAGGTAGAAATCGGCCGTGCGCTGCTGGTCGGCCAGCACGGCCGCATCGATGGGCAGCCAGCGCGTGGCGCGCCGCTCGAACTGCAGCCGGGCCGCCTCGGCCGGGATGCCGATGATGCGCGCCAGCGTCTCGCCGAACGGCTGCGCGTTGCGGTACCACCAGCGCTGTGCGCGCTCCACCCGGGCCTTGAAATCGGCCAGCGCGCCGCGCCGGGTCGCCAGCGCCTTGTCGGTGGCCGCCAGGAAGCTGAGTCCGCTCGACAGCCCCCGGCCGCTCACCAGCACCCGCGCGTGGCCGCTGGTCTCCGCCAGCGCGGTGTAGGGCTCCCAGGTGGCCCAGGCATCCACCGCGCCCTGCGTGAGCGCGAGCTTGGCCTCGGCCGGCGGGATGAAGCGGATCTGCGCGTCCTGCGGGCCCAGGCCCGCCGATTCCAGCGCCTTCAGCGCCACGAAGTGGCCGATGGAGCCGCGGTTGGTCGCGATGCGCAGCCCCTTGAGGTCCGCCGCGGAGCGGTAGGGGGCATCCGGCCGCACCAGCACGGCCGTGCCGTAGGGGTCGGAGCGGTTGGCCGCGAAGGCCTTCACCCCGCTGCCGGCGGCCAGCGTGAAAAGCAGCGGCGCATCGCCGATGGGCCCGAAATCCACCGCATCGGCGTTGAGCGCCTCGGCCAGCGGCGCCGCGGCCGGGAACTCGCTCCACTGGATGTCGTAGGCCAGCGGCTGGCGCAGCTCGCCCGAGGCTTCGAGCAGCGCGCGCAGGCCGCCCTTCTGGTCGCCCGCGCGCAACACCGTGCGGCCGGCCGATGGGCTCCGGCCGCTTTGCGCGTGCGAGAGCGCCGGCGAGAGCAGCGAGGCCGCCGCGGCGGCACAGGCGGTGGTCATCCAGAGGCGTTGGAAGTCGCGGCGTTGCATGGTCATCCTGGCTTTCGGGGGAAGTGGGCGGACAGGGAAGAAGCAAGAAGAAGAAGGCGCGGCCCCGGGGCCGCGCTGGAACGGACCCGCTCCACGGGGCGGCGCAATGCCGTGGCCCCCGCGGAGCGCCGGGGCCCCTGCCCGCCGGTGCGCCTTGCCGGCGCCGCGCCGCCCGCCGGCCGGTGCACCAATGGCTCCGGCAGGAAGGCGCCCCGGCGGTCCGGGCCGCGGTGCCGGGCAGACCGCACCACCCATCCCCGCGCCGTGGGGCCGGCGAAGTGGATGGGGGCGATGGCGGCAGGCATGGCACCACCTTACGGACCGCGCCCCGGTCCCCCAACGAAGAAAAACGTCTGTGCACATGCGGCGCACAGCGGCCGGGCAGCCCCGCGCCCTGCCCGGTATGCCCGCAACGGAACGCAGCCGCTGCCGGGCTGGGGCCGGGCTCAGTGCGCGGGAGCCGTTCGGCCACCGGCCATGCGCACCGCCAGGGCTGCGGCACAGGCCAGCGTGGCCAGCGCCACCACGCCCATCCAGCCCCATTGCGCCAGGGCCACGGCGCCCAGGGCCGAGCCCGCGGCCATGCCGATGAACACGCCCGTGAACAGCAATGCGTTCAGCCGGCTGCGCGCGGCGGGGTCGAGCCCGTAGACCAGGGTCTGGTGCGCAACGAGCGTGGCCTGGATGCCGAAATCGAAGCCGATGGCGCTGGCCACCAGCAGGCCCAGTTGCGCCCAGGCGGGCAGCCATTGCGCGGCCGCCAGGAGCGCGAAGGACACGAGCGCGAGCCCGGCACCCAGGCGCGTCACCCGCTCCGGCCCGCTGCGGTCGGCCAGCCGGCCGGCCAGCGGCGCGGCCAACGCGCCTGCCGCCCCGGCCAGGCCGAACGCGCCGGCGGCGGCGCTCCCCCAGTGGAACTGGCTGTGCAACATCACCGCCAGCGTGGACCAGAAGGCGCTGAACGCCACCGACAGCAGGCCCTGCGCCAGCGCGGCGCGGCGCAGCGGCTGCCGGGCACGCCACAGCGAGCCCATCGATGCCAGCAACGCGCCATAGCCCAGGTGGGTGGTCGGCACGAAACGCGGCAGCCCGCGCCAGGCCGCCATGCCCAGCAGAGCGACGGCCACCGCTGCCGCGCCATACACCGCGCGCCAGCCGAAATGCGCCGCGCCCAGCCCGCTCACCACGCGCGACAGCAGGATGCCCAGCAGCAGGCCGGTCATCACCGTGCCCACCACCTTGCCGCGCTGGTGCGCGGGCGCCACCGTGGCGGCGGCGGGCACCACGTCCTGCGCCAGCGTGGCGGCCAGGCCCACGGCCAGGCTGGCGGCCAGCAACGCGCCGATGCCCGGCGCCACGGCGCTCGCCAGCAGCGCAACGGCCAGCGCCGCCGCCTTGGCGAGGATGATGCGGCGGCGGTCGTAGCGGTCGCCCAGCGGGGCGAGCAGCAGGATGCCGAGCGCGTAGCCCAGCTGCGTGAGCGTGGGCACGAAGCCCACGGTGCGCTCCGCGGCCTGGATGTCCGGACCCAGCACGCCGAGCATCGGCTGGCTGTAGTAGAGCGATGCCACGCTCACCCCGGCCGTGGTGGCCAGCAGCAGCACCAGGGAGGTGGGCACCTCGCTCGCAGCCGCGCCTGTGGCGTGCGCCCGGCCCGCAGTATGCGTTTCTTGAATGGAAGCCATGGGGAAACCTCGGAGACGAAAGAATGGTCCGCAGTGTCGTGCGCTGGGCGCTGCCGCGGTAGTGGCCTGCGGCGCAGATCTGCTATACGCTGCACGCATGACCATGCCCTCTTCCTCCGCGGTCCTGCCCTCGGGCGCGGACCGCATCGAACTGCTGCAGACCTTCGTGCGCATCGTGGAGAGCGGCAGTCTCTCGGCGGCGGCGCAGCAGCTGGCCACGACCCAGCCCACCGTGAGCCGGCGCCTGCAGACGCTGGAGCGCGGGCTGGGCCTGCGCCTGCTGCAGCGCTCCACCCACGGCATGAAGCTGACCGAGGACGGCGAGCGGTGCCTCGCCCATGCGAAGGAGTTGCTCGGCAACTGGCAGGCGATGGAGTCGGACCTGCGCGGCGCGCAGGACACGCCGCGCGGCACCCTGCGCGTGCAGGCACCGCACGCCTTCGGGCAGGACCAGCTCATCGTGCCCCTCACGGCCTACCTGCGGCGCTATCCCGATGTATCGGTGGAATGGCTGCTGCACGACCGGCAGCCGGATTTCATCGCCGAGGGCCTCGACTGCGCCGTGCAGGTCGGCCCCGTGCTGGACCCGTCCGTGATCGCCCAGCGCATCGCCGAAGTGCCGCGCATCGTGGTGGCCTCGCCCGCCCTGCTGGAGCGGCACGGCGGCGCCCCGGCGCACCCGCGCGAACTGCTGGCCCTGCCCTGGCTGGCGCTGCGCACCTACTACCTGCGCGAAGTGGTGCTCCATCCCGCCGACGAAGAGGCGCCCCCGCTCGGCCCCGGCAGCGCCAGCGGCGCGGAGACCCTGCCCATCCAGCCGCGCATGGCGACCGACAGCCTCTATGCGCTGCGCAACGCGGCCCTGGCGGGCCTCGGGGTGGCGCTGGTGTCGGCCTGGGTGGTGCAGGATGACCTGGCCGCGGGGCGGCTCCTGCACATCGTGCCGGGCTGGCTTGCCGCGCCCCTGCCGGTGCATCTGGTCTACCCGCCCACCCGGCACCCGCCGGCGCGGCTGCGCGCTTTCCTGGAGACCCTGCGAGAGGCGATCCCCTCGATTGCGGGAATGCGGGTGTGAGACCCATTGCTGCACCTGCTGCAGGATTGAACTGCAGGCGCCTTCGTTGGCGACTGCGGGAGCAGGAATTAACCTTCCGTTTCCCCAACACCCCCGGAAGGAAAACCATGGTGGTCCATGTGCGGATCGATGCGGCAGGCGGCCCGGAAGCGCTGCGCCTGGAGACAACGGCGCCGCGGGCGCCCGGACCCGGCGAGGTCTGGCTGGAGCAGAGCGCCATCGGCGTGAACCCGCTCGACGTGGGTCAGCGCAAGGGCACGGTGCCGATCGCCTTTCCCTCCGGCCTCGGGCTCGAGGGAGCCGGCCGGGTGGTGTCGTTGGGGCCCGGCGTGGAAGGCCTGCAGCCCGGCGACCGCGTGGGCTACGCCACCGGCCCGCTGGGAGCGTATGCGAGCGCGCGGCTCTACCCGGCCGAGCGGCTGGTGCCACTGCCCGACACCCTCACGGCCGAAGCCGCAGCCGCCGTGCTGTTCAAGGGCATCACGGCGCAGTACCTGCTCAAGACAACGTATGCCGTAGGGCCGGGTACGCGCACCGTGGTCTACGGGGCTGCCGGTGCGCTGGGCCAACTCCTGTGCGCCTGGGCCCGACACCTGGGCGCATCGGTGATCGGCGTTGTGTCCCGTGCGGCCAGCGTGGAGCGCGCACGCGCGGCGGGCTGCGACGAAGTGTTCGTGTTCGATGCCGGCACGCTGCCCCGCCAGGTGCTGGAGGCGACGCAGGGCCGCAAGGCCGATGTCGTGTACGACCCCATCGGCCGCGCCACGCTGCAGGCCTCGCTGGACTGCCTGCGGCCCCGCGGGCTGCTGGTGTCGTTCGGCGCCACCTCGGGGGCTCCGGCGCCCATCGACGTGGGCACGCTCAATGCCAAGGGCTCGCTCTATCTCACGCGGCCTTCGCTGGTCGCGCACACGGCCACGGCGGCCGAGTACCAGGAGCGTGCACGCGACGTGCTGGCGGCCGTCTCGGCCGGCATCCTGCAACCGCGGGTCTGGCGCGAATACGCTCTGGCCGACGTGGCGGCGGCGCACGCCGATCTGGAGCACGGCCGCTCGCAGGGCGCGATCGTCCTCAGACCTTGAACCCGGAGAGCATGCAAGCCCATGGACCTGCCAGACAGCCAGCACACGGATGAACTCGCCACCCTGCTCGCCCTGCGCGACCAAGGCTCGCTCGCCGCCGCCGGGCGGGCGCTGCAGCGGCACCCGTCGGTACTGTCGAAGCGGCTGGCCGCACTCGAACGCCGGCTGGGCGTGCGCCTGGTGGAGCGCACCACGCGGCAGTTGCACTTCACCGACGCGGGCCTGCGGCTGGTGGAAAAAGTGCAGCAGGCGGCCGGCCTGATCGCGGACGCCGAGCAGGAGGCCGCCCAAGGCGCCTCGCAGGTGCAGGGCCGGCTGCGCATCGCGATGCCGGCCGCCATGGGCCGGCGGTGGCTCAGCCCCATGGTGGCCGAGTTCGCCCTCGCCCACCCGCAGGTCGTGCTGGAGGTCGAATATTCCGACCGCCTGGTGGACATCGTCGGCGAGCGCTTCGACGGCGCGATCCGCATCGGGACACTGGCCGACAGCCGGCTCGCAGCCACCCGGCTGTGCGGCCACCAGCGCATCCTCTGCGCCTCGCCGGCCTACCTGCAGCGCCGCGGCACGCCCAGGGTGCCCGCCGATCTGGCGCGCCACGACTGCCTGGGATTCACCGGGCTGCTGTCGTACCCCGAGTGGCACCTGATGCGCCCTGGCGAGCCGCGGCACACGGTGCTGGTGCACGGCCCCATCGTGAGCAACGACAGCGAAGCCCTGCTCACCGCCGCGCTCATGGGCGTCGGCGTGCTTGCCGGGGGCGACTGGCTCATGAAGCCGCACGGGGCTGCAGGCACGCTCGTGCACGTGCTCCCGGGGTGGCGGCTGGACGTGGATTCGGGCATCCACCTCGTGCGGCCGTCGGCCCGGTTCAGCACCGCGGCGATGGCCGCCTTCCGCGAGTGGGTGGTGGCATGGTTCGCGACCCGAGAGCCCTGGCAAGGCGAGCACGTCGAGCACGTCGAGCACGGCGAGGATGCCTGAACGGCCTGCGCCCCGCCGGCCGCCCGGTCAGGCCACCTTGAGCGCCGCCCGCCCTGCGGCCGAGCGGTCCCGCTCCGCCACCCGCTCGCGCACGCGCGGCAGCAGTTCGCGGCCGTAGAGGATCGCATCGACCAGCGGGTCGAACCCGCGCAGCAGGAAGGTGGCGATGCCCAGGTCGTAGTACTTGAGCAGCGCGTCGGCCACCTGGTCGGGCGTACCCACGAGCGAGGTCGAATTGGAGCGCCCGCCGTTCTCGCGCGCGATCGCGGTCCAGAGCCGTTCGTCCACGCGGTCGCCCAGCGCCGCGTCGGACAGCAGGCGCCGCGCGCCCTCGCTCTGCTGCGGGCCCGTGCCCCGCGTGTAGCCCTGCTGCACCTTCAGGCGCCGCGTGGTCTCCAGGATCTGCGCGGCCCGCTCCCAGGCCTCGTCTTCGGTGCGCCCCAGGATCGGGCGAAAGGAAATGCTGAACCCCGGGCTCCGACCGTGCGCGGCCGCCTCGGCGCGCACGCGGCGCACCAGTTCGCCGGCCTGGACGAGCGACTCGCCCCAGAGCGCGTAGACATCGGCATGGCGGCCGGCCACCCGCAGCGCGGGCTCGGAGGCTCCGCCGAAATACAGCGGCACCCCGCCCGCCTGCAGTGGCTTGACCTCCGACCATGCGCCCTGCACGCGGTAGTGCGCACCCTCGTGGTCGAAGGGGCGGTCTTCGGTCCAGACGCGGCGCAGCAGCCCCAGGTACTCGTCGGTGCGCGCATAGCGCTCGTCGTGCGATAGAAAGTCGCCATCGCGCCGCTGGTCTTCGTCGGAGCCGCCCGTGATGGTGTGCACGGCCAGCCGGCCGCCGCTGTAGTGGTCCAGCGTGGCGAACTGGCGCGCGGCCAGCGTGGGCGCCACGAAGCCGGGCCGGTGCGCCAGCAGGAAGTGGATGCGCTCGGTGGCCGCCGCGGCATAGGCCACGGTCAGCACGGTGTCGGGGCTGGTGGCGCTGGCGGGCACCAGGATGCGGTCGAACCCCGCGTGCTCGTGCGCCTGGGCGAAGGCCCGCACATAGGCGGTATCCACCGCCGGCCCCTGCCGGGCGATGGTTTCGGACACTTCGTGCGGCTGGATCATTCCGATGAACTGGGCGGGCATGCGGACTCCTCGTTTCGGCCCTGTCGCGGCCGGTGCATGGCGGGGGATGGGAAGACTGGACGGCCATGGTCCCGCCACGGCGCCGCGGCCGGCAACGAAGGAAAACGCCTGAGCAACTGCGCTTTCCGGCGCACGCCTGGCGGATGTGAAAGGCCCGGGCCCGGCCCGCCCCACGCGCACGCGGTGGAACGGTGGAAAAGAACAAAACCGCCGATGCATATGCGAAACCGTCAGTACCGTGCGGCGCGGCAGGCTGCTGCAATCGGCGCATGGTTCCTTCGACGCCCAACGCGCCCCCGGCCGCGGCAGACATCGGGCCGCTGCGGCGTTTCGTGCAGCGGTTCACGCAGCTCATCGACACCCGCCCCGCCGAGCCCGAGGTGATCCGGCACGGCAGCGCCCTGCTGGCCGAACTGGTCGCGCGCGATGGCTGGCTGCCGGCGGACTACGCCCGGCCCGACCCGGCCCGCTACCAGCAGTACCTGCTGCACGCCGATGCGCTCGACCGCTTCTCGGTGGTGAGCTTCGTCTGGGGGCCGGGGCAGTCCACGCCCATCCACGACCACACCGTATGGGGCCTGATCGGCATGCTCCGCGGCGGCGAGGATGCCCAGCGCTTCGCGCAGGATGCCGAAGGCCGCTGGCAGCCCCAGGGCCCGGCGCACCGGCTGCGGCCGGGCGATGTCGAAGCCGTCTCGCCGCGCATCGGTGACGTGCACCGCGTGGGCAATGCCTTTGCCGACGCCGTCTCGGTCAGCATCCACGTGTATGGCGCCAACATCGGCAACGTGCACCGGTCGGTGTACCCGCCGGAGGGTGGCCGCAAGCCTTTCGTCTCGGGCTACAGCAACGCGGCGCTGCCCAACCTCTGGTGGGCGCCAGCCAAGTCGCCGCCTGCCGCCCCGGCAACCGCATGACGGGCGCATGCCCACTGCCCACCTTCCCCCTCATCCGCATCCGCACGCCATGACCGCCCAGCTGCTCGCCCCCTACCGCGCCGTGACCGCTCCCGGCACCGTCCTGCAGGCCCTGCGCGCCCGCACCGAGATCGCGCTGCTCGACGTGCGCGAGGAAGCGACGTTCGCCCTGGGCCACCCGCTCTTCGCGGCCAACCTGCCCCTGGGCCGGATCGAGGTGGAAGCCTGGGCGCGCATCCCGCGGCGCTCCACGCCCATCGTGGTGTACGACGACAGCGAAGGCCTCGCGGTGCAGGCCGTCCAGGCGCTGCACCGCCTGGGCTACACCGAGGTGTCGGAACTGGCCGGCGGCCTGCAGGGCTGGAGGGATACGGGCGGCGAACTCTTCATCGACGTGAACGTGCCCAGCAAGGCCTTCGGAGAATGGCTGGAAGCCCGGAGGCACACGCCCTCGCTCTCCGCGCTGGAGGTGAAGGCGCTGCTCGACGCGCGCTCCGACGTAGTGGTGCTCGACGCGCGCCGCTTCGACGAATACCAGACGATGAACATTCCCGGCAGCACCAGCGTGCCGGGCGCCGAACTCGTGCTGCGCGCCCGGTCGCTGGCACCCGACGCGGCCACGCGCATCATCGTGAACTGCGCAGGCCGCACGCGCAGCATCATCGGCACGCAGTCGCTGGTGAACGCGGGCATCCCCAACCCGGTGGCCGCGCTGCGCAACGGCACCATCGGCTGGCTGCTCGCGGGGCAGGCGCTGGAGCACGGCGCGGGGCGGCGGCCCGGGCCGGTGGAGGGTGCCGCGCGGGCCGATGCCGCGATCCGCGCGCGCGCCGTGGCCGACCGCGCCGGCGTGCGCCGCGCCAAGGCCGCCGACCTGCAGCGCTTCGCCGCCGAAGCCGGCCAGCGCACCACCTACCGCATCGACGTGCGCTCCCCCGAGGAATATGCCCAGGGCCACGTGCCGGGCTGGCGCAACGTGCCCGGCGGGCAACTGGTGCAGGAAACCGACCACACCGCGCCCGTGCGCGGCGCCCGCATCGTGCTGGTGGACGGCGAGGACGCCACGCGGGCCGACATGACCGCCTCGTGGCTCGCGCAGATGGGCTGGGAAGCCTGGGTGTGGGACGACGCCGCGGATGCCGCACGCACCGAGACCGGCTCGCCGCCCCCGCTGGCGCCCGAGCCCGCCGGCCCGCTCAACGGGGTCTCGCCTCGGCAGCTGGCACGGTGGCTGGGCTTGGTCGATGAAGAAAGCGCCGGCGCTGCTGCCGGTGGCGCCGCGAACGTGGCCGTGCTGGATTTCACGGCCAGCGCGCGCCATGTGCAGCGCCACATTCCCGGCGCGTGGTTCGCGCTGCGCTCGGCCCTGCCCGCCGCGCTGGCCGCCATCCCGCGCGCGGACCGCTACGTGCTGACCTGCGGCACGGGCTTTCTGGCCCGCTATGCGGCGCAGGACGTGGCCCGCTGGACGGGCGCGCCCGTGTCGGTGCTGGAGGGCGGCACGCAAGCCTGGATCGACGCCGGCCTGCCCCTCGACCAGGGCGAAGCGCATTTGGCGTCACCCCGCACCGACCGCTACCGCCGGCCCTACGAAGGCACGGATGCGCCCCGCGAAGCCATGCAGGCCTACCTGGACTGGGAGTTCGGCCTCATCGCCCAACTGGACCGCGACGGAACGCATGCCTTCACCGCGGTCTGACCGGCGCAGCGGTCGATGCGGACACCTTCGCGCAGACCGCCGCCAAGTACGGATAGAATCCCGTCCGGCCGCTGCAATGGCGGCCCATGCGGGTGTAGTTCAATGGTAGAACGGCAGCTTCCCAAGCTTCATACGAGGGTTCGATTCCCTTCACCCGCTCCAAATTTCCCCAGCCCCCAGCCCCCCTTGCCGCATCAGCGGACGGCCGATAGCCGGAACGCCAGCCAGGACAGCGCCAGGCTCCCCGCCATGACGAGGCAGAAGGCTGGATAGGCGGGCAACGCCAGCGACGAGACCACCCCGATCGCCAGCGCAGCGCAGCCCATCTGCAGAAAGCCGAGCAGGGCCGAGGCAGCGCCGGCCTGCTGCCCGAAGGGCTGCAGCGCGATGGCGGTGCCCAACGGGTTGATGAGGCCCATCCCGACCAGGAACACGGTCAGCGCGGCCGAGAAATGGTAGACATCCTCCCGTCCGGGCCACAGGGCGAGGCTCCCCGCGAGCGCAATGGCAATGCCCGCCATCGCCGCCCGCCGGGCACCCCACCGCCGTGCCAGCCGCGGCGCCAGGAGGCCGGCGCCGAACACCACGAAAACGGTGGATGCGAAGAACAGCGCCAGCCCGAACGGCGAGAAGCCGAACCCTTCCATCAGGATCGCCGGCGCCATCGCGAAGAACATGTACAGAGAACCGATGACGAGGCTCACCGAGAGCGCGGGCGCGATGAACCGCCGGTCCGCCAGCAGTCGCCCGTAGTTTCGCGCCACGGCCGGCAGGGAGAGTGCCGCGCGGCGGTCGGCCGGGTGTGTCTCGCCCAGGCGAAGCAGGTAATGGATGCCCAGCGCCACCGCGCACGCGCCGACGACCCCGAAGGTCGCCCACCAGCCCAGCCAACTGTTGAACGCACCCCCCAGCAGCGGCGAGAAGCCGGGTGCCGCGGCCATCGCGACCATCATGAGCGACAGCGCGCGCGCCAGTGCCTCCCCATCGAACAGGTCCCGGGCGATGGCCCGCGACAGCACGGAGGTGGCGCACACGCCCAGGGCCTGCACGATGCGCCCTACGATCAGCTGGGGCAGGCTGGCCGACAGCGCACAGGCCAAGGTGCCCGCCAGGAACACGAGGAGGCCGCACAGCACCAGCCACCGGCGCCCGAACCGGTCGGACAGCGGGCCGACGAACAACTGCCCCACGGCGAAAGCCACGAAGAAGCTCCCCAGCGTGGCGCTCAGGCCCTTCACCGATGTGCCCAGGTCGGTGGCCATGGCGGGAAAGGCGGGCAGGATGATGTTGGTGGCGAGCGCCCCGAGCGCTGCCAGGCCGGCGAGCAGGAGCAGCAGTTCGCCGCTGAACTCCCGCGGAGTGGGCCGCGTCCCATGGCCCGCCGATGAAGGCGATTGCTTTTGCATTGCTGGCGACCCCATGGTTATTTCAAGGGGCGCTTGCCGGGAGCGCCGCCCTGCGGATCGGCACCGTTTCCGGCAGGGCTCTCCGGGTCGTCGTCGAGGCATTGAATGCAGGCGTCCAGCAATTCATGCAATGCGGCAACGCGTTGTGCACCCAGCCGCGCGTTGAGTGCGGTCTGCGCCGCCTTCCATGCGCGTTGCCCCTCCGAGCGCTTCTCGATGCCCGCGGGCGTCGCCTCGACCAGCCGGCTGCGCGCGTCCTCGCCGGCGCCGACCTCGATCCATCCCTGGGCGGCCAGGGGCTGCAGGTTGCGCGTCAGCGTCGAAGCATCCATCTGCATGCGCCTGGCCAGATCGCCGGGCCGGATGGGGCCGAGCTTGACGACGTGCGACAGCAGGGCGTACTGCGTGTTCTTCAAGCCGGCCTCGGCAATGTAGTGGTCGTAATGCCGCGTCACCATGCGGCCGAGCTGGCGCAGCTTCAGGTTGGTGCAGCCCTGCGGTTGGATGGCGCTTTTCATCTGATATATTGTATCTACAACTATTGCATATGCAACCTATCCATAAAGGAGCTGTCCATGACGGTCGATCAGGTCATCGCGCGTTGGAGAGAAGACGAGGCCGCCGTGCGGTCACGGTTGAGGGCGCCCGATGCGGCGTCCCCGGAGCAGGTCGCCGGCCGGTCCGGCATGCAAGTCCTCGAGGCGATCTTCGCGGGCGAACTGCCTCCGGCCCCCATCGGAGACACGTTGGACTTCGTTCCGATCCACATGGCGCCCGGAGAAGCCGTGTTCCAGGGACGCCCGCAGCGCCGCCACTACAACCCCCTGGGCACGGTGCACGGCGGCTGGTTCGCCACCCTGCTCGACTCGGCCGTGGGTTGCGCCATCCACTCCACCCTGCCCGCGGGCAAGGGCTACACCACGCTGGAACTCAAGGTGAACATGGTGCGGTCGCTCAGCGACGGCGTGCCGCTCGTGCGCGCCGAAGGCAAGGTGATCCATGCCGGGCGCCAGGTGGCCACGGCCGAAGGCCGCATCGTCGGGCCGGACGGCAAGCTGTACGCCCATGCGACCACGACCTGCCTCATCTTCGACCATCCCGCCATCGGCAGGGCGCCCCACGCGCAGGCCTGAGTTCGCCTTCGGTCAGGCCGCCGGAAGCTCCAGCCGCCTCGCGCTCTCGAACGACACCGCCCGCCCCGTCACCGGATCGGTGAAGGCGATGGCCCGCGCTAGCAGTTGCAGCGGCCGCGAGAAATCGCCCTCCGGCGGATCGTTCACCTCGGGATAGAACGCATCGCCGCGCAGCGGCAGGCCCAGCGCGGCCATGTGCACGCGCAGCTGGTGGCGCTTGCCCGTCACGGGCGAGAGGCGGTAGCGGGCCCAGGCGCCCGCCACGTCGAGCAGCTCCATGCGCGTGAGGGTGTTGGGCTCGCCGGGCACCTCGTGCATGCGGAAGAACTGCGGGCTCTCCTCGATCCGGCTCGCGTGCTCGCGCGGAAAGGCGATGTCCGCGCGCCACGGGGCAATGGCCTCGTAGGTCTTGTCCACCACGCGGTCGCGGAACAGCGCCTGGTAGCGGCCCCGCGTGGCGCGCTGCACCGAGAACAGCACCAGGCCCGCGGTGTCGCGGTCGATGCGGTGCACGGGCGACAGCTCGGGCAGGCCCAGGCGCCGCTTGAGCCGCACGAGCAGCGTGTGCTGCAGGTAGCGGCCCGTGGGCACCACGGGCAGGAAATGGGGCTTGTCGGCCACGAGCAGGTGCTCGTCCCGGTAGAGCACCGATTCCTCGAAAGGGATGGCGGTTTCGCTCGCCAGTTCGCGGTAGTAATAGATCCGCAGGCCGGGCTCGAAGGGGTGGGCGGGGGCCAGCACGCGCGCGTTTTCGTCCACCACTTCGCCGCGCTCCATGCGCAGCGCCCAGTCCGCCCGGCCCACCACCGACAGGCGCTCCGCCAGGAAATCGATGAGCAGGCCCTGGCCCGTGCCCTGGCTGGGCGTGACCACGCAACTGGGGCTGACGCCGTCGCGCGTGGGCAGGACGCGCGGATCGTGGGAGTTGTGCATGCGAAATTCTAGGAGGGCGATGGCCGCAGGGCCGGCGCGGAGCCCGGCGGACCCCGCCTGCCGAGCTGCGAATGCGCGCCAAGGCTGGCCGATGCCATGCCGCGCGGCACGCCGGCCCCCGCGGCGCCACCCAAAACCTGTAGGACACGGGCCCGCGACTCTTGGGATGCCTGCCGTCGCCAGGGCCTGCAGGGCCGCACTAGCATGGCAGCCACAGGCTCCGTCCGCCACACCCCTACCGACATGCGCCCACAGCACGCCCTTTCTCCCCCCTCCTCCGGCTCCCCCCTCCCACCGCAGCGCCGCCGCGGGCCCCGCACCGCGCGGCCCGCGCAGGGCCGCGCCATGCCGTGGCTGCTGGGCATCGTGGGCGCGCTGCTGGCCGTGCTGGCGATCGCCCTCATCGTGCTGCTCACCTTCGACTGGAACCGCGCGAAGCCCTGGATCAACGAGCGCGTGAGCGCCGCGACGGGGCGGCACTTCGCCATCGAGGGCGATCTGTCGGCGCGGTGGCATTGGCCGCAACCGGTGGAGATGGAGACCGGATGGCGGCGCTGGGTGCCCGGGCTGACGGTGCAGGCCGACCGACTCGTGCTGGGCAACCGCGCCGATTTCGGGCGCTACGGCGCCGTGGGCATGGAGGCGGACAACGCCGATGCGCGCGTGGTGGAGCGCCGCGCCGTGTCGGCGTCCGCACCGGCCTCCGGAGCCTCCGCCCCGGCCTCTGCGGGATCGGCCCCTGCCACAGCCGCCAGCGGGCCGGGCGCCACCGCCGCTGGCAGCGCACCGGCCGGCAGCGTGCCGCCGGCAATGGCGTCGGTGGGACGGGCCAGCGCCTCGCTGAGCCTGCTGCCGCTGCTGGCGCGGCATGTATCGATCGGCACGCTCTCGGTCGAGACGCCCGACGTGGCCCTGGCGCGCCGCGCCGACGGCAGCAACAACTGGACCTTCGACCGCCCCGCCCCCGATGGCGGCGAGCCGAATCCCAACCCCTGGACGGTGGATGTCGACCGCGTGGTGGTGCGGGAGGGCCGGCTGGCCCTGGCCGATGCCGCCAAGGACCTGGCCTTCGTGGCGCACCTCGCCACCGTGGACGAGCCCGGGCCCTACGGCGTGCGCTTCGACGTGCGCGGCCGCTACGCCAAGGCGCGCATCGAAGGCAACGGCCAGGCGGGCCACGTGCTGTCGCTGCGGCAGAAGGAAGTGCAGTACCCGCTGCAGTTCAAGGCCCGCGCCGGCACGGTGCGCGCCGAGGTCGAGGGCACGCTCTCCAACCCCGCGGCGTTCGCCGGCATGGACATGCAGGTGCTGCTGCAGGCCGAGAGCATGGCCGACCTGTACCCGCTGACCGGGCTGGTGCTGCCCAACACGCCGCCCTTCCGCACCAAGGGCCACCTCGTGGGCAGCCTGGAGCCCGGCCGCGCCGTGTGGGACTACCGCGACTTCACGGGCACCGTGGGCCAGAGCGACCTGCGCGGCCAGCTCACCTACACCTCGGCGCAGCCGCGCCCGCGCCTCACGGGCGAGATGGCCTCGCGCCAGTTGCGGCTGGCCGACCTGGGCCCCGTGGTGGGCGCGCCCTCGGGCGACCGCCCCCAGGAGAAAGGCACATCCAGGCGCTCCGGCAAGGTGCTGCCCGACAACGCCTTCGCCACCGACCGCTGGAACGCGATGGACATGGACCTGAAGTTCAAGGGCGAGCGCATCGTGCGCGACGAGAGCCTGCCCATCGAGAACCTCGACGTGCACGCCAAGCTCGACAACGCCCAGCTCACGCTGGCGCCGCTGCGCTTCGGGGTGGCGCAGGGCAAGATCGATTCCAATGTGGTGCTCGACGGGCGGGGTGAACCGCTCAAGGCGCAGTTGCGCGGCAGCGTGGAAGGGCTGCGCCTGTCGGCCCTCTTCCCCAAGGTCGAACTGATGGAGAAGAGCTTCGGCCGGCTCGACGGTGCCATGGCCGTGAACGGCACCGGCAACTCGATCGCGAAGATGCTGGGCACCAGCAACGGCGAGGCGCGCGTCTACATCCGCGACGGGCGCTTCAGCAAGCAGATGCTGGATTTGGCCGCGCTCAACGTGGGCAGCGTGGTGGTGGCCAAGCTCTTCGGCGAGAACAAGGAAGTGCAGCTGCGCTGCGCGGTGGCGGATTTCGGCATCAAGGACGGCATCGCCCAGACGCGGGCGGTGAAGCTCAACACCGAAGAAGCCGTGGTGGAGGCCGTGGGCACCATCGACCTGGGCCGCGAATACATGGACCTCTACATCAAGCCCGAATCGCTGAAGCTGAAGTTCTTCTCGCTGCGCACCCCCCTCTACGTGCGCGGCAACTTCGCCGACCCGAAGGTGGGGCTGGAAGCCGGCCCGCTGCTGCTGCGCGCCGGCGCCGCCGTGGCGGCCGTGGCCGTGGCCCCCGTGGCGCTGGCCCTGGTGCCCGTGACCGTGCCGGCCGCCGAGGACGACGAGAACTGCGCCGCGATCCTGGCGCGTGCCGACCGCAACGTGCAGGCCGGCAAGGCGGGTGCCGCGCCCAAGCCGGCGGTATCGGCCCCGGCCCGCGCGGCATCCGCCACCCGCTGACAACGGTTTACTATGAAAAAGATAGCAAACTATTCAATGAAACCGGCGGCATGAGGCCAAAAAGACCCCGGACTCCGCCCTGACCTCCCCTGGGAGGGCCAGGGCCTGCCGGGCCGCTCGCCATGGCGCCGCAAGGCCCGCTGCGGTGGTGCCTGCGGGCGCGGGCTGCGCACATGTCAGCGCATGCACGGCCTGCGATGCGGCGCCTGGCCGGAACCCGCTCGGGCGGGCCTCCGTCGGCCGCCGTTCAGTGGAAATCCCGGCTGCCTTCCAGCGCAGGCGCGAGCCGGCCGAGCAGCGGCGTCAAATCCTTGCAGCGCTGCAGCACGAGGTGCCGCACCACGGCGCCGCCCGGCCCGGCGCCGTCCGGCCGGTGGCATTGCCAGAGCCCTTCGACGGCCAGCAGGCGCGAGCGCAGCAGCGGGTTGCGCCACTCCTCGACCAGCGCGGGCCAGACGATGACGTTCACCGTGCCGGTCTCGTCTTCCAGCGTGACGAACATCGTGCCCTTGGCCGAGCCCGGCCGCTGGCGCACGGTGACGATGCCGCAGGCGCGCACGCGGCGGCCGTGGGGCACGGCCTGCAGCGCCTGCGCGCCCAGGATGCGCCAGCCGGCCATGCGCTCGCGCAGCAGCGCCATCGGGTGGCGGCGCAGCGTGAGGCCGGTGGCGGCGTAATCGAAGACGATCTCCTCGCCCTCGGGCGCCTCGGGCAGGGCCAGGGGCGCTTCGTGCACGGGCGCATCGCGCAGCAGCGCCGGCGCGCGGCGCTGGGCGGCCGCATCCCACATCTGCTGGCGCCGGTGGCCGGACAGCGACCGCAGCGCATCGGCCGCGGCCAGGGCCTGCAGGTCCTGCCGGCCCAGGCGCGCGCGCAGGGCCAGGTCCTGCGCATCGGCGAAGGGCTGCTGCGCCCGGGCGCGCACGAGCCGCTCGGCCGCCTGCGCCCCGAAGCCGGCGACGAGGCGCAGCCCCAAGCGCACCGCGGGCTGCGGCGGACCTCCGGCGGGCAGCGGCTCGGCCGGGCCTTCGAGCGTGCTGTCCCGGTCGCTGTGCACCACGTCGACGGGCCGCACGCGCAGCCCGTGGCGGCGCGCATCCTGCACGAGCTGCGAGGGCGTGTAGAAGCCCATGGGCTGCGAGTTGAGCAGCGCCGCCAGAAAGCACGCCGGCTCGTGGCGCTTGAACCAGCTGCTCGCATAGGCCAGCAGCGCGAAGCTGTAGGCGTGGCTTTCGGGAAAGCCGTATTCGCCGAAGCCCAGCATCTGCTGGTAGATGCGCTGGGCGAAATCCTCGGAATACCCGTTGTTCTTCATGCCCTCCATCAGCGCCTGCTCGAAGCGGTGCACGCCGCCGCGCCGTTTCCATGCGGCCATGGAACGGCGCAGGTCGTCGGCCATGCCCGGCGTGAAATCGGCCGCGATCATCGCGATCTGCATCACCTGCTCCTGGAAGATCGGCACGCCCAGCGTGCGTTCGAGCGCCGGCCGCAGGTCCTCGTGCTCCAGCACCAGCGCCTCATCGCGCCCCCGCCGTTCGCGCGCCTGCAGGTACGGGTGCACCATGCCGCCCTGGATCGGCCCGGGCCGCACGATGGCGACCTCCACCACCAGGTCGTACAGCTCGCAGGGCCTGAGGCGCGGCAGCATGCTCATCTGCGCGCGGCTCTCGATCTGGAACACGCCCACGGTGTCGGCCGCGCAGATCATGTCGTAGGTGGCGGGGTCTTCGCGCGGGATGGCGGCCAGGTCCCAGGCCTCGCCGCGCAGCGCGCAGCGCAGGTCGAGCGCGCGGCGCAGCGCGCTCAGCATGCCCAGGGCCAGCACGTCCACCTTCATGAGGCGCATGTCCTCCAGGTCGTCCTTGTCCCACTGGATGATGGAGCGGCCGTCCATGCTGGCGGGCTCCACGGGCACGAGGCGCGTGAGCTTGCCCTCGGTGAGCACGAAGCCGCCCACGTGCTGGCTCAGGTGCCGCGGAAAGCCGCGCAGGTCGTCGGCCAGCTCCAGCCACAGCGCGGCCGTGTGCGCGGCGATCGGCGCGCCCAGGCCGGCGGCGAGTTCCTGCAGGCGCTCGGTGGCGATGGCTTCGTCGAACCAGTGGTGGTCCTTGGCGAAGGCATCGACGACGGCGGGCGCCACGCCCAGGGCCTTGCCCACGTCGCGCAGCGCGCTGCGCGTGCGGTAGCAGATGACCACCGCCGCGATGGCCGCGCGCTCGCGGCCGTATTTGCCGTAGATGTACTGGATGACCTCCTCGCGCCGGTCGTGCTCGAAATCCACGTCGATGTCGGGCGGCTCGTCGCGCTCCCGGCTGATGAAGCGCTCGAAGAGCAGCCGGGTCTTGGCGGGGTCCACGGCCGTGATGCCGAGGCAGAAGCACACCGCCGAATTGGCCGCCGAGCCCCGGCCCTGGCAGAGGATGCCGAGCTGGCGCGCGTGGCGCACGATGTCGTGCACGGTGAGGAAGTACATCTCGTAGCGGCAGTGCGCGATGAGTTCCAGCTCTTTGGCGATCTGCGCGCGCACGTCGTCCGGCACGCCCCCGGGGTAGCGCTGCCGCGCGCCGGCCTCGGTATGGGCCGCCAGGGCCTCGCCCGCCGTCATGCCCTCGGGCACGTTCTCGCGCGGGTAGCGGTAGCGGATCTCGTCCAGGCTGAAGGTGCAGCGCTGCGCCACCTCCAGCGTGGCCGCGAGCAATTCGGGCGGATAGAGCGAGGCCAGGTGCATGCGCGCGCGCAGGCGGCGTTCGGCGTTGGGCTGCAGTTCGAAGCCGCATTCGGCCACCGGCCGGCCCAGGCGCACGGCGGTGACCACGTCCTGCAGCGGCTTGCGCTGCCGCACGTGCATGTGCACGTCGCCGGCCGCCACGAGCCGCAGGCCCAGGGCCGCGCCCGCGTGTTCCAGCGCGGCGAGCCAGAGCGCATCGTCGGGCGCCATGTGCAGCTCCACCGCCAGCCAGGGGCGCAGTCCATGGGGCTCCAGCAGGCCGCATGCCGCCGACAACATTGAATTGATTGCTACCAAATCAATAGCATCGAGCTGATCCCTGCGCGGCGCGACGAGCACCTCGCAGCCGCGCAGGCGCGAGAAGTCGCTGCCCGTGTGCACGCGGTACTCGCCCTTGGGGGCGATGCGCCGCGCATCGCTGATGAATTCGCACAGGTTGCCCCAGCCCGCCTCGTTGCGCGCCAGGGCCACGAGGCGCACGCCGCCGCAGGCGAATTCGCTGCCCGCGATGAAGCGCAGCCCGAGCCGGCGCGCCGCCGTGTGCGCGCGCACCACGCCGGCCACCGAGCATTCGTCGGTGAGCGCGAGCGCCGCGTAGCCGAGTGCGGCGGCGCGCTCCACCAGTTCCGCGGGGTGCGATGCGCCGCGCTGGAAACTGAAATTGCTGAGGCAGTGCAGCTCGGCGTACTCGGGCAGCCGGCCGGTGGCGGAGGCCGGGCCTTCGCTCTCCCCCGGGCCCTGGCCCTCGCCGCCGCTCCGGCCCCCGCCACGCGCACCGGGCGGCGGCGCGGCCGCATCCCGGCCCCTCATGCGTACACCCCGTGCCAGAACCAGTGGAAGCGGCCGGTGGTGCCCTCCCCCTGCCATTGCCGGTAGATCCAGACCGTGCCCACCTCGGGGTTGTCGGCCACGAAATATTCGCGCCGCTCCGCGCACGCCTCCCACCAGCCGCCGTCGAAGCGGTGCGGCCCCGCCAGCAGCCGCAGCGGGCCCTGCAGGCAGGGGCGGTCACCCTGCAGGGCCAGCGGGCGGGGCGGGTGCACCAGCCAGCCGGGCCAGAACGCGGCATCGGCGGCCGTGCCCGCGGCTTCGGCGGGCGGCGGCGCTGCGGGGGCGCCGCCGCGGCCAGCACGGGGGCGCGCGGGCGCCAGCGCCTTGGCGCCCTGCCCGGCCGCCGCCTCCCAGCGCTGCATGCGCTCGGGGCGGTGGTCGGCCTCCAGCACGGGCACGCGCACCTGCCCGGGGCCCCAGCGGGCAGAAAGCCGCTCCACCCACTGGTGCCAGCTTTCTCCGGCCGCGCCCGGCCCCTCGCAGGCGCCGCCCGCCTCGCCCGGCATGCCGGAGGGCGGCAGGAGGCTTTCGCTGGCCTGCGGCAGGCAGGCCGTGTCGGTCGCCCGCAGCGTGAGGTGATTGACCGGCGCCGCCAGCGGCTGGCGGGCCAGCCGCTCCGACAGCAGGCGGCGCAGGTGGACCAGGTCCTGCGTGGCCTCGGCCGTGCGCACGGCGAGCTGGCCGCTCGCCGGCAGGTCCACGCCATCGATGCGGCGCAGGTCGTGGCGCCACTCCAGCTCCAGCGCCAGCACGCCCTGGTGGCGCGCCTGCAGCCAGCCGCGCAATGCGCCGAGCAGGCGGCCTGCGGTCCAGAGCAGTTGTTCGGCCGAGGTGGCGAGCGCGGGCAGCTCGGCGCGCATCTCGAAGCGCTCGGGCAATTCGAGCCAGGGCACGGGGTGCGGGACGTCGCCCCAGGCCTGGTCCAGCGCCCGCAGCGGCTCGGCACCGAACCGCCGCGCGGCGCCGTCGCGGGGCAGCGCGCGCACGGCCGCCCAGGTGCGGCATCCCATGCGCTCCAGGCTGGCGGCATGGGGCCGCAGCGCCGTGAGGGTGGCCAGCGGCAGACCGTGCGGCACGCGGCGCGGCACGGCGCGCCCCGCCTGCTGCAGCCGCAGCAGGGCCAGCGCCTGCAGTGCGGTGGGCGCCTCGGCCAGCGGCCGGCCGCCACCGGGCAGGGTGTCGGGCGCGCCATCGCGCCCCGTTCCCGGGCCGGCGCTCGCATGGTGCTCGCGCAGCAGCGCCAGAAGATGCTCCCGCCCACCCCAGAGGCGCTCGGTGCCGGCCACTTCCAGCAGCACGGCCTCGTCCAGCAGCGCCACGCGGGGTGTGAAGCGCAGCGCCCACCAGCCGGCCGCCGCCGCGGGCACGCCCGGCGGCAGGGCCTCTTCAGCGTGCGGCGACGGCAGCGCGACCCAGTGCATCGCGGGTCTCCGGTGCCACACCGGGCGCGGATGAAGAAAGAAAAGCTGCTGCAAGCGCTCCGGCCCGGCCCCGGGTTCCGGGCCGCCGGGGCGCCGCCCTCCACGCGGCCCAGGCGGCCAGGCGCCGCTCCTTGGCGCTGCGTGCCGCGGCCAGCGCGGACTCCAGGGCCGCGCCGTGCGCGGGCAGCGCCACCGGCTCCAGCAGCGGCGCCCCACGGCGCTTGACGATGTGCACCCGCAGGGTCGCGGCCTCCTCTTGCGACGGCTGCACCCACAGGCGCAGCGGCGCGGGCGAGGCCTGCTGCCGCTGCGCCTCGGCACGGAACACCCAGAGCAGCGCGCCCCGCTGGGCCGCGGCCAGCTGCAGCCGCCGCAGCATTTCGGGCTGCGCGCGGGGCAGCCACGCGAGCACGGCCAGCACGTCGCGGCAGCGCAGCGCCTGCTCGCAGGCCCAGGCGGCCGCGGCATTGCGCGCGTCTGCGGGCGGCGCCACCCAGCACAGCCGGCCAGCCCGCAGGCCCGCCGCATGCAGCACGGGCACGAAGGGCTCGTGCGGCGGCGCCACCAGCACCACCTGCCCTGCCCGCCGTGCCGCCAGCCCGGCCAGCGCGGGCAGCACCAGGGGCCATTCATGGCGGCCGCGATCGGGGAGCAGCACTTCCGACAGCGCCCCCTGCGGCCAGCCGCCGCCGGGCAGTTGCGCATCGAGCGCCGCATGCCCCGAGGGCTGCACCCGCGCCGGCGCCCCGCCCTGGCCCCCCAGTCCGCCGCCCAGCGAGGCGCCGCGCCACACGCCGGGCACCTCCACCCCTGCCGCCCGTGCGGCCAGGGAAAGCGCCCGGGCCGGCGGGGCGGACGAAAGCGCATGCGAGTGAAGGGCAGCCATGGGGGTCCAGCCAGGAAAAGATACTGTTTAAATATACAGCACTCTTTTGGACCCTCTGCAGGACGGTTGCCCGATTCCATGCCGCAGGATCCTCCCCGGGAGGCATCGACGCCGAAGAAGCCGGACCTGGAAAGCACTGCCGCGTGCCCCGGCAGGAACGCAGGGCTGCGCTGCGCCGCGACCGGGCCGTCAGGCCGCCGCCAGCAGCCCCGCGCAGTGCGCGCACCAGGCGGCCACCGCCGCCTCGGCCGCATCGATGGGCGCATTGCCGCTCAGCCGGGGCCAGCGGCGCTGCGTGGCATGGACGATGCTGCCCAGCTGCCAGAGCGCTTCGCCGCGCACCAGCGCCAGTTCCGAGGCGCCCTGCGGATCGCCCTGCAGGTGCACGGCGATCTCGCTTTCCTGGCGGGGGTGCGCGCCAGCCTCGACCAGCGACTGCTGAAGGGCCTGCAGGCGCTGCTCCACGAAGGCGCCCGGGTGCCGGCTGTCGCCGGCCAGCAGGCCCGTGGGCACGCCGGTCCGCAATTCGGCCCAGCGGTCGAACGCACCGCCCAGGGTGGCCAGCATCCGGCCTGCCTCCTCCTGCGGGGGCGACAGCGCCACCGCGGCACCCGGGCCGTCGGCCAGCAGGGGCTGCAGCAGCGCCGCCAGGTGCGGTGCGAACTTGCGGTGGTTGAGCCGCAGGCTGAGCGAGAGCCGCTGCGCGGCCAGCGCGCTGTATTTCTCGAAGAAGGCGGTCGCCACCTCGGCGAGCATCAGGATCTGCCCCATGGGCGAGATGTCCGGGCCCCGCAGACCGCGCGGGTAGCCCGTGCCGTCCATGCGCTCGTGGTGTTCCAGCACGGCGGTCTCGACCGCCGGTGGAAAAGCGCCCTGCGCGCGCAGCAGCAGCGCGGCGGTGATGGGGTGCGCGACGAGGTGCTTGCGGTCGGGGCCCGTGACCTTGTGCTCGGGGTCGTTCCACACCGGGTCCATGTGCATCACCCCGATGTCGTGCAGCAGCGCGGCCGCGGCCAGCAGCGAGGCATCGCGCGCGCCCAGGCCGCTGCCCAGCGCCAGGTGCACCGCCAACAGCATCATGCGCACGCTGTGGTCGAAGAGTTCGCGGCGCTGCTCGCGCATCACCGTGAGCTTGAAGGCCATCGGCGCGGGCAGCACCATGCCGCGCAGCGGCGCGATCAGCGCCTCCGGGCCGCCGTGCGCGCGCGCCAGCAGGGCGCCCAGGCCGCCGCCCGCCTGCTCGTCGGCGCACTGCGCGAGCGCCGCCGCCTCGATCGCGGGCAGATCCACGGTGTGTTCGGCGCCCAGCAGGCCGTCGATCGGATCGCGCAGCTTGTGCTGCACCAGGCGGTCGTAGAGGCGGCTGTCGATGCGCACGCCCTTCTCGACGAGCTTGATGCCGCTGTCGGTGTAGATGGCGTCCTGGGTGACGACCGGGCAGTGCTCGGCCATGTCGGTCACGCTGCGCAGGTAGTGCGTGCCATCCTCGGCCAGCGCCTGCGCATCGGCCAGGGCCTGCTGCGCGGCCGCTGCCGACATCGCGGGCGGTGCGTGGGGGTTGCGTCGGTCGTGGTCGTTCATGCGCCTCTGAATATACGGGCCGCCGCAGCCCCCGCCGGCAAAGAAAAAGCCTGCGGGCGCACAGCCGGCAGGCTTTTTCTGGGCGAAGGCAGCGCGCGGGGCGCCGCCCGGCGGGCGATCAGCCCTGCGACTTCTTGTAGCTGTCCACGCCGTCGGTGATCTCCTTGTGGGCGGCCTCGACGCCTTCCCAGCCCAGCACCTTGACCCACTTGCCTTCTTCCAGGTCCTTGTAGTGCTCGAAGAAGTGGCTGATGGCCTTCAGGCGCACGGGGTTCACGTCGTCCACGGTCTTCCAGCCTTCGTACATCTTGAGGATCTTGGTGGTGGGCACGGCCAGCACCTTGCCGTCCACGCCGGCTTCGTCTTCCATCTTCAGGATGCCGAGCGCGCGGCAGGGCACGACCACGCCGGGGTGCAGGGGGTAGGGGGTGATCACCAGCACGTCGACCGGGTCGCCGTCGCCGGACAGCGTCTGGGGCACGTAGCCGTAGTTGCAGGGGTAGTACATGGCCGTCGTCAGGAAACGGTCCACGAAGACCGCGCCGGACTCCTTGTCCACCTCGTACTTGATCGGATCGGATTCCGCGGGGATCTCGATGACCACGTTGAAGGTTTCGGGAAGCTTCTTGCCGGGGGTGACGTTGTTCAGGGACATGGTTGCAATGGATGGATGGGAATGCAGAGGATGCGGAGAGCGCGCCGGCCGGGCCGCAGGTGGCGCATTCTAGAGCGGCAGGCGCGGCCCCCTGCGCCGGGCCCCGGCCGCGGCGGCTTGCGGCGCGGCCCCCGCGGGCGTACATTGCGCCCGTTGGCCAATCGTCTCCACCCGCCTTCGCGGGCCGATGGGCACGAGGAAGCAACGCAGCGGAAACACTCCCCGCCCCGCGTTGCGTGTTTCCTTCCGTGCATCCCCCTGACAGGAGACGACGACGTGGCTGCTTCCTCCCTCTTCCATCCCTTTTCCGGCACCCTGGGCCCGGCCCTCTGGCTGGCGCTCGCCTGCGGCGCGATCGCGGTGGCCTACGGCCTCTGGGCGCGCGGCTGGATCCTTGCGCAGGACCCCGGCAGCGACCGCATGCAGGCCATCGCCGCGGCGATCCAGGCCGGCGCGGCGGCGTACCTCGCGCGGCAGTACCGCACCATCGCCGTGGCCGGCGCCGTGCTGGCCGTGCTCATCGGCATCTTCCTGGACCTGCGCACGGCGGGCGGTTTCGTGCTGGGTGCGGTGCTTTCGGGCGCGTGCGGCTTCATCGGCATGAACGTGTCGGTGCGGGCCAACGTGCGCACCGCGCAGGCGGCCGCGCTGGGCATCGGCCCGGCCTTGAAGGTGGCGTTCCGCGGCGGCGCGATCACGGGCATGCTGGTGGTGGGCCTGGGGCTGCTGGGCGTGGCGGGCTTCAGTGCCTTCCTGCTGGGCGCGGGGCCGGGCGGCGGCAACGGTGCGCAGAGCCTGCCGGCGCAGTTGCACCCGCTCATCGGCTTCGCCTTCGGCGCGTCGCTGATCTCGATCTTCGCGCGGCTGGGCGGCGGCATCTTCACCAAGGGCGCGGACGTGGGCGCCGACCTCGTGGGCAAGGTGGAGGCCGGCATTCCCGAGGACGACCCGCGCAACCCGGCCGTGATCGCCGACAACGTGGGCGACAACGTGGGCGACTGCGCCGGCATGGCGGCCGACCTGTTCGAGACCTATGCCGTGACGCTGATCGCGACGATGGTGCTGGGCGCGCTGGTGGGCTTCCCGCCGGGCGTGGCGGTGGCGTACCCGCTGGCGCTGGGCGGCGTGTCGATCCTGGCGTCGATCGTCGGCTGCGCCTTCGTGAAGGCATCGCCGGGCATGGCCAACGTGATGCCCGCGCTCTACCGGGGCCTGGCCGTGGCGGGCGGGCTGTCGCTGGCGGCGTTCGGGCTGGTGACGTTCTGGCTGGTGCCCGATGCCTCCATCGCCGTGCACGGCAGCGCCTGGCGGCTCTTCGGCGCCTGCGCCACCGGCCTGGTGCTCACGGCCGCGCTGGTCTGGATCACCGAGTACTACACGGGCACGCAGTACGCGCCGGTGCGCCACATCGCCCAGGCGTCCACCACGGGGCACGGCACGAACATCATCGCGGGGCTGGGCGTGTCGATGCGCTCCACGGCCTGGCCGGTGGTCTTCGTCTGCGCGGCCATCGTGGTCTCGTACACCCTCGCGGGGCTCTACGGCGTGGCCGTGGCGGCCACGGCCATGCTCAGCATGGCGGGCATCGTGGTGGCGCTGGACGCCTACGGCCCCATCACCGACAACGCCGGCGGCATCGCCGAGATGGCCGAGCTGCCGGCCGCCGTGCGCGCCGTGACCGATCCGCTCGATGCAGTGGGCAACACCACCAAGGCCGTCACCAAGGGCTACGCCATCGGCTCGGCGGGCCTGGCGGCGCTGGTGCTGTTCGCCGACTACACGCACCAGCTCGGCGCGCAGGGGCAGGCGCTGCGCTTCGACCTGTCGGACCCGATGGTCATCGTGGGGCTGTTCATCGGCGGGCTGGTGCCCTACCTGTTCGGCGCCATGGCGATGGAGGCCGTGGGTCGCGCGGCGGGCGCCGTGGTGGTCGAGGTGCGCCGGCAGTTCGCCACCATCGCCGGCATCATGGAAGGCCGTGCCCAGCCCGAATACGGCCGCGCGGTGGACATGCTCACCGCCGCCGCCATCCGCGAGATGGTGGTGCCCAGCCTGCTGCCCGTGGCCGTGCCGATCGCCGTGGGGCTGATCCTGGGGCCGCGCGCGCTGGGCGGGCTGCTCATGGGCACCATCGTCACCGGGCTCTTCGTGGCCATCAGCATGTGCACGGGCGGCGGCGCCTGGGACAACGCCAAGAAATACATCGAGGACGGCCACCACGGCGGCAAGGGCAGCGATGCGCACAAGGCCGCCGTCACGGGCGACACGGTGGGCGACCCCTACAAGGACACCGCGGGCCCGGCCGTGAACCCGCTCATCAAGATCATCAACATCGTGGCGCTGCTGATCGTCCCGCTGGTGGCGCGGCTGCATGGCGGGGGATGATTCCGCCCGGAGCGCCCCACTGCGGCGCTCCGGTATCGATAGCGCCCAGCCATGAGTGCGCGGGTGCCATAGCGATTCTGGCGGGGCCGCACGCCCGGAACGGAGCTTGCTTGCGTTAAGGTGGCCGGAGCGCGGCTCCGCCCGTGCGTTCCGCTGATTCCATCCATCTCCATCCTTCTTCCTGGAAAGGCTGCCCCGATGCCGCTGCATGCGTCCGCGTTCCTGCTTCCGCTCCCCTTGCCTGCCGCCGCGCCGCGCCCCCCGCGGGCCGGCTCTGTGGGTTGGTGCCTCGCCTTGGCGTTCGGCGCGCTCGCCGCAGGCACCGCCACCGCGCAGACGCCGCCTGCGCCAGCCGCCACGGCCGCAACCGCAGCGGCGCAGCCCACCGCCAGCCCGGCCGTGCAGCGCAGCCTGCAGGCCGTGCGCTCGGCACCGGCCGTGCAGCAGGTGCTGGACGACCTGCGCACCGACCACGCGCGCGCCGTCGAAGAGTTGCGCCACCTCGTGCAGATCCCCGCACCGCCCTTCAAGGAGCAGCGCCGCGCCGAATACGTGGTGAAGCGCTTCAAGGAGCTGGGCCTGGCCGATGCCGCCATCGACCAGGAAGGCAATGCCGTCGGCATCCGCAAGGGCACGGGCAACGGTCCCCGGCTGGTGGTGTCGGCGCACCTGGACACGGTGTTCCCCGAAGGCACGAACCTCACGGTGCGCGAGGAAGGCGGCAAGCTCCATGCGCCGGGCATCTCGGACGACACGCGCGGCGTGACGGTGCTGCTCTCGTGGCTCAAGGCGCTCAACGAACGCCAGCTCGCCACCGTGGGCGACATCGTCTTCGTGGCGAACGTGGGCGAGGAAGAGCTGGGCAATCTGCGCGGCATGAAGGCCCTCTTCCGCACCCATGCCGACATCGACGGCATGGTCGGGCTGGAGCCCGGCGAGGGCGACGGCATCCTCAACCAGGGCACGGGCAGCCACCGCTACGAGGTGGCCTTCAAGGGGCCCGGCGGCCACAGCTTCGCGGCCTTCGGCCAGGTGCCCAGCGCTATCCACGCGATGGGCCGTGCCATCGCGCACATCGGCGACGTGCAGGTGCCGGCCGAGCCCAAGACCACCTTCACGGTGGGCAAGGTGGGCGGCGGCACCTCGGTGAACACCATCGCGGGCGATGCCACGATGGCGGTGGACATCCGCTCCAACGCCCTGCCCACGCTGCTGCAGGCCGAAAAGGACATCATGGCCGCCATCCAGCGCGGTGTTCAGGAAGAGAACCGCCGCTGGAACGCCGCGGCGAAGATCACGGCCGAACCGAAGATGATCGGCGACCGCCCCGCCGGCGCCACCGCCGCGGACCAGCCGATCGTGCAGGCGGCCGTCGCGTCGGTGCTGGCGTCGGGCGGCAAGCCCACGCTGCGCGCGGCAAGCACCGATGCCAACGTGCCCATGGGCCTGGGCATTCCGGCCATCATCCTGGGCAGCGGCGGCAAGAACGGCGGCTTCCACGCACTGGGCGAATGGTTCGACCCCACCGACGCCTGGAAAGGCGCGCAGACCGGCCTCGTGACGGTGCTGGCGCTGGTCGGCGTGCAGGGCACGAGCGAGCCGGTGCTGGCGCGCCGCCCGCCGCGCCGCTGACGGCCGTCAGGCCCGGGCGGGGCGGCCGGGGCGCTGCGCGTTGAGGCGCACGGGCCCCGATCGGGCATCCACCGCGGCCTGCACCTCGCGCCGCAGGCCGAGCGCGAAGCCGATCTCGGCCGCCACGAAGAGCGGCCCGACGATCAGGCCCACGAGGTCGTCCACGAACGCGGGCTTGCGGCCCTCGTAGTAATGGCCCACGAACTGGATCACCCAGCCCACCACGAAGAGCCCCACGCCCGCGCCCAGCCACAGCAGGGTGGACTGCGCGGCGAGCCACTGGCCCACGGCCAGCATGGCGGCCAGCACCGCCGCCATCGCGAGGCCGTAGCGCGCGTCGAGCCGGAAATAGAACAGGCTGGCCGCCAGCGCGGCCACGAGCGCTGGCGACAGGGGAAGCAGGCCGCCGGCCATCCACGCGGGGCGCGACAGCAGCACCGTGACGGCCAGCATGATCATCGGCACGCCGACGAAATGGGTCTGGATGTTGCGCGGGTCGCGGTGGTAGTCGGCGTATTGGGAGAGGTGGTCGATCAGGGTTTTCATGGGTGTCTCCATTGGCGGCGGCCCTCTGCGGCGGGGCGCCTGCGCCGAATAATCCGCAGTCGGCGCGGTGCTGTCTGTCGGCCAGCCGACACAACCCGCCCGCCCCGCCCCTTCATGCCCATCCCGCCCACCACCGTCGCCGCGGACCACCTCGCCACGCTCGCCTCGGGCCGCTGGTTCGCCACGCTGCCCGCCGACCTGGCCGGCGCGCTGGCGGCCATGGCCCACCTGCGCGCCCTGCAGGCCGGCGAAGCGCTCTTCCTGCGCGGCGATTCCCCCTGCGGCCTCTATGCCGTGGTGCGCGGGGCCATCGACATCTCGGGCGTGGGCGGGCGGCAGCCCGAGGCGCGCGCGGCACTGCTCACGCGGCTGGAGCCGCCGGCCTGGTTCGGCGAGATCGCCGTGTTCGACCGGGCGCCGCGCACGCACGACGCCCATGCGGCCGAGCCCGGCACGCTGCTGCTGCAGGTGCCCCAGGCGCCGCTGCTGGCCTGGCTGGACGCGCACCCCGGGCACTGGCACGCGCTCGCGCTACTGCTCACCGACAAGCTGCGCACCGCCTTCGTGGCGCTGGAAGAGCTGGCGCTGCTGCCCGCGCCCGAGCGCCTGGCGCGGCGGCTCGTGCTCATGGCCGAGGGCTATGGGCAATGGGCCGGCGAAGGGCGGTCGCGCCGCAGCATCGCGCTGTCGCAGGAGCAGCTCGCGCTGATGCTCGCGCTCTCGCGCCAGACGACCAACCAGATCCTGCGCGACCTGCAGGCGCGCGGCCTGCTGCGCATGCACCGCGGCGGCATCGAGATCCTGGACCTGGCCGGCCTGCGCGCGGCCTGCAGTTGAGCGCCCCGCCGCGGCGGGCACCTGCCGCACAATGCGCCGCATGCAGTACCACCACATCGCCAACGCCGCCGTGCCTTCTGCCGGCGGCCGCACCCTGCCGGTGATCGACCCCTCCGACGGCCAGCCCTACGACGAGATCCAGCGCGGCACGGCCGGCGACATCGACGAGGCCGTGCGCGCGGCCCGGCAGTGCCACGAGACCGTGTGGCGCGCGCTGGCCCCGGCCGAACGCGGCCGGCTGCTGATGCGGCTCTCGCAGTCCGTCACGGCCCATGCGGATGAGCTGGCCGCCATCGAACAGCGCGACTGCGGCAAGCCCACGCGGCAGGCGCGCGCCGATGCGCTGGCGCTGGCGCGGTACTTCGAGTTCTATGCCGGCGCCTGCGACAAGCTGCACGGCGACACGATCCCCTACGCCGACGGCTACAGCGTGCTCACCTGGCGCGAGCCGCACGGCGTGACGGGCCACATCGTGCCCTGGAACTACCCGATGCAGATCTTCGGCCGCTGCGTGGGCGGGGCGCTGGCGGCGGGCAACGTCTGCGTGGTCAAGCCGTCCGAGGACGCCTGCCTGTCGCTGCTGCGCGTGGCCCAGCTCGCCGCCGAGGCGGGCTTTCCGGCCGGCGCCATCAACATCGTGACGGGCTACGGCCACGAGGTGGGCGAGGCGCTCGCGCGGCACCCGGGCATCGACCACATCAGCTTCACGGGCAGCCCGCGCATCGGCACGCTGATCCAGCAGGCGGCCGCCGAGCGCCACTGCCCCGTCACGCTGGAGCTGGGCGGCAAGAGCCCGCAGATCCTGTTCGCCGACGCCGACCTGGACGCCGCCCTGCCCGCGGTGGTCAACGCCATCGTGCAGAACGCCGGGCAGACCTGCTCGGCGGGCTCGCGCGTGCTCATCGATTCGCTCATCTACGAGAACGTGCTGGAGCGGCTGGCGGCGATGTTCCAGGCGCTGCGCGTGGGCCCCGCCGCGATGGACCTGGACCTGGGCCCGCTGATCCGCCAGAGCCAGCAGCAGCGCGTGTGGGACTTCCTCTCCGACGCGCAGATCGCCGGCATCCCGCTCATGGCGCAGGGCACCGTCGTGGAGGGCGCGCCGCAGTCGGGCTTCTACCAGGCGCCCGCGCTGCTGCGCGACGTGCCGTTCGATCATCCGCTGGCGCAGGAGGAGATCTTCGGCCCCGTGCTCTCGGCGATGCCCTTCGAGAGCGAGGAACAGGCCGTGCAACTGGCCAACGCCACGCGCTTCGGCCTGGTGGCGGGCGTCTGGACGCGCGACGGCGCACGCCAGTTCCGCATGGCCCGGGGCATCGCGAGCGGCCAGGTGTTCATCAACAACTATGGCGCGGCGGGCGGCGTGGAGCTGCCCTTCGGCGGCGTGAAATCCAGCGGCCACGGGCGCGAGAAGGGCCTGGAGGCGCTGCTCGGGTTCACCACGCTCAAGACCGTGGCGATCCGGCACGGCTGAAGGCCTGGGCGCGGGATGTCCCGGCGCGGGGCTGCCCGCAGGATTCGGGCGCGGCGGCGCAGCGCCCTCCGCGCCCATGTGCTGCACTGCCCCGGAAATGCTATTTAATTGATAGCAAACTATTCAATGGAATCGGCGGCATGGGAGCCAAAACCCTTGAACCGCATCACCCCAGGGCGGTATCGAGCAGCATCATGAGCACGAAGCCGATCATGAGCCCGCCGGTGGCCCAGGCCTCGTGCCCCTTGCGGTGCGATTCGGGAATGATTTCGTGGCTGATGACGAACAGCATCGCGCCGGCCGCGAACCCCAGGCCCCAGGGCAGCAGCCCGGCCGACAGGCCGATGATCGAGGCGCCCAGCACGGCGCCCAGCGGCTCCACCAGCCCCGATGCCATGCCCAGCGCCACCGCCAGCCAGCGCCGGTAGCCGGCCGCCAGCAGCGCCACGGCCACCACCAGGCCCTCGGGCACGTCCTGGATGGCGATGCCGGCCGTGAGCGTGCCTGCCTGCAGCGCATCGGTGCCCCCGTAGGCCACGCCGATCGCCAGTCCTTCGGGGAGGTTGTGCAGCGCGATGGCGAACACGAAGAGCCAGGTGCGGCGCAGCGTGCGCGGCGAGGGGCCGCCCTCCACGCCCTTGATGAAATGCTCATGTGGCAGCAGCCGCTCCATGACCAGCAGTGCGAGCCCGCCCAGCAGGATGGAGCCGCCGATGATGCCGCCCGCGCCCCAGGCGCCCGCGCCGTTGGCCTTGGCCGCCTCCAGGCCGGGAATGATCAACGAGAAGGACGACGCCGCCAGCATCACGCCCGCCCCGAAGCCGAAGAGCGTGTCCTGCACGCGCTCGGAGAGGCGCTGAGAGAACACCACCGGCAGCGTGCCGAGCGCCGTCGCCAGCGCGGCGACCAGACCGCCCTGCCATGCGAGTGCCACGCGGGGATGGGCCTGCAGGAACTGCGCGAACTGCAGGCCCAGCACCACCAGCCCCGCCAGGGCGATGGCCAGGCCGAACCACCGGCGGAATCCCCAGCCGGGGCGGCGCAACGACAGCGTGTTCTGGGCGGGCATGGATGGGCGCTCCGGAAGGGGTTTCAAGGCGAGGGTTCCTGTGCGGGAAGGTGCCGTGCGGTCGGTTGCGGGTCAACCGCGGGCGTTCGCGTACCGGCGGGCCACTTCGTCCCAACGGATCACACGATAGAACGCCGCGATGTATTCGGGGCGTCGGTTCTGGTACTGCAGGTAGTAGGCGTGTTCCCACACGTCCAGCCCGAGGATCGGTGTGTGGCCCGACAGCAGCCCGGCCATGAGCGGGCTGTCCTGGTTGCCGCTGCTCTCCACCGCAAGGCGGCCTGCGGCATCCACCACCAGCCAGGCCCAGCCGCTGCCGAAGCGCGTGAGCGCGGCCTTGGTGAAGGCTTCCTTGAAGGCGTCGAGGCCGCCCAGGTCGCGATCGATCGCCTCGGCCAGCGCGCCCGTGGGCTGCCCGCCTCCACCCTGCCCCTCGGGGGCCATCACGGTCCAGAACAGGCTGTGGTTGGCGTGGCCGCCGCCGTTGTTGCGCACGGCGGTCTGCAGCGCTTCGGGCAGCGACTGCAGGCGCGCGACCAGTTCGTCGATGGGCGCGTCGGCATGCGGCGTGCCTTCCAGCGCGGCATTCAGGTTGTTGATGTACGTCTGGTGGTGCTTGGTGTGGTGGATTTCCATCGTCCGCGCGTCGATGTGCGGCTCCAGGGCGTCGTAGGCGTAGGGCAAGGCAGGCAGCGTGTAGGGCATGGTTCTCACTTTCTGGACAGGGTTTGCGGTAGCGCAGGATTCCGGGCCTGGAATCCGGGCAGCCATCATTTTGCAAATGATAATTATTTTTATTCGCATGCATGTCAAGTGGGTTATTGCCCGCACGCAAGGCCGCGGCGCGGCGCCGGCCCCGGTAAAACCCTGACTTCCACCCCGGGGCATGCCCGGACAATGGCCCGGTCCTGCGCCGCCGGCCAACGCGGTGGGCGCGCGCGGGACGCGATCACATTCCAACAATGCACGGCCGGCAACCCGCCCGGCCACGAGAGAGGGTTTCCATGACAGACAGCACGTCGACCGCCACCGGTGCGGCCGCGGATACGCGCATCGTGCGCGCCGCCATCCACCCCGCCATCGGCATCTCCCGCGTCGGCAACAGCCGCGAAGCCTTCTACATCGGGCCCCAGGTGGTCCACCCGGCCGCCCAGGAGCCGGGCTTCTACCGCGACGCGGCCGGCGCGCTCAAGCGCGAGGCGGCCGAGTTCCGGGTGTATGGCTACAACGCCGCCGGTGCGGTGGTCCGCGAACTGACCGCCGGTTCGGACGAGATCGCCTGGGAAGTGCACGTGGCCAACCGCAAGGCCGACTGGTACCAGTGGCAGATCGCCATGGACATCCCCGAGGCAGCCACTACGGTGCTGCCGCGCCGCAATCCCAAGAACACCACCGAGCGCGACACCCTGGCCATCGATGCCGGCGCGCAGCGCATCGCCGGCCGGAACGCGCCGCCCGTGGCCTGCACGGGCCGCTTCACGGGCGTGCCGGTGCAGCTCGGCGAACTGCGCACCGACGCACAGGGCCGCCTGCTCTTCCTGCCCGGCTACGGCATCTCCGCATCGCCCACCGACAGCCCGATCTACATCGACGGAGACGACAACTCCTTCATCAATGCCGACGGCTGGTACGACGACACCTGCGACGGGCCCGTCTCGGCCACCGTGCGCGTGGACGGGCAGGCGGTTCCGGTGGAGCCGGCCTGGGTGGTCAGCGCACCGCCCAACTACGCGCCGCAGGTCAAGGCCGAGCGCACGCTCTACGACCTGCTGCAGGATCTGTACGTTCAGGCCGGCTGGGTGGCGGCGCCGGCCGAGGCGTCGTTCACCAACGACGTGTATCCGATCCTGCAGCGGCTCTCGGGCCTGCAATGGGTGAACCAGGGCTTCGCAACGCAGTTCGGGCACAACGGCGCCTTCGACTTCGAGAACGCCGCGTTCGTCGAGCGGCTCTCCGCACTGCCTGCGCCCGGGGCCTACGACCCGAACAAGGAACTGCGCCGGCAGGTGTTCAACAGCTTCCGCCCGCCACAGCCGCAGGACGGCAACCAACTGCCCTGGCCCTGGCTGTACGGCGACGCGATGACGCTGCCGGCCGGGCAGAGCCCGCGCCAGAACGCCAGCATCAGCCAGACCCAGAGCGACATCCTGGCGCGCTGGGCCGCGGGCCTGTTCACGGCGGACTGGGGCCGCACCCCGGCCCCGCCGGATTGCATCGACGCCGTGCCGCTGCAGGACCAACCCGCCACGCTGGACCGCGCGGCGCTGGAGTTCTGCCTGGCCGATGCCTTCCACCCTGGCTGCGAGCTGACCTGGCCCATGCGCCACCTGAGCCTCTACAGCGCCCCCTTCCGTATCCGCCGCCGCCCTGCAGGCGTGGCCGAGCCGGACTACGGCCCCACGCTCGACCAGGCCACTGCGCTCTCGGGCCACGGCCCGCTGAACGCCCAGGGGCCGGGCGACCTCAACCGCTGGATGGGCCTGCCCTGGCAGGCCGACACCGCCTGGTGCCGCGCCGGCTACGACACGCACTACGACCCGTTCGCACCGGCGTTCTGGCCGGCCCGCGTGCCCAACCAGGTGCTCACCGAGCAGGATTACGCCATCGTCGTCGATCCGCACCAGCCCATCGAGCGCCGCATCGCGGCCTTCACCAACCGCACCGACTGGAACAAGCCCCTGCGCGGCTCCACCGCCGAAGTGATGACCACGATGGTCCGCATCTTCGGATCGATGGGCCTGCTCGAAGTGCGCCCGGGCGTCCAGGGCGATGCGCGCTTTCCCGAGCGGATGATGGTCGCGGCCTACGGCCCCGACGTGCCGCCCGTGGATGCACGCAGCGCCGTGGACGGCACCTCGCCGATGCTGCAGGGCAAGGCGCAGCTGCTGGGCCAGGAGGCCGCGGCCCCCGGGCAGGATACGGCTCCCGCGCTCCCGCCGGGCGCCAACTTCCGCTCGCACGAAGAGGCCCGCCGGGCCCCCTTGCCGGTGCGCAAGGGCCCGCCACGGACGTGATGCCGGGCCGCATGCCGCCCGCGCTCCCCGGGGCCGGGGGTGGCCGGAACGTGGCCGGCGCACCGTTCGATGCCGCCATCGCCGGGGGCGGGCCGGCAGGCGCGGCCTGCGCCAACGTGCTGGCCCGCGCGGGCTGGCGCGTGCTGCTGGCCGACGCTGGCGAAGGCAACGTGGCGCGTGTCGGCGAGAACCTGCCGCCCGCCGTGTTCAGCCTGCTGGCCGAACTCGGCCTGCGCGAGCAGGTGCTCGCGGATGGGCACCGGCCCAGCCATGGGAGCTGGTCCTTCTGGGGCGACAGCGCCGGCCAGGCCAGCGACACCCTGCGGCACCTCCAGGGCGATGGGCTCCAGCTCGACCGCGCATGCTTCGACGCGCGCCTGCGCAGCGCGGCGTCCCTGGCCGGTGCCCACGTCTGCCAGGCCACGCACCTGCAGATCGAGCCACCGGCGCAAGGCGTACCGATGCACCGCATCCGGGCACGCCAAGCCGGCGGCGCCACCGACGCCGTCGAGGCGCGCTGGTTCGTCGATGCAACGGGCCGGGCCTCGGCCCCCTCCATCCGGCTGGGCGCGCAGCGGATCGGCCATGACGCGCTGATCGCCTTTTATCAGCGGCTGCAAAGTCCCGGGCACGGCGACCGCGACGGCCGCACCTGGGTCGAGGCAGTCGAGGATGGCTGGTGGTACAGCGCCCTGCTGCCCGGTGGAGACCGGCTGGTGGCGCTGCTCGGCGATGCCGACCTGCTCGACCGGCGCGAACTGCTGGCCGACGGCGGCCTCTGGCGCAGGCTCCAGTCCACCGGCCATCTGAGCGCGCTGTGCACGGCCCACGGCTACCAGCCGTGTACGGCCGCGCAGGGGGCCGATGCCAGCAGCTCCGAGCTGGACCATGCCGCAGGAAAGCGCTGGCTGGCCGTGGGCGACGCCGCGCTGGCCTTCGATCCGCTGTCCTCCAAGGGCATCGGCAATGCGCTCTATACCGGCCTGCGCGCCGCGCAGGCGATGCTGGCCGAAGACGGCGGCGATGCCCTGGCCACGGCCCGGTATGCCGCCCACCTGCGTTCCATACACCACGTCTACCGCGCCCAGTTGGCCCAGGTCTATGCCGCGGAGCGGCGCTGGGCCGCAGCGCCCTTCTGGGCCCGCCGGCATGCGCGCGGCAGCGCGGGGCTGCCACCCCCGGCGGCCGCTACACTGGCCCCGGCGGGCGCTGCAGCCGATCGGGCCGGCCCTCGGCATTGAAGCCGGCGCCGCACCCCACCGCCGGCCCGCGGACTCGCGGGCAGCATCGTCCGATCGTTCCGCCGGTCACGGCATTCCAGGAGATTCCCGCCATGCGCGTCGAGGGCAAATCCATCATCGTCACCGGGGCCGGCGGCGGCATCGGCGAAGGCATTGCCCGGCGGCTGGCCGCCGAGGGCGGCCGCGTCATCGTGAACGACATCCTGCCGGAGGCCGCCGAACGCGTGGCCCAGGCCATCCGCGACGCCGGGGGCGCCGCCCATGCCTTTGCCGCCGACATGACGCGGTCGCACGAGGTGCTCGCCCTCGTGGCCGAGGCCGTGGTGCGCCACGGCGCACTCGACGTGATGGTCAACAACGCAGGCTGGACCCACCGCAACCGCCCCATGCTCGAAGTACCCGAGGACGAGTTCGACCGCGTCTACGCGGTCAACGTCAAGAGCATCTACCTGTCGGCCCTGCATGCGGTGCCCGCGATGCGTGCCAACCCGGAGCGGCGCGGGGGCAGCTTCATCAACATCGCCTCCACGGCCGGGCTGCGGCCCCGGCCGGGCCTCACCTGGTACAACGGCTCCAAGGCCGCGGTCATCGTCACCAGCAAATCCATGGCCGCCGAACTGGGGCCGGACAACATCCGCGTGAACTGCATCAATCCGGTGTTCAACCCCGACACCGGGCTCGCCGCCGAGTTCGCGGGCGGCCCGCTGGACGAGGCGCGGCGTGCCCGCTTCCTGTCCACCATCCCGCTGGGCCGTTTCTCCACGGCCCTCGACGTGGCGAACGCCGCCCTCTACCTCGCCAGCGACGAGGCTGCCTTCGTGAGCGGCACCTGCATCGAGGTGGATGGGGCCCGCTGCGTCTGAGCCGCAGGGGCGCTCCCAGGTCCGCCGGATTGACGGATGTCAAACCCGGGCCGTTCGGGCGATACCCCTACCGCGGCCATGCGGCAGAATCCTCCCATGGCCGAACGTGTGATTCCCCTGGTGGACCAGCGCATTGCCGCGCTGAGGCCCCGCGTTCCCGAAGGCCCGCTCGCCGGGCCTGCCGGCTGGCTCACCGATGCCCTCGGCCGCCCGCTGCGCGACCTGCGCATCAGCGTCACCGACCGCTGCAATTTCCGCTGCAGCTACTGCATGCCGAAGGAAGTGTTCGGCAAGGACTATCCCTATCTGGCGCATGGCGACCTGCTGAGCTTCGAGGAAATCACGCGCCTGGCCCGGGTTTTCCTGGCGCATGGGGTGCGCAAGATCCGCCTCACCGGCGGCGAGCCCCTGCTGCGCCGGCACCTCGAAAACCTGGTGGAGCAGCTGGCCCGGCTGCGCACGGCCGAAGGCCGGGTGCCCGACCTGACCCTGACCACCAACGGATCGCTGCTCGCGCGCAAGGCGCAGGCGCTGAAGGGCGCCGGGCTCGCACGGCTCACCGTCAGCCTCGACAGCCTGCAGGATCCGGTCTTCCGCCGCATGAACGATGTGGACTTTCCCGTGGCCGAGGTGCTTGCCGGCATCGAGGCCGCGCAGCGCGCGGGCTTCGAGCGCATCAAGGTCAACATGGTGGTCAAGCGCGGCACGAACGACCATGAGATCGTGCCCATGGCGCGCCATTTCCGAGGCTCCGGCATCACGCTGCGCTTCATCGAATACATGGACGTGGGTGCCACCAATGGGTGGCGCATGGGCGAGGTGCTGCCCTCCGCCGATGTGATCGCGCGGCTGCGCGAACACCTTCCCCTCCTGCCCCTGGCACCCGCCGCTCCGGGCGAAACCGCGGAGCGCTGGGGCTATGCCGACGCCCAGGGCCGGCACGACCCGGCGCTCGGCGAGGTAGGCACCATCAGCAGCGTGACCCGTGCCTTTTGCGGTGACTGCAACCGCGCCAGGCTGTCGATGGAGGGCAAGCTGTACCTGTGCCTGTTCGCCACCCAGGGCTGGGACCTGCGCACCCTGCTGCGTGGCGGCGTGGACGATACCGGCATGGCGGCGGCCATCGCGGACATCTGGCAGGGGCGCACGGACCGCTACTCCGAGCTGCGCGGCCAGTTGCCCACCGATGCAGGGGCATCCGCCGCCCGCCGTGTCGAGATGAGCTACATCGGCGGATGAAGCGCGACGAGCCCATGCCCGCCCCGACCTGCCCCGGCCTCTGCGGCCAGGCCGGCCGTGACTGCACCGCAGCGCACGCTGCATCGGCATGGCGAAGGGACCCGCCGTGATCGCACGCGCAGACATCGCCGGCATGGTGCTTGCCGGAGGCCAGGGCGCCCGCATGGGAGGGCTGGACAAAGGCCTTCAGAGTTTCCAGGGCGTCCCGCTCGCGGCACATGCGCTGGAGCGGCTGCGCCCGCAGGTCGGCGCCGGAAAGCTATCGATCAACGCCAACCGCAACCTCGATGCCTATGCGGGCTTCGGCGTTCCCGTGGTGGCCGACACCCTCGCGGACCATCCCGGCCCCCTGGCTGGCATGCTGACTGGCCTGGCCCATTGCGACGCGCCCTGGCTGCTGACCGTGCCCTGCGACACGCCCCGCTTTCCGGCCGATCTGGCGCAGCGGCTGGCCGAGGCTGCCACGCAAGCGCGGGCCGCCATTGCGATCGCGGCCGCACCGGAGACATCGGGCGAAACCGTCCCGGCCCTGCGGTTCCACCCCGTGGCCTGCCTGCTGAGCGTGGCGCTGCGGGAAGACCTCCGCCAGTACTTGGCCGGCGGAGGCCGCAGGGTCATGGACTGGATCGCGCGCCATCCCTTCGCCACGGCCGCATTCGACCGGCCGGGCGACGATCCTGAGGCATTCCGCAACGCCAACACACTGGCCGAATTGCGCCTGCTGGAGACCCTGACAACATGACCGACAGGCCGCTCGATCTCCAGGCGGGCGCGCGCTCGCTGCGCATCGCCGTGCTGGATGCCACGCACGTGCACGCGTACAAAGCCTTGCGGGATGCCGCGCTGCACGATGCGCCGGAGGCCTTCACGTCCGACCACGCCAGCGCGGTGCACCGCCCCGCCGAGTCGTATGCCGGGCGCTTCGGTCCTCCGCCGTCCGGCACTTTCTTTCTCGGGGCTTTCGATTCCGCCACGGGAGAGCTGCTCGGCAGCATCGGTTGCGAGCGCGAAGAGCGCCTGCAGCAGCGCCACTGCGCCCACGTCGTGGGGATGATGGTTTCCACGGCCGCGCAGCGCCGCGGCATCGGCCGGGAATTGCTGCGCGAGTGCCTGCGCCTTGCAGGCCAGGTGGAGGGGCCTGAACAGCTACTGCTGACAGTGACGGCGGTGAACGGGCACAGCGTCCGGCTCTACGAGAGCGAGGGCTTTCGGCCCTGGGGCCTGCTGCCGCGCGCCATCGTGGTGGCTGGCATCGCGTACGACAAACTGCACATGGTCCGCCCCCTGCATTCCGCCCTGCAGGCCGATGCACCGGCGCCCCCTGAACTGCGGAGCAATGCGAAATGACTTCCCCCACCGCTGAGCCGCCTCTTTCCGGGCCAGCACCATCGGCAGCACTCGCCGGTGGCCAGACCGCTTCCGACCTGCCGGTGGAGGCGGTGCATGCCCTGCTCTCCAGCCTCACGGCCACGCCGATCGGCGACGTGGAGGAAGTCGGCATCTTCGCCGCGCTCGACCGCGTGCTGGCGCGGGACATCGTCGCTCCCATGGACGTGCCGCCCCACGACAACTCCGCGATGGATGGTTTCGCCTTCGATGGCTCGGCGTTGGTGCCGGGGCAGCCGCTCTCGCTGCAGGTGGTGGGCACCGTGCCGGCCGGGCACCGGTGGCCCACACCCTTGGAACCAGGCCAGTGCGTCCGCACCATGACCGGTGCTGCGATGCCCGAGGGCCTGGACACCGTGGTCCCGCAGGAAGCGGCCGTTTGCCGGAGCGGCGCCAACGGGACGGAAATTGCCGAGATCCCGCCCGGCGCCGTACGGCGTGGCGACCACCGGCGGCGTGCCGGGGAAGACCTTTCGCGGGGCCGGCCCGCCCTGCAGCGCGGCGCCTGGATCACGCCGGCCGCGCTGGGCCTGATCGCCAGCCTGGGATTGGCCTCGGTTCCGGTTTTCCGCCGGTTGCGCGTCGCGTTCTTCTCGACGGGCGATGAAATCCTGAGCCTCGGCACGCCCTGGCGCGAAGGGGCCGTGTACGACAGCAACCGCTACACCCTGTTCGGCCTGCTGGTGCGAATGGGCGTGGAGCCCATCGATCTCGGCGCCGTGCCGGACCAGCCCCAGGCGCTGGAGTCGGCCCTGCGCTCGGCCGCGTCGCGCGCGGACGCCATCGTGACCAGTGGCGGCGTCAGCGCAGGCGTGGCCGACCATACACGCACGCTGCTGGACCGCCTGGGAAGCGTGGACTTCTGGCGCATCGCCATGCGCCCGGGTCGGCCCATGGCGGCAGGCCGCATCCCCTGCACGGAAGATCCAGGCCGCGCTGGCCCGCCGGACAGCGGCACCGTCCTGTTCGCCTTGCCAGGCAATCCGGTGGCCGCCATGGTGGCCTTTCTGGTGTTCGTGCGGCCGGCGCTGTGGCGCATGATGGGCACTACCCGGGTTGCGCCGCCTGCGCTGCGCGCCCTGGCGGCCGAGCCGCTGAACAAGCGCCCAGGGCGAACGGAGTACCAGCGCGGCGTCGTGTTCCAGGATGCGGACGGCAGCCTGCGCGTGCGTACCACGGGCCCGCAGGGCTCGGCATTGCTGAGTTCGATGGTGCAGGCGCATGGGCTCATCGTCCTGCCGCACGGCCGTGGCCGCGTGGCCCCGGGCGAACCGGTGGACGTGCTGCTGTTTGACGGCATGCTCTGACACCATGGCCGGCAATGCGCAGCGTAGGCTCGTGGCCATCCTTCCCATCCTCGACCGAAAGCCCCGCCATGCCCTACACCGGACAGCACCTTGCCACATCCCCCACGCGCGAAGAGATCGACCGGCTCCAGGGCCTAGCCGTCCTGGAGTTCGGCACGCCCTGGTGCGGTTTCTGCCAGCGTGCCCAGCCGCTCATCGAAGCCGCGCTGAAGGAGCATGGCAATGTGCAGCACATCAAGGTAGAGGACGGGCCGGGCCGCCCGCTGGGCCGCAGCTTCGGCGTGAAACTCTGGCCCACGCTCGTGTTCCTGCGCGACGGCAGGGAGGTCGATCGACAGGTACGGCCGCAGGACCTCCCGGCAGTGCAGTCCGGCGTGCAGGCCATCGTCCACGCACCCGCCATCAGCATCGGGCCGGCCTGACCGATCGCGCATCGGCTCTGCCGCAGATCCGCGAGACGCCCTGGGCCCCGCCAGCGCGTCTCAGCCGCGGCCGAGCACCTTGTCCACCCCTTTGTTGGCGAGCGCATCCGCCCGCTCGTTGCCCGGGTCGCCCGCATGGCCCTTCACCCAGCGCCAGTCGATCACGTGGCCGCTCTGGGCGACCAGTTCATCGAGCCGCTTCCACAGCTCGACGTTCTTCACGGGCTGGCCGGCCGCCGTGCGCCAGCCCTTCTTCTTCCAGCCCTGGATCCACTCGGTGATGCCTTTGCGCACGTACTGGCTGTCGAGGTAGAGCGTCACCGCACAGGGCCGCTTGAGCGCTGCCAGGGCTTCGATCACCGCAAGCAGCTCCATGCGGTTGTTGGTGGTGCCCAGCTCGCCTCCGAACAGTTCCTTTTCCAACGCACCCGAGCGCAATATCGCCCCCCATCCACCGGGGCCCGGGTTGCCCTTGCATGCCCCGTCGGTGTAGATCACTACCTGGTTCAAAACTCGCTCGCTTCCGTTGTCGTTCGATGGTTCATTGGGTTTCGTGGCCGCCGGCCCTGCCCTTCACAGGCCATTGCGCTGCGCCACGGACACAGGGGCCGCCCGGCCCTGGGGCGCCTTGCCCGTGCGCCAGGAGGGTTCCAGCAGGCGCATGCCATGCACGCGCTTGACGGCCACCACCATGTAGGCGGCCCCGAGTATCGGCCACCAGCGCGCACCCACCGCATCCAGCCATTCATAGCGCTGCAGCCAGCGTGTGCTGCGCACCGCCGGACGGTAGGCGCCGAAGCTGATGGTCTCGATCTCGAAATTCAGCAGCCGCAGCCAGTCACGCAGGCGCCAATGCCCGATGAACTCGCCCACATCGGGCAGGTAGAGCTTGCCGCCCGCGCCCAGCCGCTGGTAGAGGCGGGTCCGGCGCTGGCGCAGCCCCCAGAGGCTGGCCGGATTGAGGCCGCTCACCACCAGCCGCCCCTCGGGCATGAGCACGCGGTGCACCTCGCGAAGCGCCGCGTGCGGGTCGGCGCTGAGTTCCAGCGCATGGGGCAGCAGCACGAGGTCGAGGCTGTTTTCGGGAAATGGCAGCGCAACGGGATCGGCCAGCAACGCCGTGCGGACGGCGTCCTGCTCCGCACCGTCCCATGCCCGGCCGCTGCCTGCGCCCTGCCCCGCGAACGGTGATTCGACGCTGCCTGCCATCGGCGGCCAGAGCAGCGCCTCCGCGGCCCCCAGGGCCAGCCAGCGGTGCGGCATGCGGTTGGCCCTCAACCCGGACAGGCCCGGCATTCCGAGCTGAAGCGCGTGGTAACCGAACACGTCGGCCACCATCTCGTCATAGCGCTCCTGCTCCCACGCCAGCAGGTAACGGCCGGGCGGTGAGTCGAACCAATGGTGCAAACCTATAATTTCGTCGCTCATGAACTTGCTGCCGCTGCCCGCTTTCACCGACAACTACATCTGGATGCTGCACGACGGGCGTTCCGCCATCGTGGTCGATCCGGGGGAGGCCGGCCCGGTGCTGCAGGCTCTGCAGCACCATGACCTGGCGTTGCAGGCGATTCTAGTCACCCACCACCACGGCGATCATGTCGGCGGCGTGGCAGAGCTGCGCAGCGCCACCGGAGCCTCCGTCCACGGGCCGGCGCGCGAAACCCTTCCGGAACCCGTGCAGCGGCTTTCGGACGGTGATGTGGTCGAGGTGCTGGGCCTGCGCATGGCCGTGATGGACGTGCCAGGCCATACGGCAGGCCACATCGCCTACTATGGGGCGGATGCACCGGGAGGCCCCCTTCTTTTCTGTGGCGATACCCTGTTTTCCGGAGGCTGCGGCCGACTTTTCGAAGGCACTCCGGCGCAGATGCAGCACTCCCTGGACCGGCTGGGCGCCCTGCCCCCGGAAACCCGCGTGTGCTGCGCCCATGAATACACACTTTCGAACCTTGCTTTCGCCAGGGCCGTGGAACCCGCCAATCCCGCGCTGCTCCAGTACAGCCGGGAATGCGGGACGCGCCGGTCCGAAGGGCAGCCCACCCTGCCATCGCGCATCGGCACGGAGCGCGCCGTCAACCCCTTCCTGCGCACCCGCGAGCCCGCCGTGGCCCGTGCAGCGCAGGCTTTCGATGCCCATCTCGACACCGCCGAGCCCGCCTCTGTGCTGGCCGCGCTGCGGCAGTGGAAAAACGAATTCCGACCCTCCTGATTCCATGAAACTCCTGCACATCCTGGGCCTTGCAAGCGTCCTCTGGCTCACCGGCTGCGCCGCTCCCGGCACGGCGACCAAGGACGCACCCGCGTCCCCGACGACCGGCACCGCCACCAGCACCGCGCCGCTCTTCCCGACCGGGCCCCTGCGCCCGATCACGGCAGTGGATGCCAGCCACTTCAGCGTGGCCTCGCTGGCCGCACCTGCCGATCTGTGGGACCGCATGCGGCGCGGCTTCGCCATGCCCGACCTGGACCAGGACCTCGTTCGCGACCGTGAACTCTGGTATGCCACCCGGCCCGACTACATGCAGCGCATGACAGAGCGCTCCAGCAAGTACCTGTTCCATATCGTCGAAGAACTGGAACTGCGCGGCATGCCGACCGAGCTGGCCCTGCTGCCCTACATCGAGAGCGCCTTCAACCCCATGGCGGTTTCCAGCGCCAAGGCGGTGGGTATGTGGCAGTTCATGCCCGCCACCGGCAGCGACTACCAGCTCAAGCAGAACGCCTTCCGCGACGATCGCCGCGACGTGCTTGCCTCCACGCGGGCCGCGCTCGACTACCTGCAGAGGCTCTACGGGATGTTCGGCGACTGGCACCTCGCATTGGCCGCCTACAACTGGGGCGAAGGCAATGTGAGCCGGGCCATTGCCCGCAACCAGAAGCAGGGGCTGGGAACGAGCTACACCGACCTGAACATGCCGGCGGAAACGCGCATGTACGTGCCCAAGCTGCAGGCCGTCAAGAACATCGTCGCCAATCCCGAGCGGTTCAACACCGAACTGCCGCTGATCGAGAACCACCCTTATTTCCAGACCGTGGACATCACGCGCGACATCGATGTGTCCCTGGTGGCCAGCCTTGCCGGCGTACGCGAGGAAGACTTCCGCGCGCTCAATCCGTCGCTGCACAAGCCCATCATCCTTGCCGCCGGCATGCCGCAGATCCTGCTGCCCTGGGACAACGCGCAGGTGTTCCGCAAGAACCTGGAGGCCTACACGGAAGGCCAGTACGCGAGCTGGACGGTCTGGAGCGTGCCCACGACCATGAGCGTGTCGGCAGCCGCGCAGCGTGTGGGCATGAGCGAGGCCGACCTGCGCAGCGTGAACAAGATCCCGCCCCGCATGCTCATCAAGGCAGGTTCGGCACTCATGGTGCCGCGCAACACGGCCACGCAGGCGGACGTGCCGGGACAGGTGGCCGACAACGGCCAGGTGGCGTTCACGCCCGAAACCGTGACGCGCCGCACCATGGTGAAAGCGGGCAAGCGCGAATCCGTGTCGACGATCGCTCGCCGCTACAAGGTGACCACGGCCGACGTGGCCACCTGGAACGATGTGAAGGCCACGGCGTCCTTCAAGGTGGGAGAGCAGGTGGTGGTGTACCTGCCCGTGCGCATGGCCGCAGGTTCTTCGACCTCCGGGCGCAGCAGCAAGCAAGCCGCTCCCGCCAGAAGCAATGCGAAGAAGGCCGCGGCGCCTGCGCCTTCGCGCAAGGGTGGGACGCCGTCGCGCGTGAAGAAGCGCTGAAGGCCGGAGCGCGGCACGGCGGCGCCTCGCCCAGCGGTCGCACAGCCGGGCCAGGAGGAAGGCGCAGCGACGGCGGCACCTTCCTCCCCTTCTCCGCGGTCAGAGCCGCAGCGAATGCATGCCGAACAGGCCGAGCAGGCCGATGACGATCAGGTAGAGCGCCACGATGATGTTGAGCAGTCGCGGCATGACCAGAATGAGAATGCCGGCGATCAGGGCCACGAGCGGGCCGATGCTGAGGTTCAGCGTCATGGAAAACGTCCTTGGTGGGTGGATGGCCGAATAGTTACCGAACTGCACTCGCTGCAGTCCGCCGCGCGGAAGCCTTGACGCGCAGTGGCGAGGACTCTACCGCCCCGCCCCGGTCCAACCCTGTCGGACCATGGCGCCACTTGCGCCGCCCACGTTGCCGGACGGCAGCCTGCGGCTTCAGGCGTTGAACTTCGCCTTGGCCTTGCGTGCGTACTCGTTGGTATAGGTGCGCCCGAGTTCCACCTTGGACGCAGCCAGTTCCGGCCGCAGACGGGCCAAAGTGCGCAGGGCCGTGGCGGGCCCGTCGTCCGGCATCAGGCCGTCGGGCGAAAAGGTATCGCGCACCTTGTGGAAAGCCGCCAGATAAGTCCCTCGGTCGCCGAGCAGGTAGTCCTGGGGCACCACACGCATGAGATCGGCCGCACTGGCCGTCTGCAGCCACTTGAGCGCATGGACCATCGCATGCACCAGGGCCTGCGAGGCAGCGGGCTGCTGCTGTACGAAGGTTCGGGGCGCGTACAGGCTCGCGGCCGGCATCGCGCCCCCGAACAGATCCTGCGTGCCTTTCAGCGTGCGCGTATCGCACAGCAGGCGGACCTCGCCACGCTGCTCCAGCACGCTCACGACCGGATCGGCATGGCACAGCGCATGGACGCGCCCCTGGCGCAGTGCTGCCAGAGCGCCAGCGCCCGACGCGCCGACACCGACAAAGGAAATGCCCTCCAGCGACGCACCATTTTGCGAGAGCACCATCTGCGCCACCAGATGGGTGGACGAGCCGGGCGCGGTCACCCCGACGCGCAGGCCCTTGAAACTCTGCACGCTGCGCACAGGCCACGACCGGGCCGACGCCGCGAAAGCCAACTGGGGCGCACGGCCCTGCAGCATCAACGCGACGTAGGTTTGCCCCTGCAGCTGCATGCGCAGCGTGTGGTCGTAGGCACCGGAACACACGTCGGCCGAGCCCTGCTGGACCGCCTGCAAGGCCAGCGCACCGCCCGCGTAATCCTGCACCGACACATCCAGCCCTTCCGCACGGAAAAACCCCAACTCCTGCGCGACGGTGAGAGGAAGGTGGTAGAGCAAGCCCATGCCGCCTACAGCCACGCGCACGCGTCCATCGCCCGACGCGGTGAAGGGCGGCGCAATGGCGCTTGCCGTGCCGCAAGCCAGTCCGCCGAGAGGAAGGGACATGGCCATCGCGGCGAAGCGGCGGCGATCGAGGGAAGGCGGTCTCATGGAAGAAAGAATGCAACGAATGCTGCAGTGCAGCAATCTTGCCTCAAAAAGCCCATCCGGGGCACCGGGGACAATCCCTGTACCGGTAAAAATACGGCGCCCTGAAGACGCCGTTCTAGGTGGCAGGGGTTCGAAAAGAAACGATGGACAGGGCCTGCAGACGCGGGGACTGCTACCGGTACCCGAGAAAGAAAATGGCGGTGTTCACCGCGAAGCCGGCCAGCCACACCGCGCTGCGCACCGTGGGCATGTCCGAGACGTACATCAGCACGTAGAAACCCCGCAGCATCACAAAGGCCAGTGCAAGCAGGTCGAGCAGGGTCTGCCCGGCACCCAATTGGTGCGCCACGATCACCGCCCCGATGAAGAATGGCAGGCTCTCGAAGGTATTGGCCTGTGCCGCGAGGGCGCGTGCACGCCAGTCGCCCTGCTTTGCGGCCCATCCCCTCGGATCATGGTTGTCCTTGCCCTGGAAGCTGCCGCGCTTGGCCAGGAAGGCGCACGCGATCGGCATCAGCACCATCGCGAAAACGCACCAATACGCCACGGTGAAACGCACGATGTGCAGGGAATTCATGTCACAGCTTTCATATGCCTTGAGCCCGCGCACCGGGCCTTTCAAGCTATCAATTGTATAGCTGACTAACGCCGGTCCACGAGCGCATGGGCGATGGTGCCGAGGTCCACATACTCCAGTTCGCTGCCCACAGGCACGCCCCGCGCCAGGCGTGTGACGTGCACGCCGCGTGCTTTCAGCACTTCGCCGAGCGCATGCGCCGTCGCCTCGCCCTCGGCCGTGAAATTGGTGGCGAGGATCACCTCCTGGACCACGCCGTCGCAGGCGCGCTCCAGCAGTTTTCCGAAGCCGATGTCTTTCGGGCCCACGCCATCCAGTGGCGACAGCCGGCCCATGAGCACGAAATACAGCCCCCGGAAGGCCCCCGTGCGCTCCAGCGCCGCCTGGTCGGCCGGCGTTTCGACCACCGCCAGGCGCGATGCGTCGCGCGAAGGATCCAGGCAGGTTGCGCACACCTCACCTTCGGTGAACGTGTGGCAGCGCACGCAGTGCCGCACCGACGAGGCTGCCTCGTGCAGCGCGCGGGAGAGCAATCGGGCCCCCTCGCGGTCGTGCTGCAACAGGTGGAACGCCATGCGCTGGGCCGACTTCACGCCCACGCCCGGCAGCCGGCGCAGCGCCTGAACCAGGCTGTCGAGGGAATGCATGTCAGAGGCGGAAGCCATGGCGTAGAGCCCGAAGGAGGGAAAACAAGGGTGTGCGATGCCAGGCCCTGCCACAGGGCCCGGCAGGTATCCTTGCGGGGCCCGGAGGAGCCAAGGTCAGAAGGGGAACTTCATGCCAGGCGGCAGGCCCGGCATGCCGGAAGTGATCTTGCCCATCTTTTCCTGGGAAGTTTCCTCGGCCTTGCGAACCGCCGCGTTGAAAGCCGCCGCAACGAGGTCTTCGAGCATGTCCTTGTCGTCCGCCAGCAGGCTGGGGTCGATGGTCACCCGCTTCACGTCGTGCTTGCAGGTCATGAGCACCTTGACGAGACCGGCACCGGATTCGCCTTCCACCTCGATGTTGGCCAGTTCGTCCTGGGCCTTTTTCAGGTTGTCCTGCATGGCCTGCGCCTGCTTCATGAGGCCGGCGAGTTGTCCTTTGTTGAACATGTACGGTTTCCTTTTCTTTCTGAGGGGTCGAAGACAAAAGCGAAAGCAGAAATGGGTCAGTGGGCAGGAGCCGGGCGGCGCCGGCCGCGCTCCGCGGCATCCGGGATCATGCGGGCTTGATGCTGCCGGGCACGATTCTCGCGCCGAAGTCACGCACCAGCGATTGCACATAGGGGTCGTTTTCCACGATCTCCTGGGCACGGCGCTGGCGCTCCGCGGCCGCGTGGGCGTTGCGCCGTGCCGGGCTGTCGATCACCACCCCGAGTTCCACGCTGATCTGCCGGGCGAAGCCGGCGGCCTCCAGGGCAGCCCGGAGCCGCTCGCGCGCCACCGGCTGGTTCAGCGACTCGCGCTCCACGCGCAGCAGCCAGTGATCGGCATCGCGAGCCACCAGCTGCGACTGCAGAGCCAGCTCGCGCACCAGCGCGCCGATGGCCTCTGCCGCAACCAACTGCATGACCGTGGCATGCCACACGTCACCCTCTTCGGTGGGCGTGTAGCGCGCCGATGCGGGCATGGGCCCCGTCGGCGCCACTGGCTGCAGCCGCACGCCAGGCTCGGGGGCCATCCGCACCGGAATTGCTACAAATTCAGGAGCAATCTTTTCAATGCTTTCGGCGGCATCAGGGGGATTTGGCTTCAATGCCTCCGATGTCCTGACAGGCAGGCGCACCACGGTATCCGAGCCATTGGCCGTATTGCCAGCGGGGTGGGTAGCAGGCGCCAAAGCCTCGGGCGCCGATGGAGGCGGCGCTGCCGAGCGGGCCGGTTCCTGCGCTACGGGGGGGCCCTCTTCTGGCCACGGGGGGCCATCGTCCTGGGGTTGCCGAGAGGCTTGCGCCGCTGGGCGGGCTGCCGCGGCAGCGGGCATCTGAGCGGGCGGCACCGCTACTGGATCGCGGGCGGGCCGCTCAGGGGGTGATGGAAGTGTTTTTTTTTCCGCCGAAGGCGAGCCGCCTTCCGCAGGCGGCTTGAAGGCCAGCAACCGCAGCAGCGCCATGGTCAGGGCAACGTATTCGTCGGGCGCCAACCCGAGCTCAGCGCGGCCATGCAGGCAGATGCTGTAGAGCAACTGGGTTTCGTCCGCCGGCATCGCCGCAGCAAGGCGCGCCGTTTCCGCGGCCTCCGGGTCGGACGCGTCCACCGCTTCCGCCATCTGCGGCACCGCCTGGAGCACCGCCATGCGCTGCAGCACGGCGCTCATTTCTTCGAGCGTGGAGGCAGCCGAGAGCCCGTTGACGCGCAACGCCTCGGAAGTCTCGACCACCGTGCGGCCATCTCCGTGGGCCAGCGCCTCGATGAGGCGGAACACGTAGGAGCGGTCCACGCTGCCCAGCATCTGGCGTACGCCGGCCTCCTGCAACTGGCCGCTGCCGAAGGCGATGGCCTGGTCGGTGAGCGACAGCGCATCGCGCATGGATCCCCGGGCAGCGCGCGACAGCAGGCGAAGCGCCTGGGGTTCGGCGGGCACGTTCTCCTGGACCAGCACCTTCGTGAGGTGATCGAGCACCGTCTCGGGCGCCATCGGCCGCAGATTGAACTGGAGACAGCGCGAGAGCACCGTCACGGGCACCTTCTGCGGATCGGTCGTGGCCAGCACGAATTTCAGGTATTCAGGGGGCTCTTCGAGCGTCTTGAGCATCGCGTTGAACGCGGTGTTCGTGAGCATGTGCACTTCATCGATCATGAAAACCTTGAAGCGGCCCTGCACCGGCTTGTACACGGCATGCTCCAGCAGCCCCTGGACCTCGTCCACGCCCCGGTTGGAAGCGGCGTCCAGCTCGGTGTAATCCACGAAACGGCCGGCATCGATGTCGGTACAGGCCTGGCAGACGCCGCAGGGGGTGGCCGTGATGTGGCCCTGCCCGTCGGGGCCCTGGCAATTGAGCGACTTGGCCAGGATGCGTGACACCGTGGTCTTCCCCACGCCACGGGTTCCCGTGAAAAGGTAGGCGTGGTGCAAACGCTGCTGGGTGAGCGCATTCGAGAGCGCCTGCACCACGTGCTCCTGTCCCACCATTTCGGAAAAATTGCGCGGACGGTACTTGCGGGCGAGCACGAGATAGGACATCTGCGGGATTCTACGGGGGGCGACCGCCCCGTCGGTGCTCATCCGTTCCCTTAGCATGCAAGAGCCCTCCGGCGCCACGTACCTTCACGGGCCGCCGCGGACGGCAAAGACACCCCTAGGACTCGTCCATGACCACCGCACACCGGCCTTCGATGGGCATATCCCGGCGACTGGGCCTTCTCATCGGCTGCGCCCTGCTCGGCATTGCTCTCATCACGGTGATCCTTCTCGCTTCCGAGAAGGAGCTCATCATGGAGGAGCGCAAGAACAGCGTTCGCCAGAACGTGGAAGCCGCCCACAGTCTCGTTGCGCACTACCACGCGCTTTCCACCCAGGGCAAACTCACCGACGCCCAGGCACGCCAGATGGCCCAGGACAGCCTGCGCTCGATGCGCTACAGCGGCAACGAATATTTCTGGATCAACGACATGCAACCCGTCATGGTGATGCACCCGATCCGGCCCGAACTGGAGGGCAAGAACCTCTCCGAGAACAAGGACCCTACCGGCCTGCGCCTTTTCGTGGCCTTCGTCGATGCGGTCAAGCGCCAGGGCGCGGATTTCGTACTCTACATGTGGCCCAAGCCGGGGAGCACGGACCCGGTGCTCAAGGTTTCCTACGTCAAGGGATTCGCCCCGTGGAACTGGGTCGTGGGTTCGGGCGTCTACGTGGACACGGTGGCCTCCACCGTCAATGCACGCATCTTGAAATTCGGGCTGGCCGCGCTCGCACTGGCAGTGGCGCTGCTGGGCATCGGCCTGCTGCTGGCACGCGGACTGCTGCGAGACCTGGGCGGTGAGCCCGGCGCAGCCACTGACATCAGCACCCGCATGGCGGCGGGAGATCTTTCCATGCACATTCCGCTGAAGCCGGCCGACCGCTCCAGCCTCTTGCATGGCATGGAACGCATGCGCCAGAGCATCGCCCACATCGTGGGCGAGGTGCGCACCAGCACCCAGTCCATCGCCAACGCGTCCGCAGAGATCGCGGCAGGCAACCATGACCTGTCCGCGCGTACCGAGCAACAGGCCAGTTCGCTCCAGCAGACCGCCGCGTCCATGGAGCAACTCACCAGCACCGTGCGACAGAATGCGGAGCATGCCCGCCATGCCGCGGGGCTGGCACGCACCGCCTCGGAAGTGGCCCAGCGCGGCGGCGCGGTGGTGAGCCAGGTCGTGACCACCATGGGCGACGTGAACGCATCGTCGCGCCGGATCGTCGACATCATCGGCGTGATCGACTCCATCGCCTTCCAGACCAACATCCTGGCGCTCAACGCCGCCGTGGAAGCCGCTCGCGCCGGCGAGCAGGGCCGGGGCTTTGCCGTCGTCGCGGCAGAAGTGCGCGGCCTTGCGCACCGCTCGGCCTCTGCAGCCAAGGAGATCAAGCAGTTGATCGATACGTCGGTCCAGCAGGTGGGAGAAGGCTCCCGGCTCGTGGACCAGGCCGGCAGCACGATGGCCGAGGTGGTGGACAGCGTCCGGCAGGTTGCAGGGCTCATCCAGGACATCGCTACCGCCAACCAGGAGCAGTCCTCGGGCATCGACCAGATCAATGTGGCCGTGACCCACATGGACCAGGCCACCCAGCAGAACGCCGCCCTGGTGGAAGAGGCAGCAGCGGCCGCCCAATCCCTCACGGCACAGGCAGCCCGGCTCGAGCAGTTGGTGGACGTATTCAAGATCACCGGAGCCGCGCCCGGGAATTCAGCTGGGGACCCTCCAGGCATTGGGTACAATCGCGGCTGACGGGCCTCCCCGCATGGGGAAGCGGCCAACCGGGTCAGGTGGGGAACCAAGCAGCCCTAACCGTGGAGCCAGTGCCGGGGGTAAGGCTCGTCAACTTCTTCTTTTGCAGGCCCATGGCATCCGCCACGCGCGCAGGCACCCTGGAGCGAAATGGATATTTCGCCCTTTGATCCCACAGACTTCTACTCCTCCGGCGTGGCCCTGTCGGCCGCGCCGGAGTGCATGCCGGTCACAACCGCGCAGGCTGCGCCTCTTCCAGCCACTTCAGCACACCCTGCCCTGCCGCAAAGCCGGTCGCCATGCATGCCGAGAGCAGGTATCCGCCGGTGGGCGCTTCCCAGTCCAGCATCTCGCCCGCACAGAACACGCCCGGCCAGGCCGCCAGCATCAGCGTGGCATCCAGCGCTTCGAACGTGACACCACCGGCCGTGCTGATGGCCTCGTCCAGGGGACGCGCAGACACCACGGTGACAGGCAGCGCCTTGATCGCATGCGCCAGCGCCCGGCTGTCCTGCAGGCCATCCTTGCCCAATTGCTCGTAGAGGACAGCCGCCTTGATGCCTTCCAGGCCCAGGCGGCTCTTGAGATGGCTGCTCAGGGTGCGGGATCCACGGGGATGGCGCACCTCTTTCTCTACCCGCTCAGGGGTATGGTCCGGCAACAGATCGAGCATGAACGTGGCGTGCCCGTGGGCCGCAATCTCGTCGCGCAGAAGCGCCGAAACCGCATAGACCAGGCTGCCCTCGACGCCTGAAGCCGTAGCCACGAATTCGCCTCGGCGGTGGAAGGCGCGGCCCTGGCTGTCCGTGAAATGCAGCGCCACCGATTTGAACGGCTGACCGGCAAATCGCTCCTGGAAGTGGGGTGTCCAGCCTACCGGAGGCGTGCTCTCCCGTCCGATGAGCGCGCTCAGGAACTCCCTCCGCGTCTCATCGGCCGGAGCGCCAGGGCCCAGCACATCGAATCCGCAATTGGCGGGCAGCAATGGAGCCACCTGCACGCCGCGCTCCGTCAGCCAGGGAACCCATGCCCCATCGGAGCCCAGGCGCTGCCAACTGGCTCCGCCCATCGCCAGCACAACGGCCCCCGCCCTCACATCCACCGCACCGGAAGGTGCGGCAAAGCGCAGCACATGCCCGCTCCGGCCGTCGCCAACGCTTTCCATACCGGCCACTGGACCCTGCCAGCGGTGGCGCATGTGGAATTGCACGCCCATCCCGCGCAAGCGGTGCAGCCACGCCCGCAGGAGCGGGGCTGCTTTCATGTCCGCCGGGAAAACCCGGCCCGATGTACCAACGAAAGTCTCTACGCCCAAGCCACGCGCCCACGCCTGCAGCGCCTCGGGGCCGAACTTTTCCAGCAAGGGTTTCAGCACGGAGGCCCGCACGCCAAATCGTTCCACGAACGGTCCAAAGGGTTCGGAATGGGTCAGATTGAGACCGCCCTTGCCTGCCAGCAGGAACTTGCGTCCCACCGACGGCATGGCATCGAACACATGCACGGCCAGGCCACGGCCGGCCAGGGTCTCGGCAGCCATCAGGCCTGCCGGGCCACCCCCGATCACGGCAACATCACAGTTCGGATGGGCGGCGGCAGACACCGGAGCGGGAAAAGACATATCGATGCAATCGGTTGGCGGATGGAAGCTGGCTGGGGTACACCACAACGCGCCGCTCAGTCGAAGAGCGAGCCTTGCGCAGGCCCTTCTGCAGGAATGGGCGCCGGAGCGGGCGGGACCGGGGTGGGCGATGGTAAGGGCTGGGCAGGTGGCCCCGACCCTGCGTTGGCATTTTCATGGGAAGGATCCACCTCGACCATGCGCCCATCGCCTGTCAGGAAAGCAGCACGGACCGCCCCCTTGTGAACCTGTGCCAGCACCGCCATCCGGTAGCGGCGCAATTGCACAAGCAGTTCCGGTTGGCGCTCGGGGTCGGCGGCGCTTTTGTAGTCCAGCACCCACCAATCGGGTGCATGGCCAGGTTCGGCGCGGCAACGCACCAAGCGGTCGATGCGCAAGGTTTGCCCCAGATGGACGATGGGGGCCTCGTCCATCGCCAGATCGATGCGGGAACGATCCCACGCCCAGGCACCCTCGCCCTCGAGAATGTGGCCAGCCATCGCAGCCGCACGTTCGGCCTGGTCTGCCGGCAACTCGAAATCCCTCGCGAGCTGCAAGAGGCGCTCGGGTGTCCAATCCAAACGCTGCGACGCCGCAGTCTTCACGGAAAAGCCAGCCTGTTCGAGCAATTGGTGCATGGCCTCACCCTGGCGCGAGACCAGGCTGGAGGCCGTGCGTGTCTTGGCGGGAGATGCCTCCGCCTCCTGGTTCGACAAAGGGTTGGGCGCAACTGCAACCCCGACCGCAGGACGAACATCCGGCAGCACGGGTACCGCTCCCCACCCCGGCAACTCGGAAAGCTGCGCGGTGTCCGGAGCGATCTCCACTTCGGCAGAAGTTGCAGGCCCGGGGCAGTCCGCATCGGAAGCCAGCGGAGCCACCCGGTTCCACCAGCTGCCCGCGGCCGACTGGGTCAGACGCACACAGGACAGCGCCAGGCAGTGGCGTGCACGGGTCATCGCCACATAGAGGGTATTGAGTTCTTCCCGCAAGCGTTCCGCGTGCTCCGCGGCCAGCGTATCCACGGCGCTCGGAGGCGGTGACGATTCGCTCGCAAGAAAAATGAAACGCCGTGGCTCCGGGCTTTCGCCTGGCCAATCCACCAGGACTCCCATGGTTTCGGCTTTCTGCCCGCGGCTGTCGGTATCGAGCAGCAGCACCGCATCCGCCTCCAGGCCCTTGGCGCCGTGAATGGTCAGCAGCCGAACAGCCTGCGCATCCACCCGACCCGGCGCGCGGTGACCCGGCCGCTTCAAGGCCCGCACGAAAGCGTAGGGAGTGAGATAGCGGCCACCGTCCTGCTGCAGCGCCGCCGACAGCAACGCTCGAAGATTCGCCAACATGCCTGGACGCAGCGGTGCAGGGGCGGCTGCGGCGTACCGGGCGAGCACGTCCCGGTGCTGGTAGATCGCGTGGAGCGCGTCGTGCGGCGGCCATTGCTCCACCCACCCACGGTACAGATTCAAATCGGCCGATAGCCGCGGTATTTCTTCGTCCAATAGCTCATCTTTCGATAGCAGATCAAACCAACTCGGCAGCCGGAAATCATGGGTGGCGGTGGCGCTTTGGGCGGCCTGGCGCCGGGCTGCAGCAATGCGCACCAGCAACCGGTCTTCCAGGCCAAACAGCGGCGAACGCAGCGCCCGCGCCATCGACAGGTCATGGCCAGGAGACAGCAACGCATCCAGCAAGGCCACGACATCCTGGACTTCCGGTGCTTCGCACAATTCGGAGTTCTCCGGCTGAACGCAGGGAATATGCAGATCCCTCAGAGCGTCCTGCATCGCCGCGAGGCGATCCCGCTTGCGCGCAAGCACCATGATCTCGCGCGGCGGTGTGCCGGCCGCCATTCGCTCGGCGACCCAGCGGGCGGCCTGCTGGCACTCGCGCATGCGCAGGGTTTCTTCCGCCTCGTGTCGCGGCTGCTCCAGGCTGTCACGCCATGCCATCGGGTCAGGAAGAGGTTGCGCAACAGCCGAGTCGCCATCGTCAGCGTTGAAGACGGGTGGCAGGCGCACCAGAACACCGGCGTCATGCGATTCAGTCGTGTGGTTGCGAAACCCTGCGTATTCGCCCTGCCCCTGCGCCGTCCCCATGACGGCATTCACTGCGGCGATCACATCCATGGCATTGCGGCGCGTGTGGTCGCAGGCCAGGAGATCTCCTCCCAAGCCCTGCTGCACGAAGGCCTGCGCCGCGCGAAACACCTGTGGCTCCGCACGGCGAAAGCGGTAAATGCTCTGCTTGGGATCACCCACGATGAATACGCTGGGGGGGCGGGCCCCTCCGCCGCTGCCGACATAGCCTGCCAGCCAGGCATGCAGGGCCTGCCACTGCAGCGGGTTGGTGTCCTGGAACTCGTCGATGAGCAGATGGCGCACGCGTGCATCCAGGCGCTCCTGCACCCAGCCGCTGAGCACCGGATCGGAGAGCATCACGAGTGCAGTGCGTTCGACATCGTTCATGTCCACCCAGCCCCGGTCGCGCTTCAGCGCCGCGAAAGCCGCCGCCAGCGCTCGGGTGAGCCGCGCCATGCGCTGCTGGTGCAGCCATGCTTCATGCTGTTGCCGCGCCATGCACAGCTGCTGCAGTTCCCGTTCGGCCTCCTGTGCCGCTGCGAACTTCTCCAGATTCCGGGTGAGCCGATCTTCCTTCGCAACGAACAGCGCACGTCGCAGCGCGTCCAGGCGTGATTCGAGATCCTCCGTGTCGAAAAACGCAGCGACGACAGCAGCCGCGGCCTTCTGAGGGGTCTTGTTGGTCTCCGCACCCATCGCCGCAGCCCAACCGAGCCAGCGGGCACGGCAAGCTTCGCCGGCCAATGCCTGAGCAGGGTGATCCATCGCAGACAACTCCGGCCACTGCGCCTGGAACGGCGGCACGGAGGCATCCACCGCGCCGCCAGCATCCGCCAATTCGAACTCCACGCGCTTGGCCAATGCCGATTCCAATGCCTTGCGCGTCTGGGACCGGCCGTGCCGCGCTACCGATTGCATGTAGTCCGCATGCAACCCCTCCTCCTCAATGACCCTTCGCAAGAACAGCGGCCAGACCTGGCGGACGGCCTCAGCATCGTCTTGGAGCAACTCGTAATGCACAGGCAGGCCGCGCGACTGCAGCACCGCGATGGGGGCCGTTCCCAACAGGGCAGCGAACCAGCTATGGAAAGTACGGATCTGCACGGGACGGCCCGCACCCAGCATATGGAGAAACAGTCCCTGCAAGCGCGCGCACTCCGCATCCGAGGGATCCTCAACGCCGCGTGCCGCGAGTTCCTTTTTCAAGGCCTGCAACGGCTGGCGAGAAAAATCTCCAAGCCATTCCTGCAGGCGTTGACGCATCTCGCCTGCGGCCTTTTTGGTGAAGGTGATCGCGAGGATCTCGTGGGGCTCGCTGCCATTGAGCAAAGCGCGCAGAATCCGCGACACCAGCATCCAGGTCTTCCCGGCCCCTGCGCAAGCCTCCACGGCCACACTGCGGTCCGGGTCGCAGGCGACGGCGTAGAACGTTTCGCGGCTCACCGAGCGGCCATTGTGCTCATAGGCAGCTGACGAAGCGTGCAGCGGCTCATTCATGCCAGAAGTCCTTTCGGCACAGCCCACGTGCAGCGCAGTAATCGCACACGGCCCCTTCGCCCAGCGCGGGCATCGCCGCGCCCTGCGCAATGCGCTCGAAGTCGTGCAGGATGCCTTCGACCAGTTGATCGCGCAGCGACACGATGTCCGGCTGTTCGAAACTGCGCGTTTCGCCACGCTCACCCACGTTGACATACATCGCCCGCAGCGTGTCGTCACCCAGCAGCGCAGCATAAAAGGCCAGTTGCGAGTCCTCCGTTCCAGCCGGGATGCGCCGCCGCGTAACGGTCTCGTTCTCGGTCTTGTAGTCGATGACCATCATCGCGGACGGCTCTCCAGGCGCATCGGATAGCACCGCATCCACGCGGTCCAGCGTGCCGACGAGCTGCAGAGAACCCAGCGGTTGCACGCAACGCCTCTCGGCATCGAGAAAGCGCGCGCCCTGGGCTTCGTGCTCCGCCAACCAATGCAAGTAGCCCTCACGCAACGCCGGCCACCCTGCGGAAAAAGGCAGGAATTCTGCAGGCGAGAGGCGGTAGGCACGGGTGGCAGCCTGTGCTGCAGCATCGAGCAGTGCCCGTCGGCCGCCCACCTCTTCTACCGGCATCTTGCCCAAAGTCTCGTGGAAATGCTGCAGCACGGCGTGAAGCCAATTTCCGAAGTCGCGCTTGTCTACATCCGTGCCCAGTTCGTCCGATTCCTGCAGTCCCAGCAGGCGCAGGGCAAAAAACCGGTAGGGACAGTGGCGGAGGTCTGAATACGCCGATGACGAGAGCCGGCCCAAGGGCAACGCGTCACCCGCAGGCCGCGGCATGCGTACCGGCTCCACCGGCACCTCACGCACCTCCCGGGGATCGGAAGCGTCCGAGCCGAAGCCTGCCGCTTGCAAACCGAGCACCAAAGGGCTGGCCAGGAGCGGCTCGCCACCATCGTCTCCGATGCGCCAGAGCACATCGACTTTCGGCACCGAAAGGGCGTGCGCCCAGGCAGCGCGTTGCACACTCTCCAGCGCCTCGCGCACAGGCAACCCAAGGCCCAGGCGTTGTGCATTCGTCCAGGCCCCCGAGGGCTCCGGCGCTGCCTGCAACCGCTTTTCGTCACAGCCTGCAGCGACCAGCGCCGCGAACGGCCTCGCCAGCATCTGCTGCAGTGGCACGACCACGATCTGGGGAGCTCTTTCTCCGTCCAAGTCCGGGCGGAATCGACCCGCCTCCAGGACATCGTCCACCCACTGCGAAAATTCAGTCAGCGTGAGCGGACGACCCGAGCGATCCAATCCTTCCCATTCCTGCTGGTGCATGGCATCCAACCGCAGTTCGGCCAGGACGCGCAGGCCCGCATCGTCCAGCTGCAGGCGATCCCACTGTTGCGTGGACTGCAGCAAGGACCGCAGGGCCACCAGCCAGCCTGAAAAATCACGGCCCGCCTGCATGGACGCCCTCCAGGCTTCTGTTTGGCGAACCAACGCGTGCCAGATGGATGCACCACCGTCTGCCTTGTCTGCCTTGGAGGGCTGTGGCAACGGCGCGTTGTCCTCGCTTGCCGCCAACACGGCTGCCGACCATCCTCCGTTGCCCGAGTTCCGCAGCCAACGCTCCAGCTGCCTGAGGATCTCAGGATCTGCGGCCGGCGCATGCTTCAGCCAGTCCAGCATTTCATCGCCGGAGGCATGCCACTCGCATGCGCGCAACGCCACCATGACATGGGCGCCAGCCCGCGTCGTCGAAAGCGTCCACCCGTTTTCGTCATGCACCGTCACTCCCCGCCCGCCCAGCAGAGCACTGATACGGCGCGTGAGGGCCCGGTCGATCGCCGCCAGCGCGACGGGCACGTGGCCTCGGTGTATGTGCTGCAAAACGCAGGCAGTGGCGCGTTGCGCTTCGTCTTCCGAGTCTGTGGCCGTGTGGAATGCGATCTCAGACAGCCGCATCGCCCCGGTCGATCCGGGCTCCTGTTCAAGCCACAGCGGCAAGATACATGCATGGTCCGCAGGCCACTGCGCGCACAAGGCATGCGCCAGCGCGTCCGGTTGAAATCCGTCGAGGACGACCAGCGCAGGAGTCTGGGCCCGCACATGCGCACTGAAAAGCACATCCGTCGCATGCCGCGTTGCCGCCACCCATTCCAGCGCGATGCGCGCGACGGCCACCTCGTACCGCAACGCCGCCCCATCCCCCGCGGGAAGGAGAAGTGCGCGTGCGTGCGCGACCCATGCCTCACGATCCGCAGGTGCAACGGCTGCCACCACTGGCGCCAACTGGCACGCAGCCTCCAGCAAAGGCCCCGCCAGCACCTCCCACTGCTCGCCCAGACCGGCACGGTCAAGCAGTGAGCGCGCCGTCAGCGTATCCCGTGCAGCGTCCAGAGTCAGGTCGTCTCCTTCCGGCACGAAAGAGGCCATGCGAGCCGCCCAGTTGCGCGTGCTTTCGAAGCGGGGGGAAAAACCGTCTGGAAAAGCACGCGCCCACCGCCGCTGGGCCTCGCCCATGAGTTGGGCATAGGGGACCAGCACGACCAACATACCGGCAGGTATGCCCAGCCCCTGGAGCAGTCCATGAATACGTTGGATGGACGAGTCCCAGACCGCGTCCAGCGCATCGGAATTCGCTATGACTGTCATAGCAGTGGAGTCGCCGTCCACGGCGCCAAGCGGGAAATGTCTTTCTGTCACAATCCCAAGACTTTATCCGCACCCCACAACACTTCACTTTCTTCGCATCCACAAGGAAAGCGCCATGGCCAGCGAACTGATCAAACATATCTCCGACGCCAGCTTCGAATCCGACGTGCTCCAACCCGGCAGCACGGTGCTGGTGGATTACTGGGCCGAATGGTGCGGCCCTTGCAAGATGATTGCCCCCATCCTGGATGAAGTGGCAGGCGCTTATCAAGGCAAACTCACCGTGGCCAAGATGAATGTGGACGAAAACCGTGAAGTGCCCGCTAAATTCGGAATCCGCGGCATCCCGACGCTGATGCTGTTCAAGAACGGCCAACTGGCCGCCACCAAGGTCGGCGCGATGAGCAAGGCCCAATTGACGGCCTTCATCGATCAGCAACTCGCCTGATCCGCCCACCGGGTTTTCCCATCGGTGCCGCAGCCTTCGCGAGCTTCTGGCACCTTTCATTTACCTCTCTGCGTCTCCATGGAGAGACACTCGCGAAGCCCTGATGAGCGGGCACTTTTCCTGTCATAATCCGCGCTGATCACCGGGCCAGCCCAGCATCGGCGGCCGGTCGCAGATCCTCAAGACCCGCCAAGGCACGCCTCGGGCAGCCCACGCGGCACGCGGTCTTCCCCTGAATTCCATATTCACTCCGTTCCGGAGTCACCCCCATGCATTTAAACGAACTCAAGGCACTGCATGTGTCCGAAGTGCTCAAGCAGGCCGAAGAGCTGGAGATCGAGAACACCGGTCGCATGCGCAAGCAGGAACTGATGTTCGCCATCATCAAGAAGCGCGCCAAAGCCGGCGAGCAGGTCTTTGCCGATGGTGTGCTTGAGATTCTTCCCGACGGGTTCGGCTTCCTGCGCAGCCCGGATACAAGCTACACCGCGAGCACCGACGACATCTACATCTCGCCCAGCCAGGTACGTCGCTTCAATCTTCACACCGGCGACATGATCGAAGGGGAAGTACGCACGCCCAAGGACGGCGAGCGGTATTTCGCGCTGACCAAGCTGGACGCCGTGAATGGAGGCCCTCCGGAGCAGAACAAGCACAAGGTCATGTTCGAGAACCTGACCCCCCTGTTCCCCAAGGAACAGATGAAGCTTGAACGCGACATGAAGGGCGAAGAGAACATCACCGGCCGCATCATCGACATCATTGCCCCCATCGGCCGCGGACAGCGCGCGCTGATCGTGGCGCCGCCCAAGAGCGGCAAGACGATGATGATGCAGCACATCGCACATGCCATTACGGCCAACAACCCCGACGTGCACCTGATGGTGCTGCTCGTGGACGAACGTCCCGAGGAAGTCACGGAAATGCAGCGCACCGTGAAGGGAGAGATCATTGCATCCACCTTCGACGAGCCCGCTGCACGCCATGTACACGTGGCAGAAATGGTGATCGAGCGCGCCAAGCGCCTGGTCGAACTGAAGAAGGATGTGGTGATCCTGCTCGATTCGATCACGCGCCTCGCCCGCGCCTACAACAACGTCGTGCCGTCATCAGGCAAGGTGCTCTCCGGCGGCGTGGATTCCAACGCGCTGCAGCGCCCCAAGCGATTCTTCGGCGCTGCTCGCAAGGTCGAAGAAGGCGGCTCGCTCACCATCATCGCCACGGCGCTGGTGGACACGGGCAGCCGCATGGACGAAGTGATCTTCGAAGAGTTCAAGGGCACCGGCAACAGTGAAATCCACCTGAACCGCCGCCTCTATGAAAAGCGCGTGTTCCCGGCCATCGAACTCAACAAAAGCGGCACGCGCCGCGAAGAACTCTTGCTTCCTCCAGAGATCTTGCAGAAGACCCGCATCCTGCGGCAGTTCCTCTACAACATGGACGAGATCGAAAGCATGGAACTGATGATCAAGAACATGAAGGCCACCAAGACCAATGTCGACTTCTTCGACATGATGCGCCGGGGCGGATAAGAGCCATCCCAGCGGCCATCTCGATGGCCCCGCACAAAGCCCCAGCGCAGCAATGCCATGGGGCTTTTTTTTGTTATCGACGACCATCGTTCAGCACCTGTAGTCCCAAGCACCAGGAAACTGCTACGACGGAAAAGCAGGAAGCAGCGTCAGTTCGCCGTCCCGGGCAATTCGACTCGCCCAGGGAGTGTGCGATAATTGCGGGCTTTTTCCGCGGAAAGTGCGTCGCAATGGGTGCGGCGTGGCTCCCGCAGCAGCCCATAGAAAGGACCATGCCATGAAAGAAGGCATTCACCCCAACTACCGCGAAGTTCTCTTCGTGGATCTGTCCAACGGCTTCAAGTTCGTCACCCGTTCCTGCGTGAACACCAAGGAAACCGGCAAGACCGACGACGGCCGCGAACTGCCGCTCTTCAAGCTGGACACCTCCAGCGAATCGCATCCCTTCTACACCGGCACGCAGAAGTCGGTGGACAACATGGGCGGTCGCGTCGAGCGTTTCCGCAACCGCTTCGGCAAGACGACGGCAACGGCAGCGAAGTAACTCACTTCCCTCGCCGGACCATGGACGGTTCGTGGGCCCCGCTCCCGCACCGTCCACCCCAGACAGGCAGCCCGGTTTGACCGCGCTGCCTTTCTTTCTTGTGGGCCCGCCCACCCGATCTTTACCGCCTGCGTTTTCACCTTATTCTCAGGCGATTTTTTCGGCACTGAACGCGTGAATCCTCCGAACCCCGCCATCGTGACCCAAGGCGCCGTGCGGCCGTTGCCGCGCTGGGCGTTGCTATTGCTATGCATCGCCTATGTCGTACCCGGCTTCGTGGCTCGCGCGCCGTGGAAGAACGCAGATGTGACGGCGTTCGGCTACATGCTTGAGTTGGCCCACGGCACCACCGCCTGGATGTCGCCCTCCCTGGCAGGCATGGCTCCGGACACCGATGGATTGCTGCCGTATTGGCTGGGTGCGCTTGCCGTGCTGGCTGCGCCGCCGTGGATTTCGGCAGAAATGGTGGCCCGGCTGCCCTTCATTACGTTGCTGGCCATCACGCTCGCAGCAACCTGGTGGGGGATGTACCACCTTGCGCGCAGCCCCGGCGCCCAACCCGTCGCGTTCGCTTTCGGCGGCGAGGCATCACCCTCCGATTACGCACGGGCCATGGCAGACGGGGCCCTGCTGGCCCTGCTCGCCTGCCTCGGGCTCGCGCAACTGTCCCACGAAATCACGAGCTATCTCACCCAGCTGGCCTGTACGGCCCTGGTGTTTTTTGCCGCGGCCAGCCTGCCGCATCGGCGTATCGCTTCCGTCCTGGCTGCGGCCTTCGGGCTTTTCGGCCTGGTACTGAGCGGTGCCCCGACGATCGCCGTGCTGCTCGGAGGCGGCAGCGCCTTGCTGGTGGCCTGCACCGCCTGCGAGCCCGACCGCTTTGAATCTCCCTCGCCCCCCCGACATTCCGGCTGGATCTGGGGGCTGGTGCTGGCCGGCCTCACAGCACTTGCCGCCGGGTTGGCGGTGGCGCTGGATCTCTGGCGCTGGCGCCTGGCCGCGGAAGGCGAAGCCAAGGAATGGCAGAGCCTTGTGCGCCTTCTCATCTGGTTTGCCTGGCCGGCATGGCCGCTGGCGCTCTGGACGCTCTGGCGGTGGCGGCGGCAGATCGCCAGCACAACCCTGCACCGCCATCTGCTCGTGCCCCTGTGGTTCGTTCTCGTCACCCTGGCCGCGACCCTGACGACCCAGCCTGCCGACCGGGCGCTGCTGCTCGGCCTGCCCGCGCTCGCCACGTTGGCGGCCTTCGCCCTTCCCACCTTGCGGCGAGCCATCGCTTCGTTGATCGATTGGTTCACGCTGCTGTTTTTCAGTGCCTCGGCCATCACCATCTGGGTGATCTGGATCTCCCTGCAGACCGGCGTACCGGCAAAGCCGGCTTCCAATGTCGCGCGTCTGGCACCTGGATTCACACCGCAGTTCTCTACCATCGCATTCACCCTGGCCCTCGCTGCCACCGCTGCGTGGTGCGCACTGGTCTGGTGGAGGGCCTCCCGCAACCGCAATGAAATCTGGAAGAGCCTGGTCCTGCCGGCCAGCGGAGCGGCCCTCGGATGGCTTCTGCTCATGACCCTGTGGCTGCCACTGCTGGACTATGGGCGCAGCTACCGTCCGCAGGTCGAGAACCTCTCTCGCGTTCTCGGCCCAACGCCGGGATGCCTGCTGGTCCACGGATTGAGCCGGGCCCAGCTGGCCGGACTGCAATACCACGGAGGCTGGACGCTGCACACGGTTTCGCGGCCAGACCAGGTGCAGGCCAGCGCCTGCGACTGGCTGGTGGCGGACCTGGCTGCGCAGCCCTCGGTCTCGCGATTGGCCGCAAGCGCCGAAGGCTGGCGGCAGGTCGCCATCCTGCCCCGCCCTACCGACAAGAATGACCAGCTCCTGGTGATGCGCCGCACGCCTGCCGGCACCCCCACGCCCTGATGCCTTCCGAACGCGCGCACGTCGTCCGGCACGCAGTCACCGTGCTGGCGGGCCAGTTGGCGGTAATGGCGTTCGGCGTGACCGACACCATCGTGGCGGGCCGCCACGCCCCGTCGTCCCTGGCAGCGCTTTCGATCGGCTCGGCCATCTATGTGAGCGTCTATGTCGCGCTCATGGGGGTTGTGCAGGCACTCCTTCCCGTCTGGGCGGAACAGCGCGGCGCCGGCCACACCACCGAGATCGGACGCACGGTCCGGCAGGCCCTCTACCTGTGCGGGTTCGCAAGCGTTCTGGGCATGGCGGTGCTGCTGTCGCCGGGAGCGATTCTGCGGTGGACCGATGTGCCCCCTGAGTTGCGCTCGGAAGTCGAACGCTACCTGAGCGTGCTGGCGGCAGCGCTCCCTCCGGCACTGGCCTTCCGCCTCTACACGACGCTCAACCAGGCGCTGGGGCGTCCCCAACTCGTGACATGGCTGCAGCTCGGCTCGCTGCTGCTCAAAGTACCGCTGTCCATCGGTTTTACCTTCGGGATCGCCGGCCTTCCTGCACAGGGAGCCGTGGGATGCGCCTGGGCGACCTTGGCGGTGAACTACGTCCTGCTGGGGATCGGGCTGTGGCTGGTTCGCTCGTCGCCCATGTACCGGCCGCTGGGCTTGTGGCGGCGCATGGAGCGGCCCGACATGTCGCAGATCGCGCGCTTCGCGCGCCTCGGCGTTCCGGCGGGGCTCGCGGTGATGGTGGAGGTGACGTCCTTCACGCTGATGGCGCTGTTCATCGCGCGGCAGGGCGCCGTGGCCGCGGCAGCGCACCAGATCGCATCCAACCTTACGGCCGTGCTCTACATGGTTCCCCTATCGCTGGCCATCGCTACCAGCGCGCGCGTGAGCTACTGGCGAGGCAAGATGGACGAGGAGCGGGCACGCAGGGTCGCATGGATGGGTTTTAAGCTTGGTGCCGCCGTATCCATTGGATTTTCAGCTATTCTTTTGATAGCACGCAATCCACTGGTTTCTCTGTACACGACTTCCGCAGAAGTGGTGCCGCTCGCATATGGCCTGCTGGCCTGGGTGGCCCTGTACCACGTCGCCGACGCGCTCCAGACGTTCTGCGCCTTCGTATTGAGGTGCTACCGCGTCACGATCGCACCGCTCGTCACCTACGGCTTGCTGCTGTGGGGCATCGGGCTTCCGGCGGGCTATGCGCTGGCATACCGGGGCCTGGGCAACCAGCCGCCCCTGGAGTCCCCGGCGGCCTTCTGGATCGGCGGAGCCGCCGCCCTGGTGTTGACGGCCGCCGTCTTTACGGTGATGTTGACGGTTGCATTGAAGAAGGCGCAGGGCCGGTTGGCACCGGCGCCTTGACCGATGTGGTCAGCGCCGCACCGTGCGCATTCGGACTCCGCTGAACCCGGTGGGCCGGAAAGGTGACCGAGAAAACCGAACCCTTGCCCACGGTGCTGGCGATGGCCAGCACGGCCGAATGGCGCTGGACGACATGCTTGACGATCGCCAGACCGAGGCCCGTTCCGCCGGTCTCGCGCGAACGGCTGCGGTCTACGCGATAGAAGCGCTCGGTCAGCCGTGGAATATGCACCGCCTCGATGCCCGGGCCGGTGTCGCGCACCGAAAAACGGGCCCCGCCGTCTTCAAGCATTGCCCACTCAACCCGGATGGAACCACCCGCAGGGGTGTAGCGCACGGCATTGCCGATCAGGTTGGAGAGCGCACTCTGCAGTTCCACGGGAACACCGGCCAGTTGCCCTGCCCTGCGCAGTTCCTCCACCGCGGGAAACTCCAGCGTGTGGCCCGATGTCTGGCTGCGCGTGAGCAGCGCCGAAAGCCCGCGCGCCTCGTCCTCGCAGCGGCGCAGCAGCGACTCCACGGGCGTCCATTCGGTCAGGCCGGGAGGCGGGCTTCCCTCCAGCCTTGACAGCGTCAACAGGTCCTGCACGACGCTCTGCATTCGCGCGGCCTGCTGGGACATCATGCCGAGGTAGCGGGAGCGCTCTTCGGCGGACAAGGGCAGCGTCTGCAGCGTCTCGACGAATCCCATCAGCACGGTCAGCGGCGTGCGGATTTCATGGGACACATTGGCGACGAAATCGCGGCGCATGGCTTCCGCCTGCTCCAGCGCCGTGACATCCCTGGACAGCAGCAGCGTGCGCCCGTCGCCGTACGGATGCAGGTGCACCGAGATGCGCACAGGGCGCGATGGCGTGCTCTCGCGCCCCTGCAGGACGACGTCTCCGGAGAAATTCTGCGCTGCGTAATACGCGCTGAATTCGGGGTCCCGCAGCAGATTGCCGATCGACTGCCCCAGGTCACGCACCGCATCCAGGCTGAATTGCGAGGCAGCGATCTGATTGCACCATTCGATGCGCCCTTCGGCATCGAGCAGCACCACGCCATTGGGCGTGGCCTGCAGTGCCGCGAGGATTTCCTGCAAGCGCGCATCGCTGGCCTCGATATCGGCCTGGCTCTGGCGCAGGAGGCGCCGTGCACGGTCCGCCACCTCGCCCCATAGCCCATTGAGCGATGGCGCCTTCGCCAGGTCGCCGTGGCGCAGCCAGCGCACGACGCGTGCGCCGCGCCAGAGATCCCACAGGAACCAGGCCCACGATGCACCGACCGCTGCCAGCACGGCGCCCCAAGGACCGGCCCACCACCACCCAAGGCCCAGGCCCACAGCCTGGAAAGACAGGAAGAAAAAGAAACGCCAAGCCATGGATTACGGTGGAGGCACGGTCAGGCCATTGCAGAACGCATTCGCGCACCCGCAGCCATTCCAGCCCCTTCTTTCAGAAAACGAGCGCCCGGCACACGCCGGAGCACGAACGCGGAGCGGCCACATTCCAGGCCATCCAGCGGCACCAGCTGGAGGAGCCCTTCCCTGCACTCGCGTCCCACGAAAAGAACTCAGGCCCGCATGAGTGCCGCAGGCTGGGCCGTGAGCCGGTAGCCGGCGCCACGCACGGTTTCGACCATGGCACCCGCCACGCCCAACGCCTCGCGCAGCCGTTTGACATGCACGTCCACCGTGCGTTCTTCGATGAAGACATGGTCACCCCACACCTTGTCGAGCAACTGTGCACGGCTGTGGACCCGCTCGGGATGCTTCATGAGGTGGTGCAGCAACTTGAATTCGGTGGGACCGACCTTGAGTTGCTGGCCCTGGTAGGTCACGCGGTACGTGCCGGCATCGAGGGAAAGATCGGACACCGACACCGTGTCGGTCGCCTGCTCGGGCGTACGGCGACGCAGCACGGCGCGAATGCGCGCCAGCAGTTCCTGGGTAGAGAACGGTTTGGTGATGTAATCGTCAGCGCCTGCGTCGAGCCCGGCCACCTTGTCCGGTTCATCGCCGCGCGCGGTCAGCATGAGGATCGGAATCGGCTTCGTGCGGGCGTCGGCCCGCCATTTGCGCGCCAACTGCAGACCGCTCTGCCCGGGCAGCATCCAATCGAGCAGGATGACGTCGGGCAGGACCGCATCGAGTTCGCGTTGCGCAGACTCGCCGTCTTCCGACCAGATCGGCTGAAAACCGTTGTGCCGCAGATTGACCGCGATCAGCTCGGCGATCGCGGATTCGTCTTCGACGATGAGAACGCGGGGAAGTCTCTTCATGGGTGGAAGGCCTTTCAGAGCACGGCCGACTCGATCTGCTCAAGGGTGGTGTGGCGTACGTCCTTGCCCTTGACGAGGTAGATGATGAGTTCGGCCACGTTTTTGGAGTGGTCGCCGATGCGCTCGATGGCCTTGGCCAGGAACAGCAGATCCAGGCTGGAGGAAATCGTGCGCGGGTCTTCCATCATGTAGGTGATGAGTTTCCGCACGAAGCCGTCGAACTCGCGGTCGATGAGGTCGTCCTCTTTGAGGATGGCCACGGCCGCCTTGGTGTCGAGCCGGGCGAACGCATCGAGCGCCTTGCGCAGCAGGCCCGAAGCCAGGTCTGCCGCGACGCGCAGGTCGGTCGTGGGCAACGAGCGCGAGGCGCCGCTCTCGATGATGGACTTGACCATGCGCGCCATCTTGTTGGCTTCGTCGCCCATGCGCTCCAGGTTGGCGGTCGCCTTGGAGAAGGCGATCAGCAGGCGCAGGTCGCGCGCCGTCGGTTGCCGGCGGGCGATGATGGACGACAGCTCCTGGTCGATCTCGACCTCCATCGCATTGACGCGGTGCTCGGTGGCGGCGACCTGGTCGGCCGCTTCCACGCTGAACTGGGAGAGTGCATACACGGCCTGGCGGATCTGGGATTCGACCAGCCCGCCCAGCTCCATCACGCGGGCCGAGATGCTGTTCAGTTCGCTGTCGAACTGGGAAGAAAGATGTTTGTCGGGCATGCAGGCTCCTCGTCCGTTCAGCCGAAACGGCCGGTAATGTAGTCTTCGGTCTCTTTGCGCTGGGGCTTGAAGAACATCTGTTCAGTCTCGCCGAATTCCATCAGGTCGCCCAGGTACATGTAGGCCGTGTAGTCGCTGCAGCGCGCAGCCTGCTGCATGTTGTGCGTGACGATGACCACGGTGTAGTCGTTCTTGAGCTCGGCAATCAGTTCCTCGACCTTGGCCGTGGAAATCGGATCGAGGGCGGAGCACGGCTCGTCCAGCAACAGCACCTCGGGCTTGATCGCGATGCCGCGTGCAATGCAAAGACGCTGCTGCTGTCCGCCCGAGAGACCCGAGCCGCTCTGGTGCAGCTTGTCCTTCACTTCGTTCCAGAGCGCTGCCTTGCGCAGCGCCCACTCCACGCGATCGTCCATGTCGGTCGCGTTGAGGCTCTCGAAAAGCTTCACGCCGAAAGCGATGTTGTCGTAGATCGACATCGGGAACGGGGTGGGCTTCTGGAACACCATGCCCACCTTGGCACGGATCAGAGCGACGTCCTGCTTGCTGGTCAGCAAATTCTCGCCATCGAGCATGATCTGGCCTTCGGCACGCTGCTCGGGGTAGAGCTCGAACATGCGGTTGAAGGTGCGCAGCAGCGTGGATTTGCCGCAGCCCGACGGACCGATGAAAGCAGTGACCTTCTTTTCGGGAATGTCGAGGTTGATGCCCTTCAGGGCATGGAATTTACCGTAGTAGAAGTTCAGATCGCGGACCGTGATCTTCGCGGCACCTGCGGGGTCGGCTGGTTTCGTGGACATGGGTTTGGACCAATCTATGTCGAAGTGTTGTCTCAGGACTTCTGGCGCGTCAGCACACGGGCCAGGATATTCAGTCCCAGTACGGCAATCGTGATGAGGAAGACACCGGCCCAGGCCAACTGCTGCCAGTTCTCATAAGGACTCATCGCAAACTTGAAAATGGTGACCGGCAGGCTGGCCATGGGCTTGGACAGGTCGGCATTCCAGAACTGGTTGTTCAGCGCGGTGAAGAGCAGCGGTGCCGTCTCGCCGGCGATGCGCGCCACCGCCAGCAACACCCCCGTGATCACCCCGGCACGCGCAGCGCGCAGCGTGACGAGCATGATGACTTTCCACTTGGGCGTTCCCAATGCATAGGCCGCCTCCCGCAGGCTGGCGGGGACCAGCGTGAGCATGTTCTCGGTCGTGCGGATCACCACCGGGATCACGATGAGCGCAAGCGCCAGAATGCCGGCGTATCCGGAAAAGCTCTTGAAGCGCGCGACCACCACGGCATACACGAACAGGCCGATCACGATGCTCGGCGCGGACAGCAGGATGTCGTTCACGAAACGCGTGGCCGATGCAAGCCAGCCGCGCTGGTCGTACTCTGCAAGGTACACGCCGGCCATGATGCCGATGGGGGTGCCCACGAAGGTGGCCATCATCACCATCACGAACGAACCGAAGATGGCGTTCGAGATACCGCCCACCTCGTTGGGCGGCGGGGTCATCTGGGTGAACAGCGCCACGCTCAATCCACCCACGCCCAGGCGGACGGTTTCCCAGAGGATCCAGACCAGCCAGAAGACGCCGAACGCCATGGCGGCCAGAGACAGGCTGAGAGCGATGGTGTTGACGCGCTTGCGGCCGGCATAGCGCGCCTGGCGCAGCCGGGTCAGCTCGGCTGCAGAAATGAGGTGTTGGGAGGTACTCACGAGCGGGCTCCTTCGTTTTTCTGCAGTCGGGACAGCAGCACCTTGGACAGTGCCAGCACGACGAAGGTGATGAAGAACAGCACGAGGCCCAGGTAGATGAGCGAAGCCTGGTGGAGGCCTTCGCCGGCTTCTGCGAATTCATTGGCGAGTGCAGAAGTGATGCTGTTGGCCGCCTCGAACACCGACAGGGAGTTGAGCTGGTTCATGTTGCCGATCACGAAGGTGACCGCCATGGTTTCGCCGAGCGCACGCCCCAGGCCCAGCATCACGCCACCCAGCACCCCGGTCTTCGTGTACGGCAGCACCACTTTCCAGACCACTTCCCAGGTGGTCGATCCCAAGCCGTAAGCCGACTCCTTGAGCAGCGGCGGCGTGACCTCGAACACATCGCGCATCACCGCCGCGATGAACGGAATGATCATGATGGCCAGGATGATGCCTGCCGAGAGCAGACCGATCCCGACGGGTGGGCCCGACACGAGCGCCCCCAGGTAGGGCACGCCCGACAGCATGGATTGCAGCGGCTGCTGTACCCAGGTAGCCAGGATCGGCCCGAACACCATCAGGCCCCACATGCCGTACACGATCGAAGGCACGGCCGCGAGCAGTTCGATGGCCGTCCCGAGAGGCCGCTTCAGCCAGGCAGGAGACAGCTCGGTGAGAAACAATGCGATGCCGAAGCTCACTGGCACGGCGATCAACAACGCGATGATCGAGGTGGCCAGCGTGCCATAGATCATCACGAGGCCGCCGTAGTCGTTCTGGACAGGGTCCCAGACGCTGCGGCCGAGGAACGCCACGCCGTATTTCTCGATGGACGGCCACGCCCCTATGACCAGGGAGGCCAGAATGCCCAGCAACAGCGCCAATGTCAGCAAGGCGGCTGCACGGGCAAGCCCCGCGAAAATGCGGTCGGCCACGGCTCCGGAGAGCAATGGCGCGCGGGTGGGGGGCGTGGTTCTGGGAATGCCGGAACCGCGTTGCAGCGGCGGGGCAGGACGAGCGGGCATGGTACTGGACACGGCGTGCAGCCTTCCTTGGTCGAAGTTTCGGCCGGCCCCGCACAGTCGCGGAGCCGGCCGTACGAACTTACTTCAGCGAAACCGCCTTGCCGGAAGTGTCCTTGATCTCGTCCCAGGACTTCATGATCACCGACTTCACGGCATCGGGCATGGGCACGTAGTCCAGGTCCGTGGCGGTCTTGTCGCCGGACTTGTAGGCCCATTCAAAGAACTTGAGCGAGGTGGTCGCCTGCACCGGCTTGTCCTGGGATTTGTGCATCAGGATGAACGTGGCACCGGTGATCGGCCATGCGTTCTTGCCAGCCTGGTTGGTCAGGATCTGATAGAAGCTTTTGGCCCAGTCGGCACCTGCGGCTGCGGCCTTGAAGGCATCGTCATCCGGCGATACGAATGCCCCGTCCGCATTCTGAAGTTGCACATAGGTCAGCTTGTTCTGCTTGACATACGCGTACTCCACATAGCCGATGGAGTTCGGCAGGCGGCCCACGAAAGCAGCCACACCCTCGTTGCCCTTGCCGCCCGCGCCGGTAGGCCAATTGACAGCCGTGCCTTCGCCGACCTTGGACTTCCACTCGGCGTTCACCTTGGACAGGTAGTTGGTGAAGATGAAGCTCGTGCCCGAGCCGTCCGCGCGGCGCACCGGTGCAATCACGGCATCCGGCAGATTGACGCCGGGGTTGAGCGCCTTGATGGCGGGATCCGCCCAGTTCGTCACCTTGCCGAGGTAGATGTCGCCGAGGACCTGGCCGCTCAGCTTGATCTGGCCTGCCGCGATGCCCTTGATGTTGACGACAGGCACCACACCACCGATCACGGTAGGAAACTGGACCAGGCCTTTCTTGGAAAGCTCGTCATCCTTCAGCGGAGCGTCGGAGGCGCCGAAATCCACGGTTTTTGCCTCGATCTGGCGCAGACCTGCGCCCGAACCGACGGATTGATAGTTGATCTTGACCCCGGTTGCCTTGTTGTAATCAGCCGCCCACTTGGAATACAGGGGAGCGGGGAAACTGGCACCCGCGCCAGTGGCCTCTTGCTGGGCCCAGGCGCCAGAAAACGCGCCGGCCGAAACCACACCCGACACCAGAATCCGAATCACAGACAGTTTCATGAAGGAACCTCTTGGTTGAGAAATCAGTGAGGGCGACTGTAGGAGTGCTTTATGACATGACTGTGACATTTACAACCCGTGTCATGGCGCGTCTTCTCGAGGAGAAAGGGCTCCGGCAGGATCCTCGCGTGTCATGTAATCGTCATGTTTTTGCCTTACGCTGCCCAGCCAAAATACCGGCCTTGGCAGTGTTCATGACGCAGCCAACGGTTCGCGCCCTCGCTGTCCGAGGGACGTTTTCCTGCAAGCCGCTGGCGTGCCGGCGCCAGTGAACGAGGTGCTATGCTGCGCCGCCTGAAAAACCAGCGCGCAGCGCGCGACAACATGCACGACGGAACATTGCTTGCCGCGGTGGATCTCGGATCCAACAGTTTTCGCCTTGAGATCGGACGTTTCGAACACGGTCTCATCCGAAGGGTCGAGTACCTCAAGGAGACGGTTCGCCAGGGCAACGGACTGGACGATGAGCGCAACCTGACCCCCGATGCCATGCAGCGCGGCTGGGACTGCCTCGCACGCTTTGCCGAGCGCCTCAAAGGTTTCCACGCCGAGAAGGTTCGCGCCGTGGCGACCCAGACGCTGAGGGAGGCGAGAAACCGCGATGTGTTTCTCCAGCGAGGCAGCGCCATACTGGGGCACGCGATCGATGTGGTGTCCGGCCCCGAAGAGGCGCGCCTCATCTACCAGGGTGTCGCTCACCTGCTACCGCAGTCGGACGAGCGGCGTCTGGTGGTGGACATCGGTGGGCGGTCCACCGAATTGATATTGGGGCACGGATTCTCTGCGGACGCCGTGGCTTCGTTCAGGGTTGGCAGCGTCGCGTGGTCCAGCCGATATTTCGCGGACGGCGTCTTTTCTCCAGAGTCCTTTCATGCCGCGGAAATCGCTGCCAAAGCGGTTCTGGACGAAGCCTTGAATGTCTACCGCCCCCAGGCCTGGGACATCGCCTATGGGTCCTCAGGCACTGCAGGTGCCATCGGTGACGTTCTGGCGGCCGCAGGCGGGCCGGCGGGTCTGATCACGCGTGCAGGCCTGGATTGGCTGCAAGAGCAGCTGCTGCGGGCACGTTCTGCAGACAAGGTGCGCCTGGAAGGCCTCAAGGAAGACCGCAGGGCCGTCATCGGCGGCGGACTCAGTGTGCTGCGGGCAGTGTTCGACTTGCTGGAAATCCAGCAGATGCACATTGCGCAGGGCGCACTGCGCCAGGGCGCGCTCTATGACCTGTTGGATCGCGAGCTGCACGAGAACGATTTGCGCTCGACAACCGTGCTCGGACTCATGGAACGATTCCGGGTCGATGCACGCCATGCCGGGCGTGTGGCAACCACTGCTGCGCAGCTCCACGCACAAGTCCGCCACGGCGCCAACGAGCCCGGCGAAAAGGAACTGACCTGGGCGGCGCAACTGCACGAAATCGGCTGCCTCGTCTCCCATGACGACTACCACCACCACGGCGCCTACATCCTTGACCATACGGACGCGGCCGGCTTCTCCGTGCCGGAACTGCACCACCTGGGCATGCTGGTCCGCGGACACCGCGGCAAGGTGCGCAAACTCGAAGCCGGCCTGGACAGCCCTGACACCGCGCTTCGGCTGGCCTGCCTGCGCATGGCCGTCGCGCTGTGCCACGCCCGCCGCGATCCGGACATGGAGGGAGTGCGTCTCTCGCGCCAGGGCAACCGCTTCACCGCCAAGGCGCCTGCGGGCTGGGCGACAGCCTATCCGCAGTCGGCGCACCTTTTGCGCGAAGAAAGTGCCGCATGGCAACGAACGCCTTGGGAATTCAGCGCCGACTTGCCCTGACCGGTCACTGCAGCAGGGAGCTGCCAGCCCATCATTAACGGTATAAACTATTTATACCGTTTCAACCGTGATGGCCTCTATGACCGACAGTCTTTCCTCTTCGACCTCTGCCCCCGCTTCCCCTGCGACCGAAGCATCCGCGGCGCCCACAGCAGCCAAACGCCCCAAGCCCAAGGCCGTGCCCGCCTCTGCAAGCCCGGCCCCTGCGGATGCAAAGAAGCCCAGCACCAAGCCCGCCAGGGCTTCCAAGGCTGCAGCCACAAAAAGCCCCGCGTTGCCGCAGGAAGTGAAGCCCAAGAAGGCCAAGCTGGTACGGGACAGTTTCACGATTCCGAAAGAAGAATACGCCGCCATCGAAGTCTTGAAACAACGCCTGACCCAGCAAGGCACCCCAGCCAAGAAAAGCGAGTTGCTGCGCGCAGGCCTGGTGCTGCTGGCCGGCCTTTCCGAGGGTGCACTGGCCAAGGCCATGCAGGCGATCCCCTCCATCAAAACAGGCCGCCCCAAGGCAGAGCCCGTCGAAGCCGCCGATAGCAAGCCGGCCAAGGCATCCAAGGCTCGCACCACCAAGAAGGACTGAAACCTTCCCGCAGGCACCGAGGTGCTTGGCTAAAGGAAGTCTGGCGACTGCACTGCCAGCAGGATCGTTTCCGTCGATTCAGCGCGTGTACGCCTTCTCAGCCACCAGACCGATCCTTTGCGGATCGCGCACTCCGGTGCCCGCAAGCCGAGCAACTCGGCTGCGGCCTGGCCCAGTGTGGGCTGGTGCCCCACCACCAGCACGGCGCCCCGGCCCTGCGGCCACTGCGCCAATTCCAGCAGGTCTGCCGCCGTTCCGCCCGGCAGCAGTTCGGCGCGCAGCTTGTACTTGCGCCCTAACGCCTTCGCCGTCGCCTCCGTGCGGACCGCAGGGCTGACCAGCACGCGCAAGCCCTCGGGCAACTGGCGATCGAGCCAAGCCGCCATCCGTGCAGCCTGTTTCTCGCCCCGCGGGGTCAGAGGCCTCTGCAGATCCTCCATGCCTTCCTGGGCTTCCTCCGCCTCGGCATGGCGCCACAGAATCAAATCCATCATGCATGCACCACAGCGGAGCCCGCGGCGTGGGCTGCACCCACCGGGCCATAGCGCCGCATGAGCGCCTGCTGAGCCCCGTGCCCGGACACGGGATGGGGCGCACGTGCATATGCTCCATCCGGCTGCAAGGTCCAGGCATCCCTGTCATCGTGAAGATACGCGACGAGGCATTCATCGATGATGCGTTGCCGAAGGGCCGGGTCATCCACAGGCCAGGCCAACTCCACCCGCCGCAACATGTTGCGATTCATCCAGTCGGCGCTGGAGAGCAACAGATCTTCCTTCGCACCCGCGCGGAAATAGAACACCCGGGTGTGCTCGAGAAACCTGCCGATGATGGATCGGACGCGGATGTTGTCCGTCGCACCCTCGCGCAGGGCCGGCAACATGCACGCGCCCCGTACGATGAGATCGATGCGCGCACCTTTTCGCCCGGCCGTGATGAGCGAATTCATCAGCGCCTCATCCGTCAACGAATTCATCTTGGCGACGATGCGCGCATCCTCGCCCCGCGCTGCCGCCTCGCCCACTGCTTCGATCATGTCCTGCAATTGCTTGTGCAGATGGAAGGGTGCCATCACCAGACGTTTGAGCTTGGGCAGCTTGTTCTGGCTCGCCAAGTGGTTGAACACGGCATCCATGTCCGCCGTCACGTCCGAGTCGGCCGTGAAATAGCTGAGGTCTGTATAGAGACGGGCGGTACGCGGGTTGTAATTGCCGGTGGAGAGATGCCCATATCGGCGTAAACGCTGCCCCTCGCGGCGCGTGACCAGCAGCATCTTGGCATGGGTCTTGAGACCCACGACACCGTAGACCACCTGCGCACCGATGGACTCCAGCGCCTCCGCCCAGTTGATATTGGCTTCCTCGTCGAACCGGGCTTTGAGCTCCACGACGGCCATGACTTCCTTGCCCCGCCGTACAGCCTCGCGCAGCAACTCCATCATCTCGGAGTCGGCCCCGGTGCGGTAGATGGTCTGCTTGATGGCCAGCACCTGGGGATCGTTCACAGCCTCCCGCAGGAACTGTATGACGGAATCGAAGCTTTCGAATGGCTGGTGCACCAGGATGTCGTGGCGGCGAATCTGCTCCAGCAGCGGCGCACCCGGAAGCACCTGCCTCGGCCAGCTCGACCGCCAGGGAGGAAACAGCAGTGCAGGCTCGTTGACCAGATCCACCAATTGCGTGAGCCTGACGAGGTTCACCGGACCATGAACGCGGAACAGCGCAGCGGCAGGCAGTGCGAATTGCGATTGCAGGAAGTCCGAGAGGAATCGGGAGCAACTGGCCGAAACTTCCAGGCGCACGGCCTGACCGTAGTGGCGATGCTGCAGCCCTTGCCGCAGGGCAGTTCTCAGGTTGCGGACATCGTCCTCGTCGACCGCCAGATCGGAATGCCGCGTGACGCGGAACTGCGAGAACTCGGTCACATCCCTTCCGGGAAACAGCTCGCTCAGGTGTGCCCGCACAATGCTGGACAGACTGACGAACTGGGCCCCGTGAGGAGCCACCTTGACCGGGAGCCGTACGAATCTCGGCAGGACGCGGGGAACCTTGACGATGGCAATTTCATTTTCACGGCCGAAGGCGTCGTTGCCCTTGAGCCGCACGATGAAATTCAGCGATTTGTTTGCGACCTGGGGAAAGGGATGCGCCGGATCCAGGCCCACCGGTACCAGCAGCGGCCGCACCTCGCGCTCGTAGTAGTCACGCACCCAATGGCGCTGTTCGGTGGAGCGCTCCCCATGGGACACGATATGGATGCCCTGCTCGGCAAAAGCCGGCATCAGAGACTCGTTGTACAGGGAGTACTGCCGCGCCACCAGATCGTGCGCCTTGGCGGACAAGGCGTCGAAGGAGGCTACGGTGTAGGGTCCCTTTGTTTCGCCGCTCTGCGCTGCGGTGATGTGGGGCGCAGCGCGCACTTCGAAAAACTCATCGAGGTTGGACGACACGATGCACAGGTAGCGCAGACGCTCCAGAAGCGGTACATCGGTGCGGGCAGCCCAATCGAACACACGTTCGTTGAACGCCAGGATGCTGTGGTCCCGATTGAGAAATGTCGTATCTGAGCCTTCAGCCGATGGAGTGGGGGATGTCAGGACATCCTGGGCATCTGCAGGCAGCGCAGGCTCTGCAGAGAAGGAAGGCAAGGAAGGCATGGGCAAAGCGAGGGTACTGGAGTGGGTTTCAGTATTGGGCTCAACCATGACATTTTCATGACACGCCACCGGTGTTGTCACACAAGAATGCCTGGCTGTCATTTTTCAACTTTATGCAGGTTGTCCGAGAAAGTGCTTGCGGTAGCGGAGCGGAAGGTCCTCGATACGCATGAGCATGGGCAAATCGGCCGTATTGAAATCGGGGTCCCAGGCCGGAGCGCCCAGTACACGGGCTCCCAGGCGCAGATAGCCCTTGATCAGCGCGGGGGGCTCCACCACCAGTGAACCATCCAACTGGTCCACGGGCAGCGGCAGACGTGGGCTGACCTCATACTCCGGGGCGGCGAGATGGGTCGATTTCAATTGGTGCCAAATGCTGGCTGCAGCATCCCCACCCATCAGGCCGTTGTGCAGCATCGGGATGCTCGCGCAGCCAATCATGGTGTCCAGCCGATTCCGGACCATGAAGTCAGCCAGCGCCCCCCAGAGCGTCATGATGACTCCACCGTGGCGATGCTCAGGATGAACGCAGCTGCGCCCCAGTTCCACCATGCGGCCGCGCAGATGGTCCAGCCGGGAGAGGTCGAACTCTGTATCGCTGTAAAGTCCGCCGGCGCGCAATGCCTGCGCAGGTGTCAGGACGCGATAGGTTCCGATCACGGCACCGGTATCGGCATCGCGGACCAGAAGGTGCTCGCAATAGTCGTCGAAGGCATCTACGTCGTGCCCCTCGACTTCGGTACTCAAACGCGCCCCCATCTCTCCGGCGAAAACGAGGAACCTCAATCGCTGGGCTTCCCGCACTTCGGCGGCTTCGCGTGCCCAGGACACTTCGATACGAGGAGGCGAACTCTTGCCCGGTGGCGCCACCGCAATATCCAGCGCGCCGGGGCGATGAAGAGACCCCCGAAAGAAAGCATCGGGAGAGAGGGGCAAGGTAGGAACAGGATGGTCGCTCACGAAGTACTCCCATTGGACCGTTGAGTCATCGAGCGGCAGCCGTCGCCGGCGCCGCCGATGCAATGTCGCAGTGCCCGGTGACACCTCCATGTCTCTGCGATGGCGCGTCCATGACACCCGCCGATGGCTGCCCGGCGCGAAAGGCAGGCCGGGCCGCAGAGCCCTCCACCATCTCGTGGATTGCCCTGCCTTCCGGCGAGCTGCCGGCTGCTACACTTTGTTGCTATGGCCGGCCGCAGATGCCCGCCCAGCCTTCCACATGCCCTCCACGATCGACGTACGGCAATTGCCAGTGCCAGGAACACCCACGGGGACTGCTGTGGAGCGCCTCCTTCGCGAGCAACAGACGCTGCTGGACAGCGCCGGCGTAGGCATCGTTTTCATTCGCCAGCGGCAGGTGGTTCGCTGCAATCCGCGGTACGCCGAGATATTCGGATATGCATCCACTTCGGATGCGATTGGCCAGAGCAGCCAGAGCCTTTATCCCAGCCCCGGGGCATTTCGCGAGCTCGGCAGGAATGCCTACCCCACCCTTTCCAAAGGCTTGGCCTACCGCTGCGAATGCCAGATGCGCCGCAAGAATGGCCGCCTGTTCTGGGGAAGCCTGACGGGCCGGCTCATCAATGCCAACGACACGTCGGAGGGATCCATCTGGATCGTCGACGACATCGATGAACAACGGCACGCCGAGGTCCGCCTGCACGCAGCGATCCGCGAGAAACAGGCGCTGTTCGACCATGCGATGGTGGGCATCGCCTTCATCCGCAACCGCCGCCTCACGCGTTGCAACCGGCATTTCGAGCACATGCTGGGCTACCTGCCCGGCGAATTGGCCGAGGGCTCGCCCCGGCAATGGCATTTCAATGACGACGAGTGGGAAGAAGCCGAACGGCGCTCCCGCCTGGATCCGGAGAGGTCTCCCGGATTCACCGGCGAAATGGTGCTGCGGGCCAAGGATGGCCGTCCGGTCGTATGCGAAGTCCGCCGCCGTGCGCTCGACCCGATGTACCCGGAACAAGGCTCCGTCTGCATCGCCATGGACGTGAGCGCGCAAAGGAAAGCACAGGCCGAACTGGCCCGTATGCACGCAGAGCTGGAGCATCAGGTCAAAGAGCGAACACGCCAGCTCAGCGAAACGGTCGAGAGCCTCCACCGCGAGATCAACGACCGCAAGCACGACCAGGAACGCATCTACTGGCTGGCCCATTACGACCCGTTGACCGGGCTTCCCAACCGCACCCTGCTGGCGGAACGGGCGCAGCATGCGATCCGCATCGCCCAGGAGAACAACACGCCGCTGGCCGTCGTGTTCCTCGACCTCGACCACTTCAAGCATGTCAACGATTCTCTGGGCCACAGGGTCGGAGATGCCTTGCTGGTCGAGATTGCGAAACGATTGCGTGCCGTCGTGCGCGACCGCGATACGGTCTCTCGCCTGGGAGGCGATGAATTCATTCTTCTCCTGCCCGGCGCAAATGCACATGGCGCCACGCGCGTCGCGACAAAGCTCCAGGAAGCATCACGCCATCCCTACCAGATCGGCCACCATGAACTCACCATGGCACCGTCCATGGGCATCGCCCTCTTCCCGAGCGACGGCACCGATTTCGATACCCTGACCCAGTCCGCAGACGTGGCGATGTACCGCGCCAAGCTGGACGGCCGCAACACCTATCGATTTTTCACTCCGGAGATGCAGGCACAGTCTGCACGCGCGCTGCTTCTGGAAAACGCTTTGCGCCGCGCCCTGGAGCGCAACCAGCTCCACCTGCACTACCAGCCACAGATCACCATTGCCACCGGAGAGGTGCGCAGCGTGGAAGCCTTGCTGCGATGGGAGCATCCCGAGCTGGGCACCATCCCGCCCGCAGAGTTCATCCCCATCGCCGAAGACAGCGGTCAAATACTGCAGATCGGAGAGTGGGTCATGCGCACGGCACTGGCGCAATTGCAGGCCTGGCACGGAATGGGCCTGGACTGGCTTTCCATGGCCGTCAATCTGTCTGCCCTGCAGTTCCGACAACCCCAACTGCCCGAACTCGTCAGCCGGATCCTCGACGACACCCAGCTACGTCCCAACCGGCTCGAACTCGAATTGACCGAAGGTGTGGCCGTGGACGATCCGCGCTCGGCCATTGCCACCATGGACCAACTCCATGCCCGCGGCGTGCGCATGTCGATGGACGACTTCGGCACCGGCTATTCCTCGCTGAGCCAACTGAAGAGGTTCCAAATCTACAAGCTGAAGATCGATCAATCTTTTGTGCGCGATCTGGGGGCCGACAGCAACGACCGGGCCATCGTCAGCGCCATCATCCGCATGGCCCAGGCCCTCGGCATCCGCACCACCGCAGAAGGCGTGGAGACCGCAGAGCAGCTGGAATACCTGCAGGAGCAAGGATGCGATGAGGCGCAGGGCTACTATTTCAGCAGGCCCCTGCCGTCCAAAGACATCTCCGCACTGATCCTGAACCGCGAAGTCCGGCTGGCCCACCAGCCCGGATGACGCCCAGTCCCCGCAGGCCTCGTTCAGCCCGCGCGCGCGGCATCGGCCAGCTGCTGCGCGAAATGGCTGGCCCGGTCCGCATCGCTGGTCTCCACCATCACACGCAACAGCGGTTCGGTACCGCTGGCGCGAACCAGAACACGCCCCTCCCTGCCCAGTTCGGACTCCACGGAACGCAAGGTCTGCTCCAGTACCGCATTGGCCTTCCAGTCCTGGCCCGGCGCCAATCGGACATTGACCAGGACCTGAGGAAACAGGCGGAGCTTCTCCAGCATCTTCGCAAGGCCGCGTCCGCTGCGCACGCATGCCTGCAGAATCTGCAGCGCACTCACCAATCCGTCTCCCGTCGTATGCCGGTCCAGCGCCAACAGATGGCCGGACCCTTCGCCACCCAGGAGCCAGCGGCGACGGGCGAGCTCTTCCAGCACATAGCGGTCGCCGACCTTGGCCCGCACCAGTTCCACGCCCTCGGCCTTGAGCGCCAACTCCACCGCCATGTTGGTCATCAGCGTGCCCACGACGCCGGGGAGCTGCTCGCCCCGCGAGAGCCGGTCGGAGGCCATCAGATACAGCAGCTCGTCACCGTTGTAGAGCCTGCCGGAAGCGTCCACCATCTGCAGCCGGTCGGCATCGCCGTCGAGAGCCACGCCGAAATCGGCCCTGTTGGCACGCACGGCCCGCACAAGGGCATCGGGATGGGTCGCGCCGACCTGGTGATTGATATTGAGCCCATCCGGCGAGCATCCAATCGCCAGCACCTCGGCGCCCAGCTCGTGGAAGACCTTGGGCGCGATGTGATAGGCCGCTCCATGGGCCGCATCCACCACGATCTTGACGCCCTTCAAGGTGAGGTCTTGCGGGAAAGTGCTTTTGCAGAATTCGATATACCGCCCGGCCGCATCTTCCAGCCGCCGGGTTTTGCCCAGGGACGCAGAGTCGGCCCAGGCCGGCGCTTCATCGAGTGCGGCTTCGACAGCCAATTCCCACTCGTCCGGCAGCTTGGTGCCCTGCGCACTGAAGAATTTGATCCCGTTGTCGGGATAGGCATTGTGGCTCGCGCTGATCACCACACCCAGGCTGGCCCGCTGAGCGCGGGTCAGGTAGGCAACACCCGGCGTGGGCAAAGGCCCCAGCAGCACGACATCGACGCCTGCGGAGTTGAACCCCGACTCCAGGGCACTTTCCAGCATGTAGCCCGAAATGCGGGTGTCCTTGCCAATCAGTACGGTGGGCCGTTCCTCGGTGCGCCGCAGCACTCGCCCGACCGCGTGCGCGAGCCGCAATACGAAGTCGGGAGTGATCGGCGCCTGCCCCACGGTCCCTCGAATGCCGTCCGTCCCGAAATATTTCCTTGCCACTGTTGTTCTCCTGTTGGCCCGTCCGAAGAGCCACGGTTGCTTTGCTCTTCAATCAAGGTGCCGATGGTACCTGTGCCGCTTCCCAGACCTGCAGTGCAGCGACGGTCTCCCGAACATCGTGCACGCGAACGATCCGGGCCCCCCGCTCCACCGAAAGCAACGCAGCTGCCACACTGGGCACCATCCGCCCATCCACCGCGGTTTGCGTCACCGCGCCCAGCGATGACTTGCGCGACCAGCCTGCCAGCCAGGGGTAGCCATTCGCAGCCAGCAGCCGCTGCTGGGCCAACAGCGTGAAATTCTGTTCCACGGTCTTTCCGAACCCAATCCCGCTGTCAAGAACAATCCGGGTCTTTTCGACCCCATGCCGCCGTAAACATTGAAGAGTTTGCTCCAAAAATGATAGCACCTGCCCAATCACATCTCCATGCATGGGCGTGCTCTGCATGGTCTGGGGATCGCGGTGCATGTGCATCAGGCAAACCCCGCATTGGCCGTGGCGAACCACGGTGTCGACCGCCCCTGGTTGCCGAAGCGCCCAGATGTCGTTGATGACATCGGCACCCAGTTCAAGCACTGCCTCCATGACCACCGGCTTGTAGGTGTCCACCGAGATCGGCACGCCCCAGCGCACCGCCTCTTCCACGACCGGCAGAACCCGCGCCAGTTCCTCTTCCAGGGGAACCGCTGGGCTTCCAGGCCGGGTGGACTCGCCGCCGATATCCAGAATGTCGGCCCCCTGCCTCAGCAGTTCTTCGCCATGGCGCAACGCAGCGCTCGATGAAGCATGGCGCCCTCCATCGGAAAACGAATCGGGTGTCGCGTTCAGGATGCCCATGACGCGGGGCCGCGTCAGATCGATTCGAAATCTGGAAGTCTGCCAATACATGGATTCAACCTCTGCGGGAGCGGCTGCTCGCAACGATGGATGGGCTTGGTGAAATACCGGTTGATGTACCGACTGAAAAGCGAAAACGGGGCCAAGGCCCCGTTCGAATGGATTCTTGCAGAAGCCTTCTCAGCACTGGCTGAAGAGGCCCTTCGCAGATCTGCCAGCCTGCTTTGCAGCTTATGCAGCGGTCGGTGCAGGATCGTTGGTCACCGGGGCAGGCGTGCCGCCACCCGAATTGTCACCGCCGGACGATGGAGTGCGGGGAGTCCAATCCTTGGGCGGGCGTGGAGGCTTGCCGGCCATGATGTCATCCAACTGCTCGGTGTCGATGGTTTCCCACTCCAGCAATGCGTTCGCCATGGCGTGCATCTTGTCCTGGTTGTCCTCGATCAGTTGGCGGGCCTGCGCATATTGCTCATCGATGATGCGCCGCACCTCGCCGTCGACCTTCTCCATCGTCTGCTCGCTCATGTTGTTGGTCTTGGTGACCGAGCGTCCGAGGAAAACCTCCCCTTCGTTCTCGGCATACACCATGGGGCCCAACGCCTCGGTCATGCCGTAGCGGGTGACCATATCGCGGGCAATCGATGTAGCGCGCTCGAAGTCGTTGCTCGCACCCGTGGTCATCTGGTTCATGAAGACCTCTTCAGCGATGCGTCCACCGAACAGCATGCTGATCTGATTGAGCATGTACTCCCGGTCGTAGCTGTAGCGGTCCTTCTCCGGCAGGCTCATGGTCACACCCAGGGCGCGGCCACGGGGAATGATGGTGACCTTGTGCACAGGGTCGCACTTGGGCAGCAGTTTGCCGATCAGTGCATGTCCCGCTTCGTGGTAGGCGGTGTTGCGGCGCTCTTCCTCAGGCATCACCATGCTCTTGCGCTCGGGGCCCATGATGATCTTGTCTTTGGCCTTCTCGAAATCCTGCATCTCGACCGTTCGCGCATTGCGGCGCGCAGCCATCAGGGCCGCTTCATTGCAGAGGTTTGCCAGATCGGCTCCCGACATGCCAGGCGTGCCGCGGGCGATCACACCGGGATTCACATCCTGCCCTACCGGAACCTTGCGCATATGCACATTGAGGATCTGCTCGCGGCCACGGATGTCCGGCAGCGTGACATAGACCTGACGGTCGAAACGGCCGGGGCGCAACAAGGCTGCATCAAGGATGTCGGGCCGGTTGGTGGCCGCCACCACGATCACGCCCAGGTTGGTTTCAAAACCATCCATCTCGACCAGCATCTGGTTCAGGGTCTGCTCGCGCTCGTCATTGCCGCCGCCCAAACCTGCCCCGCGCTGCCGGCCCACGGCGTCGATTTCATCGATGAAGATGATGCACGGAGCATTCTTCTTGGCGTTCTCGAACATGTCGCGAACACGCGCGGCACCCACACCCACGAACATTTCAACGAAATCCGAACCGGAGATGCTGAAGAAAGGCACCTTGGCTTCACCCGCGATGGACTTGGCGAGAAGGGTCTTGCCCGTTCCAGGTGGGCCGACCAGCAAAAGGCCGCGGGGAATGCGTCCGCCGAGCTTCTGGAATTTCTGGGGGTCCTTCAGGAAGTCCACCACTTCCTTGACTTCTTCCTTTGCCTCGTCGCATCCCGCCACGTCGGCGAAGGTCACGGTGTTGTTGTTCTCGTCGAGCATCCGCGCCTTGCTCTTGCCAAAGCTGAACGCCCCGCCCTTGCCCCCACCCTGCATCTGCCGCATGAAATACACCCACACACCGATCAGCAGAAGCATCGGGCCCCAGCTGACCAGCAACGTCATGAGCAGGGAGCCCTCCTCGCGCGGCTTCACATCGAACTTGACATTGTTGTTGATGAGATCGCCCACCAGGCCCCGATCCAGGTAGGTGGCGGTCGTCCGGAGCTTGCGGTCATCGGAGGTGGTCGCCACGATTTCCGTGCCGCCCTGCCCTTCCTGGATGGTCGCGCTCTTGATGCGGTTGCTGCGCACTTCCTCCAGGAACTCCGAATATCCGATGGTGCCGGCGCCGGCGCCTGCGCGGGTGTCAAATTGCTTGAACACCGTAAACAGCACCATGGCGATCACCAGCCATACGGCAATTTTCGAGAACCATTGATTGTTCAAAGCGGAGCTCCAGAATCGAGGGATAGAACGGCGGGTCACAGGCCCATGAATGGCATGTTCCAGCGCATTTGAGGCGCATTTTAGGCCTTTCAAGGTGCGCAAGGCCGTCACTTACCCCAACCGCGGCTATGGTCACCATAGCGGGGGCGGCCGTGCCACTAAAAACGGCCGAGCTCTCAGGCCGAAGACGGGCCGTCTTTCTTCCGGAGTCCTATGCCGACGAGGAATGTCTCCGAAGACTTATCCCTCGAGGCCTTGGGCTTGAAAGGCTTGACTGTGTGAAAGCATTCCTTGAAGAGTTGCACCAGTTGGGTGTATCCGCTCCCGTGGAACAATTTCACCACCAGCGCCCCCTCGGGTTTCAGATGCTCCTGGGCAAAGCCGACTGCGAGCTCGACCAAGTGGGCAATCCTCACGCTGTCCACCGACTCGACCCCGGACAGGTTTGGCGCCATGTCCGAAACCACCACGTCGACCGGCCGTCCCTGCACAGCCTGCTGGAGACGCTCCAGCACTTCATCCTCACGAAAATCACCCTGGAGAAAATCGACACCGTCGATGGCCTCCATCGGCAGAATATCCAGAGCGATGATCGTGCCGTTGAGCCTGCCTGTCGCAGCCCCATCCGGCGCCATGCGCCGCCTCAGGTATTGGCTCCATGCGCCAGGTGCCGATCCAAGATCCACCACCACATGCCCAGGCTTGATGAGCCCGAGGCTATCGTCTATTTCCTTGAGCTTGTAGGCAGCGCGAGCCCGGTAGCCCTCTTTCTGCGCCAGCTTGACGTAGGTGTCGTTCACATGGTCGTGAAGCCATGCCTTGTTCACCTTCTTGCTTTTTGTGTTGACTTTCATCCTGCCTCGATAATACGGCCATGCCCCAAATTCAATTGACTCCTGCAGAGCGCAGGGAATACCGCGCCAGCGCCCATCACCTGGATCCCGTGGTAATGATCGGCGGAGACGGCCTCACCGCTGCCGTTCAGAAAGAAGTGGATGCTGCGTTGGTGGCCCATGGCCTCATCAAAGTGCGCATCTTCAACGATGACCGTGCCGCGCGCGAACTGATATACCAACAGCTCTCCGAGCAATTGAACGCAGCGCCTATCCAGCATATCGGCAAGCTGATCGTCCTGTGGCGGCCACAGCCTCCCAAGGCGAAGACGGTCGATGAAGACCGTATGCCGGGCCCTCGAGATGTCAAGGTGCTGAAGTTCAGCAAACGGGGTGGGCAACGTCCCGAGGTGAAGCAATTGCGTGTCTTGGGCAATCAGCGGCTCACCTCGAGCGGCCAGATCAAGCGGGCAAAGCCCAAGCAGAAGTCCATCAAGAAAAGGCAAGCAGATTGACCATGAGCGCTGGAGTCTCAGTTCCATCGCAGCGCCATGTCATCTGCATGAAGTGGGGGAGCAAATACGGACCCGAATATGTGAACCGGCTCTACGCAATGGTGCGACGCCACTTGCAAGGGGCGTTTCGCTTCATCTGCCTCACGGATGATCCCCAGGGTATTCGCGAAGAAGTGGAGTGTTTTCCGATACCACCTCTCGACTTGCCACCGGGGATTCCAGAACGGGGGTGGACCAAGCTGGCCACCTTCAGCGAAGACCTGTACGGATTGCACGGCCCCGCACTGTTTCTTGACGTGGATGTGGTTGTGGTTGGCGGACTCGACGAATTTTTCACGCATCCAGGCGAGTTCGTCATCATCCATGACTACAAAAGGCCATGGAGAATCACCGGCAACTCATCGGTTTATCGGTTCGAGATTGGCAGGCATCCAGATGTGCTGGCTTATTTTCGCGATAACTTTGAAGCCATCCGCTCGAAGTTTCGAAACGAGCAGGCTTACTTGTCGGACTTCCTGCATGGCCAGGGAAAACTAAGCTACTGGCCCAAGCCGTGGTGCCCTAGCTTCAAATACCACAGCATCCCCGCGTGGCCCCGCAACTATTGGCGCAGTCCATCCATTCCGCAGGAAGCCAGGATCGTGATCTTTCACGGAGAGTGCAATCCTCCCGATGCCCTTGCGGGAAGGCGCAACAGACGGTTTCGCCATATTGAACCCACGCTGTGGGTGGCAGAACACTGGCGTGAATAGATGGATTTTCACGCTCGACAAGAGCAGCAGTGCTGTCCTTATCGAGCGGGAGCCACCCGCATCAGAACCACCAGGGCACAAATCCATTGCAAGGCATACATCGCCGTTCCGACGCTGTGCCAAAGCTGCAGGTTCATGCGCGCCACGATCCGCGGCGCCACCCCGTACTGCACCAGCAGGGCCAGCAACAAGCCCCCAATGATGTACAGCATGGATGCTTTCGCCCAGGTTTCCTGCCCGTGGTCTTTTCTGGAAGAAAGCACCAGCAGAAGCAGAGCGCATGCAGCAGATACAAAGGTCTGCGCCTCGAACAGGCGTGCAGCCATGTTTCCAGCCATCACAGGCGTCTGCAGATGCGCGAACAGCATTGGCACAGCCAGGAATCCGATCGCGGTCAGGCTGCCCCACCACAGAGCAGCGGCCAGCAGAACCAAACGGTAACGCATCACGGTCTCAAATACGCTTGCTCATTCACAAGTAGCGCACTCCCACCACTTCATAGCGCCGCAGCCCACCGGGAGCCTGCACCTCGGCAGTATCGCCCTCTTCTTTGCCGATGAGGGCGCGGGCAATTGGACTGGATACATTGATAAGCCCCAGTTTCAGATCCGCCTCGTCTTCGCCAACGATCTGATAGGTGACGAGATCGCCGGAATCCTCATCCTCCACATCCACCGTGGCCCCAAAGACCACCTTGCCATCTGCATCCAATTGCGATGGATCGATAACCTGGGCTGCGGAGAGTTTGCCCTCGACTTCTTGGATCCGTCCTTCTATGAATCCCTGGCGGTCTTTGGCAGCCTCATATTCGGCGTTTTCGCTCAAGTCGCCCTGAGCCCGTGCTTCGGCGATGGCATTGATGACAGAGGGCCGCTCAACGGTCTTGAGGCGGTGCAGTTCCTCCTTGAGCTTTTCTGCCCCGCGTTTGGTAATGGGAATGGTGGCCATTGAATCAGTCTCCACGTTCAACTCATACCGTGCATATGCACGGCCTACAGCGCCGAGTTCCTTAGAAAGTCACTGCAAACGCCCCAAAAGCAAACCGCCGCGCGTTGCCGCGCGGCGGTTTCGTTCATGTCAACGCCAAATTATGCCGTTTTTTCAGAGTCGTCCGTCACTGCCTTCAAAGGGTGGACGGTCAAACGACTGCAAGACCCTGCGCATCACACAGAAGCCAGTTGCGCGTGCAGTTCCTGCACCGAATAGACATCCAAGTTCTGCAGATGCTTCATTCCCTCTACCGCAGCCTCTGCGCCGAAGATGGTAGTGAAAGTCGTCACACGAGCCAGCAACGAACTCGTTCGGATCGCACGTGAATCGGCAATCGCATTGCGGCGCTCTTCCACGGTGTTGATCACCATGACGATCTCATCGTTCTTGATCATGTCGACGATGTGAGGGCGTCCTTCGGTCACCTTGTTGACTACCTGCACAGGCACCCCGGCTTCAGCAATTGCAGCAGCGGTGCCCTTGGTGGCCACCAATTCAAACCCCTTTGCAGCCAACTCGCGGGCAATTGCGACAGCACGTGGCTTGTCGGTATTCTTCACCGTGAGAAACACCTTGCCTGAAGTTGGCAGCTTGGTGCCGGCTCCGAGCTGGCTTTTGACGAAAGCTTCGCCAAAGGTCTTGCCCACACCCATGACTTCTCCGGTGGACTTCATCTCCGGCCCGAGGATGGTGTCCACACCAGGAAATTTCACAAAGGGGAAGACAGCTTCCTTGACGCTGAAATACGGGGGAGTCACCTCATGGGTGATTCCCTGGGAAGCCAGCGACTGTCCAGCCATGCAGCGCGCAGCCACTTTGGCCAGTTGGATGCCGGTGGCTTTGGAAACGAAGGGCACGGTACGTGATGCTCGCGGATTCACCTCAAGAACGTAGATAACGTCTTTCTTCGATCCGTTTTCTTCGACTTCCTGGATGGCGAACTGCACGTTCATCAAGCCCACTACGCTCAGTCCTTCAGCCATGGCGGCAGTCTGGCGCTTGATCTCGTCTACCGTCACCTTGGACAGATAGTAAGGCGGCAACGAGCAGGCAGAGTCACCCGAATGGACACCGGCTTGCTCAATGTGCTCCATCACACCACCGATAAAAACCTCACCTTCCGGATCACGCAGGCAGTCCACATCGCACTCGATGGCATCGCTCAGAAAACGGTCGAGCAGCACCGGCGAGTCATTGCTGACCTTGACGGCCTCACGCATGTACCGTTCCAGATCACGCTGCTCGTGCACGATTTCCATTGCGCGTCCGCCCAGCACGTAGCTGGGGCGGACAACCAGCGGGTAGCCCAGCGCGCCAGCTTTTTCCAGCGCTTCGGTTTCGGTTCGGGCGGTGGCATTGGGTGGTTGACGAAGTCCCAAAGTACCCAACAGCTTCTGAAAACGTTCCCGATCCTCGGCAGCGTCAATCATGTCAGGGCTCGTACCAATGATCGGCACACCCTCCGCCTCCAAGCCCAACGCGAGTTTGAGCGGTGTCTGCCCGCCGTATTGCACGATGACACCTGTCGGCTTTTCCTTATCAACGATTTCCAGTACGTCTTCGAGGGTGAGTGGCTCAAAGTACAGACGGTCCGATGTGTCGTAGTCGGTGGACACCGTTTCAGGATTGCAGTTGACCATGATGGTCTCGTAGCCATCCTCACGCATTGCCAGCGCCGCATGCACGCAGCAATAGTCGAATTCGATCCCTTGCCCGATGCGGTTAGGACCGCCACCAAGGACCATGATCTTCTTTTTAGAGGAAGGCTCTGACTCGCACTCTTCCTCATAGGTCGAGTACATGTACGCAGTGTTTGTGGGGAACTCGGCAGCGCAAGTATCCACGCGCTTGTACACAGGGCGCACGTTCAGAGCACGACGGGCTTCTCGCACGTCCTTCTCATTCGTCTTGAGCAACTTGGCCAAACGCCGGTCAGAGAAGCCCTTTTTCTTGAGTGTGCGCAATGTCGTGGCATCCAGCGCAGCGAGCGCACCCGCTCCCTTTTCTGCATAAAGCTTATCGAGCTCCAACTCGATCTTCACGATTTCCTCAATCTGCACCAAGAACCATTTGTCGATCTTGGTGAGGTCATGAACTTCGTCTACTGAAAGACCCATCGCGAAGGCATCGCCCACGTACCAGATACGCTCAGGTCCGGGTTCGCCGAGCTCCTTTTCGAGCAATTCCCTGTCCTGGGTCTTCTCATTCATTCCGTCAACGCCAACCTCCAGACCACGTAGCGCCTTCTGAAAAGACTCTTGGAATGTGCGGCCCATGGCCATCACCTCACCCACGGATTTCATTTGCGTCGTCAGACGGCTGTCCGCGGCAGGGAATTTCTCGAAGGCAAAACGCGGAATCTTGGTTACGACGTAATCGATGGACGGCTCAAAAGAGGCGGGAGTCGCTCCTCCCGTAATGTCGTTCCGCAATTCATCCAATGTATAGCCCACCGCAAGCTTCGCCGCCACCTTGGCAATCGGGAAACCAGTCGCCTTGGATGCCAACGCCGAAGAGCGAGACACACGCGGGTTCATCTCAATGACGATCATTCGGCCGTCTTTTGGGTTCACCGAGAACTGCACATTGGAGCCGCCGGTATCCACCCCGATCTCGCGCAGCACAGCCAAACTGGCGTTGCGCATGATCTGATATTCCTTATCCGTGAGCGTCTGCGCTGGTGCAACGGTGATCGAGTCGCCAGTGTGCACGCCCATCGGATCCAAGTTTTCGATGGAACAGACGATGATGCAGTTGTCCTTTTTATCGCGAACAACCTCCATCTCATACTCTTTCCAGCCTAGCAAAGACTCTTCGATGAGCAGTTCATTGGTAGGCGAAGCCTCGAGACCGCGCTTACAGATGGTCTCGAACTCCTCCGGGTTGTAAGCGATGCCGCCGCCAGTGCCGCCCAGCGTGAAGCTAGGGCGAATCACGGTGGGAAAACCAACGCTCTTTTGGACGCTCCAGGCCTCATCCATCGAATGGGCGATGCCCGAACGTGCCGAGCCCAACCCAATACGGGTCATGGCATCCTTGAACTTGAGCCGATCCTCCGCCTTGTCGATAGCCTCAGGCGTCGCGCCGATCAACTCAACTTTGTACTTGTGCAACACACCGTTGCGCCAAAGGTCGAGTGCGCAATTCAATGCGGTCTGCCCACCCATGGTAGGAAGAATGGCATCCGGGCGTTCTTTTGCGATGATTTTCTCAACCATCTGCCACGTGATCGGCTCGATATAGGTGACGTCGGCAGTTGCCGGGTCAGTCATGATCGTGGCAGGATTGCTGTTGATCAAGATGACCTTGTACCCCTCTTCGCGCAAGGCTTTGCAGGCTTGTACGCCGGAATAGTCGAACTCACAGGCCTGACCGATGATGATCGGCCCGGCTCCGATGATGAGGATCGATTTGAGATCTGTGCGCTTAGGCATTAGTTTTTCTCCATCAGCGCAGTGAAGCGATCAAACAGGTATGCGATATCGTGGGGCCCGGGGGATGCCTCGGGGTGCCCCTGGAAGCAGAATGCTGGCTTTTCGGTGTGTGCCAAACCTTGCAGCGTGCCATCAAAAAGGCTGATGTGCGTCGCGCGCAGGTGCGCAGGCAGCGAATCTGCTTCGACCGCGAAACCATGGTTTTGACTGGTGATGCTCACCCGCCCGTCGTCAAGGTCTTTCACCGGATGATTGGCACCATGGTGGCTGTTGCCCATCTTGAAAGTTTTCGCACCGCAGGCCAGGGCCATGATCTGATGCCCCAGGCAAATGCCAAACAACGGGATGCCCGCTTCGATAATCTGGCGCGTGGCTTCAATGGCGTAATCACAAGGCGCGGGGTCACCGGGTCCATTGGACAGGAATACGCCATCGGGATCCAGCGCAAGAACTTCAGCTGCCGACGTCGCCGCAGGTACCACAGTAAGCTTGCAGCCACGCTCAGCCAGCATCCTCAAAATGTTCTTTTTCACGCCATAGTCGTACGCTACGACATGAAAGCGAGGAGCTGATTGCCGGCCATAGCCGGATCCGAGCTTCCATTCGGTCTGATCCCAGGTGTATTGCGTTGAGGTACTTACAACCTTGGCAAGATCAAGGCCCTTCATGCTAGGTGCGCTCTTTGCTGCAGCCAAGGCTTCATCAATGCGTGCCTGCGTCACCTGTTCGTCGGCGGCAAGCCCCAGAATCGCACCATTCTGCGCTCCCCGATCACGCAATAAACGTGTCAGTTTGCGGGTGTCGATGTCAGCAATGGCCACCGTTTTCTCACGCACCAGATACTGCGAAAGCGTCTCAGTGCTACGGAAATTGCTGGCAAGTAGAGGCAAGTCTTTGATGATGAGACCTGCGGCATGGATCTTGTCGGCCTCGATATCCTCGGCATTGACTCCATAGTTACCAATGTGCGGATACGTCAAAGTAACGATCTGCTGGCAATAGCTAGGGTCTGTGAGGATTTCCTGGTAGCCAGTGAGAGCAGTGTTGAACACCACTTCACCTACCGTGGCGCCGGCGGCACCGATCGAGTGACCAATAAAGACCGTGCCGTCTGCGAGCGCCAAGATGGCGGGCGGGAAGGTTCCCTTGAGAGACAAAAGCACTGGGTTCTCCGAATGGTTACGGGTCGCCCGGAGCCCTCGAGAAAACCTGAGGGCTACTGCTTATGGAGGGATTGCTTTGGTTGCGGCCGGGCGACGTTTTTGCGGGAAAGCCTCCAATTGTACCCTCAGCACGCACCGCAGCTGCTAGAAAAGTCTTTGGACGGCAACATCCGGCAAGAGCAGGCGCGCGGCCAAAAAACAAAGGCCGCAGCTTTTGGCTGCGGCCTTTCAATAATGGTCGGCGTGGCGGGATTCGAACTCGCGACCCCTTGCACCCCATGCAAGTGCGCTACCAGGCTGCGCTACACGCCGACAAGACTTAGATTGTATATCGAAAAATCACCATTCAGACAGAAGTGCACGAATTTCTAATAAATCTCTACGCAAGCCGCGTCGCCCAGCAGCGTCGTGGCCGGCCTGGACTATCCCTTCTGCTGCAACTCTGGCCTCGTAGCCGCCAACTCCCAGTCCTTCAGGTTCTTGCAGGCGATTCCTTGCTCCACTGATCGTAAAACCCTGCTCATACAGGAGCTCTCTGATTCGCCGGATCATCAGCACTTCATGATGCTGATAGTACCGACGATTTCCCCGACGCTTCATAGGTCGCAACTGCGTGAATTCCTGCTCCCAGTACCTCAAAACATGGGACTTGACACCACATAGCTCAGCAACCTCACCGATCGTGAAATATCTTTTCGCGGGAATAGAGGGTAGCGGCGTGCCCATGGATGCGCTCTAGGAAAGATAGACGGCGCGCGAAGCGTACTTCACGGCTCGAGAACGCGCCAGCAAAACAGATGATGCAGCAAACCAGTCGTGTTTCACGTGTCGAGATGAGACTCCACGCCGCCGCTTTGAATCTGTTCCTTCAATTTGATACTCGCATGGAACGTGACAACACGTCGCGCGTGAATTGGAATGGCTTCCCCAGTGCGAGGATTTCGCCCAGGTCGTGGCGCCTTGGTGCGTATCTGAAAATTTCCGAAGCCAGAAATTTTCACATCCTGACCATCTACCAGTCGCTGTGCAATCAAGTCGAAAAATGCATCGATCATGTCCTTGGACTCTCGCTTGTTAAGCCCAATTTGATCAAACAGTAATTCGGAGAGTTGCGCCTTGGTAAGTGCAGGCGTTTCAAGACTTTCCACCGCCAACTCCATCAAGTCCGCCTTCCTGTCGTTGATTGGCATCATCGGCGCAGTCTCGCTCCCAATCGTTGTGTCAATTGCTGCAATACAGTCTGCACACACTCATCGATTTCCTTGTCTGTCAGCACGGCAGTGCCGCCTCCCAATGTCAACCGCAGAGCAAAGCTTTTTTCTTGGGGAGTCAAGCCTCCAGTTACGACCTCACCATCCTTGCCAAGTCTTGCCCGGAATACGTCAAACAGCACCACAGATCGTAGTTGTTCAGTTTGCATCGCTTCTTCAACTACACGCATGACATCGGCGTAATTCGTCTGTTCGGAAACAACGATAGCGATATCGCGGTCCACAGTTTGCTGCTTGTCGACGGGGGTGAAATGGGGCACTTCGCGCTCTAGCACGGCATCGAGCTCCAACTCGAACATTACTGGTGCATGCGGCAATTCCCATCTCTGCCGCCATTTCGGATGCAGCTCTCCTACGAAGCCGATGCTCCTGCCAGAAAGCATTACACGAGCACAGCGCCCAGGATGCATAGCCGGATGCGTGGCAGGCTCGAACTTCGCACCGCGCGGTGCAAGCAATGCTTCTACATCGCCCTTGACATCGAAAAAATCCACGAGGTCGTCCTTGCGCCCCCACTGCAGTGAATCCAAAGCTCCGTAGGCAACTCCGGCAATGTGCATTGGCTGGTGAAATCCACTCACGCTCGTGTCAGAGTCGGTAATGCTTGCATCACGCAAGAATACCCGCCCCAATTCGAACAAGCGTGCGCGGGAAGTCTTGCGACCAATGTTGAACTTCAGCACGTTCAACAGCGAGCCCAACAATGAAGAGCGCATCACGCTCATCTGGCTGGCAATGGGATTTATAAGGCGGATGGGTTCTGGATTTGCTGCCAAATCGCGTTCCCAGAGCTCTTCAACGAAACTGAAATTGATCGTTTCCTGGTAGCCCAATGCCGCAAGCTCTCTACGTACCGTGAAAGCACTACGGTGCTTTTCTGCATGAAGTTTCGGCGTGATTGGACCCAGTGGTGGAGCCTCTGGCAACAGGTTGTAGCCCATCACACGCACCACTTCCTCTATCAGATCTTCTTCAATCGAAATATCGAATCGATATGAGGGTGGCGTAACCGTAATGCTGTCTTCGTCGCCCTTGTGCAACGACAGCCCCAATTTGACCAAGGCTTCTGCACATTGCGTCTTGGTGATCGGCATACCAATGACTTTGGATGCTCGTGCTATTCGAAGGGTTACAGGCTCCTGAACTGGCATATTCACCTGAATATCGCTGACAGGGCCGCACACAGTCTTATCAGTGCCGCAAATCTGCAGTACCAGTTGTGTGATACGTTCAATGTGCTCCACCGTCGTCTGCGGATCTACTCCGCGCTCGAATCGATGCCCAGCGTCGGTAGAGAAATTGAAACGCCGCGACCTTCCGGCAACCGCTTTCGGCCACCAAAACGCGGATTCGATATAGACATCTTGGGTACTATCCGAAACGGCCGTTGCATCGCCACCCATAATACCGGCGAGAGACTCAACTTGAAGCTCGTCAGCAATTACACCGACTTGATCATCCAACTCAACCGTCGATCCATTCAGCAGTTTGAGCGATTCACCCTTGCACCCCCAACGGACATCCAAAGAGCCATGAATCTTTTCCAAATCAAAAATATGAGAGGGCCGCCCCAATTCGAACATCACATAATTGGATATATCCACAAGCGGAGAGACTCCGCGTTGACCGCATCGGGCCAGCCGATCTAGCATCCAACGTGGAGTCGCAGCCTTTATGTCAATGTGACGAACAATACGCCCTGAAAATCGACCGCAGAGATCCGGTGCACTGATTTTCACCGGCAGAACATCGGCAATATCCACTGGGATGGCAGAGAAAGCAGGTTCGCTCAATGGGGTTCCTGTCAGCGCGGACACCTCGCGCGCGACTCCATGAACACTCAGCGCGTGAGCCAGATTGGGGGTAAGTTTGAGCGTGAAGAGCGTATCGTCCAGCGCCAAGTACTCACGAATATTCTTACCCACCGGTGCATCCGAAGGAAGCTCAAGAAGACCCTCATGGTCTTCCGCCAGCTTCAACTCGCGGGCCGAGCACAACATGCCCTGGCTTTCCACTCCACGCAACTTACCAACCTTTATCAAGAAAGGTTTGCCGTCTTCACCGGGCGGCAGTTGAGCACCGACGATGGCACACGGCACTTTGATGCCAACGCGTGCATTGGGTGCGCCACACACGATACTGAGAAATACTGCGTCTCCAACGTCGACTTGACATACACGCAACCGGTCCGCATTGGGATGCTGTATTGCTTCCTTGATTTCACCCACCACCACACCCTGGAAAGAGGGGGCCACGGATGAAAGCTCCTCAACTTCCAAACCTGCCATAGTGAGAGTTTCAGCCAGCTCTACAGTGGACAAAGGTGGATTACAAAACTCGCGCAGCCAGGATTCAGGAAATTGCATAACTTATTAAAGAAGGGCGGGCGACGTCACCGCCGTACCCGGCAGTGAATGAGCCAAAATTCTGTTTACTGGAATTGCGAAAGAAATCGGATATCACCGTCAAAAAACAGACGTAGATCGCTAACGCCATAACGCAACATGGTCAATCGGTCGGGGCCCATGCCAAAAGCAAAACCAATATATTTTTCCGGATCAAGACCCATGTTGCGCACCACGTTCGGATGGACTTGACCTGAACCCGCTACTTCCAACCAGCGACCTGCCAACGGCCCGTCTTGAAATTGGATGTCGATTTCAGCACTGGGCTCAGTGAACGGAAAGAAACTAGGACGGAAGCGCAGCACCAAATCTTCGCTTTCGAAGAAGGTTCGACAAAAAGCCGTGAACACGAATTTCAGGTCCTTGAAGCTGACATTCTCCCCAATCCAAAGACCTTCACACTGATGAAACATCGGGGAGTGTGTGGCATCACTGTCAACCCGATAAGTGCGCCCCGGAGCAATCACGCGGATTTCCGGGATTGGTCGTCCAGCATCCAAAAGCGGGCGGTGTTTTTTCACGTGCTGAACCGCATGGCGTATCTGCATGGGGCTCGTATGCGTTCGCAGCAAGAATGGCGCTGCTGCTGTGCCACCCTCCACATAAAATGTATCGTGCATCGAACGCGCAGGATGATCTTCTGGAGTATTTAGGGCAGTAAAGTTAAACCAATCAGACTCGATTTCTGGACCTTCAGCAACATCAAAGCCCATAGATCCGAAAATGCCTTCGATGCGCTCCAAAGTCAGCGAAACAGGGTGCAGCCCGCCCTGCCCCCTGCGCCGACCAGGAAGAGTGACGTCAAGAGCTTCTGCTTGCAACTGTGTTTGCAACTCGGCATCCGCCAAATCTTGGCGACGCGCATTGAGTGCCTGTTCGATAACCTGCTTCACCACATTCACCGCGGCGCCACGCGACTTTTTCTCTTCAATGGACAGTTGAGCCAACCCCTTCAGCAACTCCGTAACCCGTCCAGTTTTTCCGAGGAACTGGGCTTTGGCATTTTCAAGGTCGGCAGGCGTGGTGGCGTCCGCAAACATACGGCGAGCAGCATCCGCCAGAGAATCCAATTCGTTCATACCAACTCTTTGTCGTCTTGAGAAATAAACAAGGGCTAGCGCTTTTTCAAGCCTAGCCCTTGCTGTCGTCGCGGAGGCAACTACTGGAGAAGTAGCTACCGATCACTGAATCAAGCGGTAGCCAGCTTGGCCTTAACTTGCTCCACGATACTGCCAAAAGCAGCTTTGTCGTGCACCGCGAGGTCGGCCAGCATCTTGCGATCGATTTCGATAGCGGCCTTCTTCAGACCGTTCGTGAATTGACTATAAGTCAAGCCCAGTTCACGGGATGCCGCATTGATACGGGCAATCCACAACTGACGGAAAACCCGCTTTTTCGTACGACGGTCACGATAAGCGTACTGGCCCGCCTTCATCACGGCCTGCTTGGCTATGCGGAAGACATTACCGCGGCGGCCGCGGAATCCCTTAGAGAGGGCCAGAACTTTCTTGTGACGGGCGCGGGCCGTTACACCACGTTTGACGCGAGGCATGTGTGTACTCCTTGTTCGTCTGATTAAAGGCCAGCAAAGGGCAGCATCTGTGCAATATGACCCATATTGGTCTCATGCACGGAAACCGCGCCACGCAGATGGCGCTTGTTCTTGGTGGTCTTCTTTGTCAAGATGTGGCGCTTGAAGGCTTGGCCGCGTTTGACGGTACCACCAGGACGAACACGGAAACGCTTTTTAGCGCTGCTTTTGGTCTTCATTTTGGGCATTTGAATGCTCCTTTTATTGTGCTCGTGAGGCGTTTGCGAACCATTTGCAAACTTGTTGGCCCCGAGCCACTTTTAGCGACACCATCAAAGTGCCGCGGCAGGATGAACTCCCGCCATGCTTCGGGATGCATTTATCCTTGCACACCGAAAGACATTTTTTTGACGATACTGCTTTATCAGGCGGAAGTTGCCGCACCCTCTGCCACACTCTTGACCCCAGGCTTTTTACGACCGGGAGCGATCATCATGATCATTTGCCGACCTTCAAGCTTGGGAAACTGCTCGATCAAGATAGAGTCACCCAAGTCATCTCGGATGCGATTGAGCAAAGCGAGTCCGAGTTCTTGGTGGGTGATCTCACGCCCGCGAAAACGCAGGGTAATTTTGCACTTGTCACCTTCAGCCAGAAAACGGCGAATGTTCCGCATCTTGATGTTGTAGTCACCATCGTCCGTTCCCGGACGAAATTTGACTTCCTTGATCTCGATGACCGTCTGCTTAGCCTTGGCCTCAGCCGCGCGCTTTTGCTCTTGGTACTTGAACTTTCCATAGTCCACAAGGCGGCACACGGGAGGGTTGGCCGTAGCGGCAATCTCCACCAAGTCCACATCCAGCTCCCCCGCCATACGCAGGGCTTCCATGAGGCTAACCACACCGATCGGCTCATTTTCCGGCCCGGAGAGGCGTACCTCTGGGGCCATGATTTCACGATTCAGGCGGTGCTTACGCTCTTCACGCTGGCGACGATCACGAAATTCAGTAGCGATGACTATTTCCTTCAATCCAGAAGCTACGAAAGTAGCCAATCCGAGCAGCGCAGTGGAGGTTTGACGCGTAGAACATCAAGCCTTGGTGGCGATATCTTGCCCGATCAATGAGATAAAAGCCTCGAGCGTCATCACCCCTAAGTCCCGGTTGCCCCGGGCACGCACCGCAACGGTTCCATTCGCCTTCTCCTTGTCGCCCACGACGAGGATGTAAGGCAGTTTTTGCAACGAATGCTCTCGTATTTTATACGTAATCTTTTCGTTACGCAGATCGAGCGCCACTCTAAGGTCTTGATTCGGCAATGCTTTTAGCAATTTTGCGGCGGTTTCACGACAGTAGTCATCCTGGGCGCCCGTAATGTTGAGCACAGCGACCTGGGTTGGCGCCAGCCAGACAGGGAGGGCTCCGGCATGCTGTTCGATCAAAATTCCAATGAAGCGCTCAAGGCTACCCACGATGGCCCGATGCAGGACGATGGGACGGTGGCGCTGGCCATCTTCCCCTACATACTCGGCGCCAAGCCGTTCCGGCATGGAGGGATCAACTTGAATGGTTCCGCATTGCCAGTGGCGACCGATGGCGTCACGCAATGTGTACTCCAGCTTGGGACCATAGAAAGCCCCATCCCCCGCAGCGATCTGGTACTCGCAACCTGAGGCTTTCAAGCTTTGTATAAGGGCGTTTTCTGCCTTGTCCCAGCTTTCCTCGGACCCGATGCGCTTCTCCGGACGTGTCGCCACCTTGTAGATGATGTCCTCAAAACCAAAATCTTTGTAGACACTCTGCAGAAGCGAAGTGAACTGAATGCATTCCTGCTGAATCTGGTCTTCCGTACAGAAGATGTGCCCATCGTCTTGTGTAAAGGCACGTACACGCATGATCCCATGCAAGCCACCAGTAGGTTCATTGCGGTGACACTGGCCGAATTCTCCGTAGCGCAGCGGCAAATCGCGGTAGCTTTTCACACCCTGATTGAAGATCAGGATGTGCCCGGGACAGTTCATCGGCTTGAGCGCGTAATCATGTTTTTCGCTCTCCGTCGTGAACATGTTTTCGCGGTACTTGTCCCAGTGACCCGTTTTTTCCCAAAGGTGCTTATCGAGGATCTGCGGCCCTTTCACTTCCTGATAGCCGTTATCGCGGTAGACCTGCCGCATGTATTGCTCGACCCCTTGCCAGATGGTCCACCCCTTTGGATGCCAGAAAACCGTGCCAGGCGAATGCTCGTCGATATGGAAAAGGTCCAACTCACGGCCGAGGCGCCGGTGATCACGCTTTTCCGCCTCCTCGATGCGCTTGACATAGGCTTCCAGGTCTTTCTTGTCAGCCCAGGCCGTGCCATAGACACGCTGCAACTGCTCATTCTTGGCATCGCCACGCCAATAGGCCCCAGACACGCGGGTTAGCTTGAACACCTTCAGGAATCGGGTGTTGGGCACGTGCGGACCACGGCACATGTCCACGTATTCCTGGTGATAGTAGAGTCCCATGGCTTTTTCATCCGGCATGTCCTCCACCAGACGGAGCTTGTACTCCTCGCCACGCTCCCGAAAAACAGCCAAGACTTCATCACGCGGCGTCATTTTCTTAACGACGTCGTAATCCTGGGCAATCAGCTCTTTCATGCGCTGCTCGATTGCGGTCAGGTCGTCAGGCGTAAATGGGCGCTCGTAGGCGATGTCGTAATAGAAGCCTTCTTCGATCACCGGACCGATCACCATCCTGGCAGTCGGGTAAAGCTGTTTCACGGCATGGCCAACCAGGTGCGCGCATGAATGCCGGATGATCTCGACACCTTCTTGGTCACGGGGGGTGATGATTTGCAGACGCGCGTCGTGGTCGATCAGGTCACAAGCATCAACGAGTCGGCCATCGACCTTGCCTGCCACAGTCATTTTGGCCAAACCCGGGCCGATCGACTGGGCTACTTCAGCCACGGTCACAGGACCGGGATATTCGCGTTGGGAGTTGTCGGGAAGCGTGATCCGGATCATTTGAAATGCCTTGTGTCGACAGGGGCGCAACAGGAAACGAAAACAAAAAAGCGCGGAACGTGGTCCGCGCTTTTTGGTGGGATGCAAGCAAGTAGTCTTGACGTGCAGACGCGAACATACAGCCTAAGGGCCGGTGGAAGTCTCCGTAGTTCGCGGTGTCATAACCATGATGCCTTTCTCGCTCTTGCTATGTGTGAGAAGCATGCATTCTACCCTTGACCAACGGACGACCTGCAACGGTGGTGTTGCAGACCGTCCGGCAGCCACACCGGACCGCACTTGAATCAATGGAACTGCTCTTCTTCCGTGGATCCGGTAAGAGCCGTCACACTGGATTTTCCACCTTGGATCACCGTGGTGACTTCATCGAAGTACCCAGTGCCGACTTCCTGTTGATGCGACACAAAGGTGTACCCACGCTCGCGGGCCGCGAATTCGGGCTCCTGGACCTTTTCCACGTACGCAGACATGCCGCGCTTCACATAGTCCTGCGCCAGGTCGAACATGTTGAACCACATGCTGTGAATGCCTGCCAACGTGATGAACTGGTACTTGTAGCCCATCGCACCCAGTTCTCTCTGAAATTTGGCAATGGTGGCATCGTCCAAGTTCTTCTTCCAGTTGAACGAAGGCGAGCAGTTGTAAGCCAGGAGTTTGCCGGGATGCTTGGCATGGACTGCATCTGCGAATTTCTTGGCAAACTCGAGGTCCGGCGTGCCCGTCTCGCACCAGACAAGGTCGGCATAGTCTGCATACGCGACTGCGCGGCTGATGGCTTGGTCCAAGCCCTTCCGGGTCTTGTAAAAACCTTCTGCAGTCCGTTCACCGGTCAAGAAAGGCTGGTCGTTGGCGTCATAGTCGCTGGTGATCAAATCGGCTGCTTCGGCATCCGTGCGTGCGATCACCAGGGTAGGCACTCCATAGACATCGGCCGCCATGCGGGCTGCAACGAGTTTCTGCACGGCTTCCTGCGTAGGAACCAACACCTTGCCACCCATGTGGCCGCATTTCTTGACCGATGCAAGCTGGTCTTCGAAATGGACGCCACCTGCACCCGCACGGATCATGGCTTTCATGAGCTCAAACGCATTGAGCACGCCGCCAAAGCCTGCTTCGGCATCCGCCACGATGGGTGCGTGGTAGTCGATGAATCCAGCATCGCCTGGATTGACGCCCTTGGACCACTGGATTTCATCGGCACGGGCAAAGGTATTGTTGATGCGCTCCACCACCTTGGGCACGGAATCCACCGGATACAGCGACTGGTCCGGGTACATGGCTGCGTATTCATTGTTGTCTGCCGCGACTTGCCACCCCGACAGATAGATGGCCTTGACCCCGGCCTTTACCTGCTGCATGGCTTGGCCACCTGTAAGGGCGCCAAGGCAATTCACATAGGGCTCGTTGTTCACCAGATCCCAGAGCTTTTCGGCACCCCTGCGCGCCAACGTGTACTCCACCTGGAACGAGCCGCGCAAGCGGACAACGTCGGCAGCGCTGTATCCGCGCTTGATCCCCTTCCAGCGAGGGTTTTGCGCCCAGTCTTTTTCGAGGGCGGCAATTTGCTGTTCACGACTCAGTTGCTCATTGAAAGATTGGGGCATGGTCATCTCCGGAAGTTGAGGGGAAAACGCAGAACAGCGTCTGCCGTCCTTGGAGACAACTGTAGGTCTTACACAAGACTGCGCCTAGCTCCTATGTCTTATATAAGACATAAATTTAATCATTCAAAATCAACAACTTGCAAGAAAATTCCATATTAAGAAAAATAATTTCTCGTATCGAGAAATTTTTCCGCGCTGCAACATTTTTGTTTCTCGCCATATGAAAACCAGATTTCATCTGCGAAATCAGGAGTTGCTCTTGCGCATCCAGTCTCCGTGCAACAGTCGGGGGGCGCCCCGCAGGATCGCCGGATTGATCTCGTACACCAGGCAGGTGAGCGCAGTGCCGCCCTCTTTGAGGGTGAGGGCCACCTCCCGCTTTACATACTCTCCGGAGGGTTCCGGCCATATCTCCTCGATCTGGTCCAGCCGTCGTTCAAGTTCCGATGTGATCGCATAGACCTCCCCCAAGACCGGCACGCTTCCTTCTCCTTCCGAGGCGGGGCCGGACAAAGCGATGCCAGGATAGGTACCCAGGTCGTAGAGAACCCCGACGACCGCGGCGGTTCCCAGATAGAGGGGAGCAGGAGACAAGGCAGTGATGTCGTTACTGCCCCCACGGCGCAGCGTTCCGTAGACGAACACGTGGCGGTGAGGGGGGCTCCGCAGAGGCTCAGGCATGATGCGCCGTCCTTGAAATCAGTGGGGGCCTCGCAGTCTATCGGCGGGGTCGCCGATCTTTTTGCATGCCCAGCCGTCCCCTCGCCTATTTCTGTCTCGCCCTCAGCATGGTTCTGGTAGGCAGCTATGTCGCCCTGTCCAAACCGCTAGCCCAGGCCTTTCCGGTTTTTTTGCTGGCTTGGTTGCGTTTCGGCATCGGTGGGTTGGGAATGCTGACCTGGGTCCGCAAGCCGGCTGGCGAGCCGCCCATGACGCCGCAAGTGCGGCGCCTTTTGTTCCTTGAATCCTTTCTGGGCAATTTTCTGTTCACGCTCTGCATGATTTCCGGCGTCAGCCTGACCAGCGCCGTGACTGCCGGAGTCACCATGGCCGGCATTCCTGCTGCGGTCGCCGTGATGAGCTGGTTCTTCTTGAAAGAGCATGTTCCGCGCAGAACCTGGGCGGCTGTGGCACTCGCCGTAGCGGGCATCGCGTTGTTCTCCATGGCGCAACCGGGGCCGGGCGCCCATGGCACAGCTACGGCTACTGCAAGTCCGCACTCCCATCACCTGGCTTGGCTCGGTCAATTGTTGCTGGTGGGCGCTGTCATTTGCGAGGCAGCGTATTCGGTGATCGGCAAGAAGCTCACGGGTTCGTTGAGTCCGCGCCGCATTACCTCGCTGATCAATCTATGGGGCTTCGCGCTGGCCACGCCGCTGGGGCTCTATGCGGCATTCCAGTTCGATTTCACGGCGTTGAAGCCTGGCACGTGGTTGCTCCTGGTCTTCTATGCATTGGCAGCCAGTGTCTGGACGGTCTGGCTCTGGATGACGGGGTTGAAGGTGGTGCCCGCAGCGCAGGGCGGCGTGTTCACCGTTCTGCTGCCGGTCAGCGCGGCTCTGGTCGGCGTGGTGGTGCTGGGAGAGCGCTTCACGTCCCTGCAGCTGGTGGCCTTCGGAATCGCGATCGCCAGCGTGGTGCTGGCCACCCTGCCCGCGCGGAGCACGACAAAGCGGGCCGGGGGCACGCCGTCTTCCGGGCACGGCTGACAAGCACAGTTCCGGCGGCTTCAGCGCCCGGTCACCTTGCGTATCGGTGGCTTGATGCTCTCGCGGCGCGCGGGCAGTACGGGCGCATGCTCGCGCGGTGCATTGAGCACGATGCAGGTCGATGTTTCGGCCAACAAGCAAAACGCCGTCACGACGGCATCGAGGTGGCTGACGTCGATCACTGCGATTTCGAGGATCCAGCTGTCGTCGCCGGTCACGTTGTAGGCGTTGATCACCTCCGGCGTCTGCTCGATGAGCTTGACCACCCTCGCGTACTCCGCGCGCCCTACCCGGATGATCGCCCGGATGCCGTAGCCGAGCGCAGCGTAATCCACTTTCGCACCGTATCCGCGAACGACTCCTGCCGCTTCCAGCTTGCGCACGCGCTCCGTCACCGCCGGCTGGCTGAGATGCACCTGCCGTCCCAGTTCGGCCATGGTGATGCGGCCATCACGCTGCAGTGCCGAGAGTATCCGGGCATCGTAGGCGTCGAATTCGCTGGTTTCCGTCATAGGACGATTTCACCATGAAAGTAACGGCAGATCATCATTACGACCATTGGATTCCTATGTCGTTGCGCGCAGAGCTTGCCTAGCATCGGGGGCATGCAAACACCTTCGGTTTCCTTATCCAGCGCACCACGCCTGCCTGCAGGAGTCGTGCTGGCACTCGCGGCCTGCTACGTCATCTGGGGCTCCACATACCTTGCCATCCGCGTGGCACTCGTGAGCCTGCCGCCGTTCTTTCAGATGGGCTCCCGCTTTCTGGTCGCAGGCGGTCTGCTCGCCGTGTGGGTGCTGTGGCGCAAGCGCAGCGCCGGTGTCGTCAGCGTTCTTCCCACAGCCATGCAATGGCGCAATGCACTGGTCGTGGGCACCCTGATGCTCGGGGGAGGCATGGGCCTCATCGCCACCGCCAGCGTGCACATCGGCTCCGGCCTCATCGCGACCTGCGTGGCCGTGGTTCCGCTGATGATCACGGGATGGGGCCTGCTGTGGGGGCGGCGTCCCGGACGGCTGGATCTGGCAGGCATGGGCATCGGGGCCTTGGGGGTGCTGATGCTGGTGCGTGGCGAGAGCTTTTCTGCATCGCCGGCCAGCATCGGCTGCGCGCTGGCGGCCACTGCGTGCTGGTCCCTGGGTTCCGTGCTGTCGACCACGCGCATGCCGCTCGCACCGGGCCCGATCGGCTTCGCGAGCGAGATGCTGTGCGGTGGTGCCGTACTCCTGGCCATCTCTCTCGGCATCGGCGAGCAACCCGCGTGGCCGCCGCAGCCTGCGGCCGTCGCCGCATGGCTCTATCTGGTGGTGTTCGGTTCGTTGATCGGCTTCAGCGCCTACCTCTATCTGCTGGCCCATGCGAGTCCCGCCCTGGCGTCCAGCTACGCCTTCGTGAATCCCGCAGTGGCATTGGCCCTCGGAAGCGTGGCGGCAGGAGAAGCCGTCACCACGCAGGAAGGATGGGCCTGCGGAGTGATCCTGCTGGCGGTGGCCATGATCCTTGCGCAAAATCGGCGCCGCCGCGGCTGAGTTCCGCACCTCGAAACGCAAGGGGCGGCAGAGCAGCCGGGTCGCAACAACTGGAGGCAAAAAAACGCGGCTTTCCCTTGGAAAGGCGTTTTTTTGCCATTAGCATTCGGCGAGCCGGCGGAAGCGCAGATTTTCGCTGGCGACCGCTATCTCACTCCCAACAAGGAAAACCAACATGGCAACTGCAAAGAAAGCTCCGGCTGCCGACAAGGCCGCGGCGCCCGCCAAGAAGCGCACGCCCAATGCCGCCTTCATGAAGGCCCTGACGCCCAGCCCCGCGCTGGCCGCCGTGGTGGGCTCTGACCCGCTGCCCCGCACGGAGATCATCAGCAAGCTGTGGACCTACATCAAAGCCAACAACCTGCAGGACTCCGCCAACAAGCGCATGATCAACGCCGACGCGAAGCTCAAGGAAGTGTTCGGCAAGCCCCAAGTCTCGATGTTCGAGATGGCCGGCCTGATCGGCAAGCACGTGAAGTGAAGCCCCAGGGCATCGATCGCTGATGGCCGGCCCGACCGGCCTGCAGCACTGAAGAAAGCCGGCACATGCCGGCTTTTTTCTTGGGCGGGCTTTTCTCCGGAGCACAGGCAGCCCGCGGCCGTCGTCAAGCCGCAGGGCAATGCCATGGACGAGCCCCGGCCTTTATCGCGAATGATTCGCGTCTGCCATATCATGCCCGGGCCGCCAGGCAACCCATCCTTTCCGTGAACCTACAAGAGACCGCCCGTATGCGCATCCGCTTTCTGAATCTCATCGTGTCCGCCGGCCTGCTGGCCGCGGCCGCCGGCACCGTGTCTGCACAGGAACAGGTCGTGAACCTGTATTCCGCCCGCCACTACGCTACCGACGAGGCGCTCTACACGGGATTCACGCAGGCCACCGGCATCAAGATCAACCGCGTGGACGCGGACGACGCCGGCATCATGGCGCGCCTGAAGGCCGAGGGCACGGCATCGCCGGCCGACGTGATCCTGCTCGTGGATGCCGCCCGCCTCTACCGCGGCGAAGCCGACGGCCTGTTCCTGCCCATCAAGTCCAAGGTACTGGAGGATGCGATTCCCGCCAACCTGCATGCCAAGCCCACCGCCGACGGCGGCATCACGTGGTTCGGCCTGTCCACCCGCGCCCGTGTGATCGTCTACAACAAGGCCAAGGTGAACAAGGACGACGTGGACACCTACGAAGAATTGGGCGACCCGAAGAACAAGGGCAAGATCTGCATCCGCTCGGGCTCGCACCCCTACAACCTGAGCCTGTTCGGCGCGGTGACCGAGCACCTGGGCGAGCAGAAGGCCGAAGCGTGGCTCAAGGGCGTGGTGGCCAACCTGGCGCGCGCGCCGAAGGGCGGTGACACCGACCAGATCCGCGCCGTGGCGGCCGGCGAATGCGATATCGCGGTGACCAACAGCTACTACCTGGCCCGCATCCTGCGCTCCGACAAGCCGGAGGACAAGGACGTGGCGAGCAAGGTCGCGGTGGTGTTCCCCAACCAGCAATCGTGGGGCACGCACCTGAACATCGCCGGCGGCGCGGTGGCCCGCCACACCAAGAACCAGGCCAACGCCGTCAAGTTCCTCGAGTATCTGGCCAGCCCCGTGGCGCAGAACTACTTCGCCAACGGCAACAACGAATGGCCCGCCGCCAAGGGCGTGACGTCGGACAATCCGGCGCTGCGCAGCATGACGGGTGGCCAGCCCTTCAAGAGCGAGACGATCCCGATCAGCGCCGTGGGCGAACACATGCCCAAGGTGCAGCAGATGCTGGACCGCGTGGGCTTCAAGTAAGCACTGCACGGCAGCAGGCAGGCGGGCCAGCGCGCTGAAACGCTGCACCGCCCTGCCCTCACGCCTGAGAAAAAAAGCCCGGCTTGCCGGGCTTTGGTGCCTCTGGCCGCGAGAGTTCTTCCGCGATAATTGACGTTTACGTCAACGTCACACATCAAGGGGACAGTTCCATGGAGATTCAGGGCAAGGTTTTCATCGTCACGGGCGGCGCGTCGGGGCTGGGCGAAGGCGCGGCGCGCATGCTGGCCGCGCAGGGCGGCCGCGTGGTCATCGCGGACCTGCAGGCCCCGCAGGGCGAGGCCGTAGCGCGCGACATCGGTGGCACGTTCGTGCGCTGCGACGTGACGAACGAGGCCGACGGCCAGGCCGTGGTGGCGCAGGCGGTGGCGCTGGGCAAGCTGGTGGGCCTGGTCAACTGCGCGGGCATCGCGCCGGCCGAGAAAACGGTGGGCAAGAGCGGCGCGCACAGCCTCGCGCTGTTTGCCAAGACCGTCACCGTCAACCTGATCGGCAGCTTCAACATGATCCGCCTGGCCGCCGAAGCCATGGCGCGCAACGAGCCCGAGGCCACGGGCGAGCGCGGTGTGCTGATCTCCACCGCCAGCGTGGCCGCCTACGACGGGCAGATCGGCCAGGCGGCCTATGCGGCTTCCAAGGGCGGCATCGTGGGCATGACGCTGCCGATCGCGCGCGATCTGGCGCGCAACGGCATCCGCAACATGACCATCGCACCGGGCATCTTCGGCACGCCGATGCTGTTCGGCATGCCGCAGGAGGTGCAGGACGCGCTGGCCGCCGGCGTGCCGTTTCCGAGCCGCCTGGGCACGCCGGAAGACTATGCCCGCCTGGCGCGCCACATCTTCGAGAACGACATGCTCAACGGCGAGGTGATCCGGCTGGACGGCGCCATCCGCCTCGCACCGCGCTGAAGGCGGCCCGGGCAGGGTGCGTCCACTCCCCTGCCCTGCTTCTTCCCAGGCTCCGCAGCGCTAGGCGTTTTCGCGCAGCTGAGCGCGCAGGCGTTCGCCGATCTCGGGGCGCTCGCCGAAGGGATCGGGCGGGTTGCGCACGGCCACGATGCTCTCCATGCGGCTGTGCACGTTGCCCAGCGCCTGCGGGTGGCTGAAGAGATAGAAGCGGTTGGCGGCGATGCCGTCGAACACCATCTGCGCCACTTCGGTGGCCGTCACCTTGCCGCTGCCTACCGCCTTGTCGGTCATGGCCTGGCCGATGAGCTGGCTGCGCGTGGGCGCCGACGCGGGCGCATCGGGGCGGTTGCGCTCGCTGCGGCCGATGCCCGTGGGCACGAAATACGGGCACAGCACGCTCGCGCCGATCTGGTCGGTCACCAGCGCCAGGTCCTGGAACAGCGTTTCGGTGAGGCTCACCACCGCATGCTTGCTCACGTTGTAGATGCCCATGTTGGGCGGCGTGAGCAGGCCCGCCATGCTCGCGGTGTTGACGATGTGGCCGCGCCATGCGGGGTCCTGCCGGGCGGCGTCCAGCATCATCGGCGTGAAGAGGCGCACGCCGTGCACCACGCCCATGAGGTTCACGCCGAGCACCCAGTTCCAGTCGGCCACCGAGTTTTCCCAGACGAGCCCGCCCGCGCCCACGCCGGCGTTGTTGAAGACGAAGTGCGGCGCGCCGAAGCGTTCGCGCACGTCGGCCGCCAGGCGCTCCATCTCGGCGGCGTCGGAGACGTCCACGCGGCGCGCCAGCACGTCGGCACCGGCCGCGCGCATCTCGGCCTCGGCCTGGTCCAGCGCGTCCTGCTGGACATCGACCAGTACGAGGCGCATGCCGCGCCGCGCGCCGATGCGGGCGCATTCGAGCCCGAATCCCGATCCTGCGCCGGTCAGCACGGCAGTCTTGCCCTGGAAGTCTTCGATCATGGTGCGGGGGCCTCCAACGGGGTGAGGGTGTAGCCGATGCGCGGGAAGTGCACGTGCAGCGCGCCTGCGCGCGGATCGGTGCGGGCGAGCGTGTAGCGCGTGCGCGTGGCGGCCACGAGCAGGCCCTCGGTGGGCTCGGTGCCGAAGCTCTCGGCCGCGATCGCGACGCGCGAGCCCAGGGGGATGCCGTGCTCGTCCTGGAACACGTCGTCCACCAGCGGCAGCGGCTCGGCGTTGGCGGCCACGGTGATCGCGTCCTGCGCGCTGAATTTCTCCAGCCGGCCGTGGCCGATGGCCGCGAGGCGGTCCATCCACTCCAGCACGGCGGGCGTCGGCTTGAAGATGTCGGCCATCACGGGCACGCACTGCCGCGTGAACCAGAGCGGGTGGTAGGCCGCGAAATCGGCCACGCAGGGCTCGGCGCCGAAGAGGTATTCGTGCTCCTCGACCATGTGGGCGATGCGGCGCAGATAGGAGCGGTAGGCGGCCGTGGCGTCGTGCGGGCGCAGGCGGTTCATGCCGGCGCTCATCGCACGCCGGTCGGCGCCGAAGGCCTGCGCGGCCGTGGGCGGTAGGTTGGCGAAGAGCGCCGCGGCACCGGCAGGCTGCAGGTTGTAGGCCATCGCGGCCCAGAAAAGCGTGGTGTCGGACCACTGGGAGAACACCCGCACCACGCCCTTCAGGGCCGGCGGATACAGCACCGGTTCGGGCTGCAGGTGCTCCAGCACGTCGCAGATGAGCGCCGTGTCGCAGTACACGTCGGCACCGATCTGCAGGAACGGCGTGCGCCGGTAGCCGCCCGTGAGCGCGACCACGTCGGGCTTGGGCGCAATGCTGGGCACGATCACCGATTTCCAGGCGATCTGCTTGAAGCCGAGCGCGAGGCGGATCTTTTCCGAGAACGGCGAGGACGGGTAGTGGTGCAGGATGGGTTCGGGCGACGTGGCCATGGCATCTCCTGGTGCGACAAGGGGCAGGCGGACACTATGCCGGCCGGGGCGGCGGTGTCCACAGCATCTCCACGTGGGGGATGCCGTCTTCGAGGTATTCGGGCGACACGGTGGCAAAGCCTGCTTCGCCGTAGAAACGCTGCAGGTGGGCCTGCGCGCTGATGCGCACCGGCTGCCCCGGCCAGGTGGCGGCGCAGCGCGCCAGCCCCTCGGCCACCAGCGCGCGGCCGGCGCCGGTGCCGCGCGCCTCGGGCGCCGTCACCACCCGGCCGATGGCGGGCTCGGCGTACTTCACGCCGGGGTGCACCGCGCGCAGGTAGGCCAGCAGTCGGCCCGCGCCGTCGCGCCCCAATAGGTGCCACGACGACGCATCGGCCGCGTCGGGGTCCTGGTAGGGGCCCTGCTCCAGGATGAACACCCGGCAGCGCAGCGCGAGCGCGTCGTGCAGGGCGTGCACGCCCAAGTCCTCGAAGCGGGACCACTGCCAGCGCAGGTCGGCCGCGGGCATCAGGCGAGCTTGACCAGCTGCTTGCCGAAGTTCTTGCCCTTCAGCAGGCCCAGGAAGGCCTCGGGCGCGGCGGCCAGGCCCTCCGCCACCGTCTCGCGCGGGCGCAGCTTGCCGCCGGCGACCAGGCCGCCCAGTTCCTTGAGCGCCTCGGGCCAGATCTCCATGTGCTCGCTCACGATGAAGCCCTGCACCTTCATGCGGTTGACCAGGATGAGGGCCGGGTTCTGCAGCGGGAGCGGCTGGCCGTCGTAGCCGGCGATCATTCCGCAGACGGCCACGCGCGCGAAGGCGTTGGCGCGCAGCAGCACCGCGTCGAGGATGTAGCCGCCCACGTTCTCGAAATAGCCGTCGATGCCGTTCGGGCAGGCTTCCTTCAGGGCCTTGGACATGGCCTTGAGGTCGCCGTGCTCGCGGTGGTCGATGCAGGCGTCGAAGCCCAGCTCTTCGGTCACGTAGCGGCATTTGTCCGGCCCGCCCGCGATGCCGACCACGCGGCAGCCGCGCGCCTTGGCGAGCGCGCCGAACGCACTGCCCACGGCCCCCGAGGCGGCGCTCACCACCACCGTCTCGCCGGCCTTCGGCTCGATGATCTTCACGAGGCCGTACCACGCCGTCACGCCCGGCATGCCCACGGCGCCGAGGTAGTGCGACAGCGGCACGTGCGTGGTGTCCACCTTGCGCAGCATGCCGGGGGTGTTGCCGTCCACCACGCTGTATTCCTGCCAGCCGCCCATGCCGACCACCTTGTCGCCCACGGCGAACCTGGGGTGCCGGCTCTCGGCCACCTCGCCCACCGTGCCGCCGATCATGACCTCGCCCAGCGGCTGGGACGCCGCATAGCTCTTGCTGTCGTTCATGCGGCCGCGCATGTAGGGGTCCAGGCTCAGGTAATGGTGGCGCACCAGGATCTGGCCGTCCTGCAGCGCGGGCGTGTCGGTGGCGACGAGCTTGAAGTTGCCGGCGGTGGCTTCGCCCTCGGGGCGGTTGTCGAGAACGATCTGCTGGTTGCGGGGCATGGGGGTCTCCTTTTCAACGGCGGGATGGGTGCATCCCTCAAATGCTATATTTTTAATAGCAAACTATTCAATGAATCCGGCGGCATGGAGCATAAAACGCTCCAAACTCCGGTTTCAGTCGGTGGGAACGGCCGCCGCGGGCTGCGGGGGCCGTTTCATGTACTTGAAGGTGCCGGTGGCATGGCTGCACAGGCGCCCTTCGGCGTCGTACACGCTGGCCTCGGTGAAGGCGAGCGCGGTCGTGCGGTGCAGCAGCCGGCCGCGCGCCACGAGGGGGCCGCGCGCGGCCTGCATGAAGCTCGTCTTCATCTCGACGGTGACCACGCCCATGTCGGCAGGCACGTCGCTGCGCGCCGCCGTGGCCATGGCCACGTCGATCAGCGCCATCGTGGCGCCGCCGTGCGTGACGCCGAAGGAGTTCAGGTGCTCCGCCTGCGCGGTGTAGCGCAGCTCGGACTCGCCGCCCTCCATGCGGTGCAGGGTGAAGCCGAGGTGGCTGACAAAGGGGATTTCGACGCCGAAGCTCAACACGGGCAGGCACTCCAGTCAGGGGATGGAAGGGAAGCCGCCAGCATAGCGAACGCCCGCGTGCCGGCGCCGCGGCGCGGCCACCGCGCCGCGCGCTCAGCCACCCGTCACCACGCTCACGCCGCCATCGACCGCCAGCCACTGGCCGGTGATGTGCTTGCCGGCGTCCGACGCGTAGAGCAGGCACAGGCCCTTCAGGTCCTCTTCGTCGCCCAGCCGGCGCAGCGGCGCGTGCTGGGCCATCTTTTCCTCGCCCAGCGTCTCGATCAGCACGGAGGCCATCTTGGTCTTGAAGAAGCCCGGGCAGATCGCGTTCACGTTGATGCCGTGCACGCCCCACTCGGCCGCCAGGGCGCGCGTGAAATTGATCACCGCCCCCTTGGAGGTGTTGTAGGCGATGGTCTTCATCTCGATCGGATTGCCGCCCAGCCCCGCGATGGACGCCACGTTGATGATGCGGCCGCTGCGACGCGGGATCATGCTGTGCTTGGCGATGGCCTGCGAGAGCAGGAAGTAGCCGCGCACGTTGAGGTTCATGACCTTGTCCCACGCGGAGGCGGGGTGGTCCTCGGCCGGAGCGCCCCAGCTCGCGCCCGCGTTGTTCACGAGGATGTCCACGTCGCCCATGCGCTGCAGCGTCTCCTGCGCCAGGTGGCGGATATCGGCCTCCTGCCCGCAGTCGGCGGCGATCCAGCGCGCATCGATGCCGGCGGCCTGCAGCCTGGCGGCGGCCTCCTCCAGGTCGGCCGCCTTGCGCGAGGTCAGCATGATCTTGGCGCCGGCCTCGCCCAGGGCCTGGGCCAGTTGCAGCCCCAGGCCGCGCGAGCCGCCGGTGACGAGGGCGGTCTTGCCGGTGAGGTCGAAAAGTTGCTGGACCGTGCGGGTCATGGGTTGTCTCCTGTCGGGCTTGTCAATTGCGGAAATTGTGGTGGGTGCCGGGCCGGGGGCTTGTCGCCTGCGCGATCGCTCCAGGCCACGGATCGGGTCGCTCAGAAACCTTCTTCGGGCAGCTCCGCGCAGGTCATGTCGCGCGTGCGGACCACGTTCAGCCAGGCGCCGATCTTCGGCAGCTCGTAATGGAAGAAGTAGCGCATGGCGCCCAATCGGCCGGTGTCCGCAGCGCTGGCGGACTGCGCCGCGCGGGACTGCACGGCGACGGCGATGTCGAGCCACACCCAGGCGAGCACCATGTGCCCGGCGGCCTGCATGTAGGGCACGGCGTTGGCGAGCGCTTCGGCGGGCTCGCCGGTGGCCCAGGCCGCTTTGGTGGCCGAGCCGACCTCGGCCAGGGCGCGTGCGAGCTGGTTGGCGTGCTCGGCCAGGCCGGGCTGCTCCATCGCGCGCTGGATCGTGGCGTTGATGCGGCCGGCCAGCAGTTGCAGGCCGCGGCCGCCTTCCATCACCACCTTGCGGCCCAGCAGGTCCATCGCCTGGATGCCGTGCGTTCCCTCGTGGATCATGTTGAGGCGGTTGTCGCGCCAGTACTGCTCCACGGGAAAGTCGCGCGTGTAGCCGTAGCCGCCGTGGATCTGGATGGCCAGCGAATTGGCCTCCAGGCACCACTCGCTGGGCCAGCTCTTGGCGATGGGCGTGAGCACTTCCAGCAGCAGCCGCGCCTCGTCGGCGGCCTCGGGCGTGCCCGTGTGCTGCTCGTCCACGAGGCGCGCGCAGTACAGGTTGAGCGCGAGGGCGCCCTCCGCGTAGCTCTTCTGGGCGAGCAGCATGCGGCGGATGTCGGCATGCTCGATGAGCCGCACGGGCGCCGCCGAGGCGTCCTTGCCGGCTTTCACCGCGGCGCCGGCACCGGCCGCGGTGCCGGCGGCCTTGACCGGCCGGCCCTGCGTGCGGTCCTTGGCGTACTGCAGGCTCGCGTGGTAGCCCGCCAGGCCCAGCAGCGTGGCCGCCATGCCGATGCCGATGCGGGCCTCGTTCATCATGTGGAACATGCATTTCAGGCCCTCGCCGGGCCGGCCGACGAGGTAGCCGATGGCCCCCGCGCCGCGCCCGTCCAGGCCACCCGCGCCCTGCTCCGCGCGCACCGGGTAGGTGCCTTCACCGAAGTTCAGCAGCGTGTTGGTGGTGCCGCGCCAGCCCAGCTTGTGGTTGAGGCCGGCCAGCGCCACGTCGTTGCGCTCGCCGGTGAGCGCGCCCTGCGCATCCACCAGGTGCTTGGGCACGATGAAGAGCGAGATGCCCTTCACGCCCGGCACGGGCCGGCCGTCGGGGCCGGGGATCTTGGCCAGAACGAGGTGGACGATGTTCTCGGTCATCTCGTGGTCGCCGGACGAGATCCACATCTTGTTGCCGGCCAGCCGGTAGCGCGGGCCCAGCGGGTCGGCCTCGGCGCCCGCGCCGTCCGGCACCGCGCGCGTGGCGATGTCGGAGAGCGACGAGCCGGCCTGCGGCTCCGACAGGCACATGGTGCCCGACCAGCGGCCGTTGAATTCATTGAGTGCGAACACCTCGCGCTGCGCCGCGGTGCCGTGCACCATGAGCAGGTTGGCGTTGCCCACGGTGAGCAGGTTGGAGCCGATGCTGATCGATGCCTCGGCGAAGAAGCTGTTGGCGGCCGCCTCCAGCGTGTAAGGCAGCTGCATGCCGCCGACCGCATAGTCCTGCGCGGCGCTCAGCATGCCGGATTCGGCATAGGCCTTGCGGGCTTCGTGCGTGGCGCGCGGCAGCACCACGCGGCCGTTTTCCACGCGCGGCTCCTCGGTATCGACGAGGCGGTTGAACGGCGCGTATTTCTCGCGGGCGATGCGCTCGCAGGTGTCCAGCACCGCATCGAAGGTTTCGCGCGAATGGTCGGCGAAGCGCTCGCGCGCCGTCAGCGCGGAGACATCCAGCCAGTCGTGGAGCAGGAAATCGAGGGTCGAACGCAGGCGCATGGGTGCATTCCCGTATCAAAAGTGCCGCATGCCGGCGGATTCATTGAAATGTTTGCTATACAAAACATAGCAAATAGAAAAACCGGAGACGGCAGCCGGCCAGCGGACCGGCCGATGCTTCCCCCACCGTCCGTTCGCCGGGCGCGTGGCAGCGAGCGGTGCGGGGCGCACGGCGGCGCCAGGGCGCGGCATGCGCCCCCGGCGCGCCCGGGTCAGAACACTTCGAACACGCCGGCGGCGCCCATGCCGCCGCCGATGCACATCGTCACGCACACGCGCTTGGCACCTCGGCGCCGGCCCTCGATGAGCGCGTGGCCGGTCAGGCGCTGGCCGCTCACGCCGTAGGGGTGGCCCAGGGCGATGGCACCGCCGTTCACGTTCAGCCGGTCGGCCGGGATGCCGAGCTTGTCGCGGCAGTAGAGCACCTGCACGGCGAAGGCCTCGTTCAGCTCCCAGAGGTCGATGTCCTGCACCGTGAGGCCCAGCTTCTTGAGCACCTTGGGCACGGCGAACACGGGGCCGATGCCCATTTCGTCGGGCTCGCAGCCTGCCACGGCGAAGCCGAGGAAGCGGCCCAGGGGTTTCAGGCCCTTGCGGCTGGCGTAGTCTTCGCTGGTGAGCACGCAGGCGCCCGCGCCGTCCGAGAACTGGCTCGCATTGCCCGCGGAGATCACGCCGCCCGGCAGCGCGGGCTTGATGCCGGCGATGCCTTCCTTGGTGGTGCCTTCGCGCGTGCCCTCGTCCCTGGACACCGTGACCTGCTTCGTGATGAGGCCCAGCGCCTTGTCGGCCACGCCGGCCGTCACGGTGATGGGTGCGATCTCATCGTCGAACCGGCCTGCCGCCTGCGCGGCGCAGGCCTTCTGCTGGCTGGCGGCGCCGTACTCGTCCATGGCGTCGCGGCCGATGTGGTAGCGCTTGGCGACCTGCTCGGCGGTCTCCAGCATGCTCCAGTAAATCTCGGGCTTGGCCTTGGCGAGTTCGAGGTCGCGCAGCATGTGCAGGTTCATCTCCTGCTGCACGCAGGAAATGCTCTCCACACCGCCGGCCACGAACACGTCGGCCTCGCCCGCGATGATGCGTTGCGCGGCCAGCGCGATGGTCTGCAGCCCCGAGGAGCAGAAGCGGTTCACGGTCACGCCCGAGGTGGTGACGGGCAGGCCGGCGCGCAGCGCGATCTGGCGCGCGATGTTGGCGCCCGTGGCGCCCTCGGGGTTGGCGCAGCCCATGATGACGTCGTCGACATCGGCGCCGTCGATGCCCGCGCGCTGCACGGCGTGCTGCACCGCATGGCCGCCGAGCGTGGCGCCGTGGGTCATGTTGAAGGAGCCCTTCCAGCTCTTGGCGAGCGGGGTGCGGGCGGTGGAAACGATCACTGCGGAGGTCATGTGCGGATTCCCTGGTTCTTTGCAAACATGCGGACGGCGGGGCTCAGGCGAACGCCTTGCCCTCGGCGGCGAGGCGGGCGAGCAGCGGCGCGGGCTCCCAGGCGGACGCATCGTCCAGCGGGTTCTGCGCGAAGCGCTGCATCGACTGCGCCACGTTGAAGAGGCCCACCTCGCTCGCGTAGTGCATGGGGCCGCCGCGGTGGATCGGGAATCCGTAGCCCGTGAGGTACACCATGTCGATGTCTCCGGACTTGCTCGCGATGCCTTCTTCCAGGATCTTCGCGCCCTCGTTCACCAGCGCGTAGACCAGGCGCTGCACGATCTCCTCGTCGCTGATCTTGCGCGGCGTGATGCCGGCCTCCTTGCGGTGGTCCTCGATCATCTTGTTCACCAGTTCGCTGGGGATCGCGTCGCGCTTGCCGGCCTGGTAGTCGTACCAGCCCGCGCCCGTCTTCTGGCCGTAGCGGCCCAGCTCGCAGAGCTTGTCGGCCGTGCGGCTGTACTTCATGTCGGGGCGCTCGACGGCGCGGCGCTTGCGGATCGCCCAGCCGATGTCGTTGCCCGCGAGGTCGCCCATGCGGAACGGGCCCATCGCGAAGCCGAACTTCTCCACTGCCTTGTCCACCTGGGCGGGCGTAGCGCCTTCGTCGAGCAGGAAGCCGGCCTGCTGGCTGTAGCGCTCGATCATGCGGTTGCCGATGAAGCCGTCGCACACGCCCGAGACCACGGCGGTCTTCTTGATCTTCTTGGCGAGCGCCATCACGGTGGCCAGCACGTCCTTGGCCGTCTCCTTGCCGCGCACCACTTCCAGCAGCTTCATCACGTTGGCGGGGCTGAAGAAGTGCATGCCCACCACGTCCTGCGGGCGCTTCGTGAACGATGCGATGCGGTCCACGTCCAGCGTGGAGGTGTTGGAGGCCAGGATCGCGCCGGGCTTGGCCACCTCGTCGAGCTTCTTGAACACCGTTTCCTTGACGCCCATCTCTTCGAACACGGCCTCGATGACGAGGTCCACGTCCTTCAGGTCGTCGTAACTCAGCGTGGGCGTGAGCAGGGCCATGCGCTGCTCGTACTTGTCCTGCTTGAGCTTGCCCTTGGCGACCTGCGCCTCGTAGTTCTTGCGGATAGTGGCGACGCCGCGGTCGAGTGCCTCCTGCTTCGTCTCCAGGATGGTGACGGCGATGCCGGCGTTCAGGAAGTTCATGCTGATGCCGCCGCCCATGGTGCCGGCACCGATCACGCCCACCTTGCGGATGTCGCGCTTGGGCGTGTCCGAGGGCACGTCGGGGATCTTGCTCGCGGCGCGCTCGGCCAGGAACAGGTGGCGCAGCGCGCGCGACTCGGGCGTCCACATCAGGTTGACGAACAGCTCGCGCTCATGGGCCAGGCCGTCCTCGAACTTGCGCTTGGTGGCGGCCTCGACCGCGTCCACGCACTTGAGCGGCGCGGGGAAGTTCTTCGCCATGCCCTTGACCATGTTGCGCGCGAACTGGAAGTACGCATCGCCCTGCGGGTGCCTGGCCGGCAGGTTGCGCACCAGCGGCAGCGGGCGCGCATCGGCCACGCCGCGCGCGAAGGCCAGCGCCTCTTCGGCCAGGGTTTCGGGCGACGCGGCCATCTTGTCGAACAGCTTCTGGCCGGGCATGCCGCCGATCAGCTCGCTCTTCACGGGTTCGCCGCTCACGATCATGTTGAGCGCGGCTTCCACGCCGACGACGCGCGGCAGGCGCTGCGTGCCGCCCGCGCCGGGCAGCAGGCCCAGCTTCACCTCGGGCAGCGCCATGCTGCAGCCGGGCGCGGCGACGCGGTAGTGGCAGCCCAGGGCCAGTTCCAGGCCGCCGCCCATGCACACGGTGTGGATGGCTGCGACCACGGGCTTGGCGGACTGCTCCACCGTGCGGATCACCGAATGCAGGTTCGGCTCCTGCAGCGCCTTGTCGGTGCCGAATTCCTTGATGTCCGCGCCGCCGGAGAAGGCACCGCCCGCTCCCGTGATGACGATGGCCTTCACGGCCGCATCGGCATTCGCGCGGGCCAGCCCGTCGGTGATGCCCTTGCGCGTGGCGTGGCCCAGCCCGTTCACGGGCGGGTTGGCCAGGGTGATCACGGCCACATCGCCGTGGACTTGGTATTCAGCGGTCATTGCTTGTCCCTTGGTTTGATCTAGAAAAGAACGATCGTGCTTTTTGATTCTAGAGAGTCCGGGCGCGGATGCCAGCCAGGGTTGTCCCGGCTGGGACAGAAATGGGCATCGCATCGTGCACTGTGCCAGGGCGTCGCGCGCGCCGTGGTGGCGCAAAGCCGACGAACCACACGCCGTTACAGCAGGACTCTGGAGCGGCCGCTAAGGTGGCGGGCGCTCCAATTCCCATCCTCTGCGAAAGGTTTCCATGGTTGCTTCGCCCCGCCGTCGCCCGGCGCCCGCGTCCCCCCAAACACCCGCGGACACGCCGCCAGAGCGGCCCTCTTCCGGCATGCCCCGACGCACGCTGCTGCAAGGCGGCGTCGGTGTTGCCTGGGCCGCTGCCGCGCCCTGGATGGCGGCGCACGCCGCCGGCGCCACCCTGCCCTTCGCGGGCATGAACCTGTCGGGCCTGGGATCGAACAGTTTCGTTGAGAACGCCGCCATCGGCACCCACTACCGCGACATCACCGACCAGCACATTGCAGCAGCCGGCGATTGCCCGCTGTTCCGGCTGCCTACCACCGCGCAACGCTTCAGCACCGGCCAGGGTCTGCCGTTGAACGAGACCTACTTCCAGCAGGTGCGCACCGTGCTCGACCGCCTCGCCGCCCGGGGCAAGCAGGCCATCGTGGAACTGCACGATTACCTGCGCCTGCCCACCCGCGTGGCGGCGCTGCAGGGCTACCGCATCCAGGCCGGCCAACTCGTGGGGCCCGATGGCCGCGTGGTGGCCGATCCTGCAGCCGATACCGTGTGGCAGGGCAGCTACCGCAAGGGCGACTTCGACTACCTCGCGTATTTCGACGGGCGCGACCAGTTGCTCAAGCTCTACGAATACCGCGTGATCGGCACGCGCGGCTGCAAGCTCTACACGGAAGACGGCCTGCCGGACCTCTGGTCGCGCATCGTGCAGCGCCTGCGCGACCATCCCGCGGTCTTCGGCTGGGGGCTCATGAACGAGCCCCATACCGGCAAGGAGAAGAACACCGACGGCACACCCTTCGACATGCGCGCCCACTGGCTGCGCATCGCCACGCGCACGGCCGCGCGCATCTTCGACTTCGACCGCCGGCACTTCGTTTTCATCTGCGGCAACGAGTACGCATCAGCGCGCCTGTGGCCCGAGGTCTCCGACGGGCTCTCGGCCATCCCCGATCCCCACGGCCTCATCGTCTACGAGGCGCACAACTACCTCGACAACGGCGGCACAGGCGGCGGCGCTTGGCTCGACCCGAAGGAACGCGTGGCGCCCGACACTGGGGAGAAGATGGTGACGCCCTTCGTCGAGTGGCTCAAGGACAACGGCAAGCGCGGCTTCCTCGGCGAGCACGGCTACCCGGAAGGCAACGCCAGCGCCGAGATCGCCACCCGCCGCATGCTGCAGTTCCTGCAGCGCAACAACGTGCCCAGCACGCAGTGGTGTTTCGGCCCGGGCTGGCCCGCCGGCGATCCGCTCGGCATGAGCTACGACCTGGACGCGAACACCGTCGCGGTCAAGGGCAACATCGCGGCCGTCAAGCCCTTCTTCACCGCGCGCCTCGCCACGTACCAGGCGCCGCTGCTCTAGCCGCAGGCTTCAGGCTCCCGGGGCCGGCGCACTGCCAGCCAGGTACGCAGTGGCGCCAGTTCCGCGTGCGCGGTGCCGGCTGAACACGTCCAGCACCTCTTCGTCGGTCTGGTCGTCGGTGATGCACGGGACGGGGATGCCAAGTTCTGCGGCGCCGGGAGAACACAAACGGGGGCGGAACTTGGTCAGACACGCACGGGATTCGGGACATGCCTACGGTGCCGTAATAGGTCAGAAAATGTTAATGGGACTGCGCAAAGGCGCTGCAACAGCCCTCTCACCGCCCCTGCAGCCGCGGGAGACTGGCCCCTACCGACCGACCGATCACCGCACTGCCGCGCGGCTCACGGCGCTCAGACCTCCAGCCACTCCTTGCGCACCGCCGTGTTTTCTCGCAGGCCTTCGGGCGTGCCGTCGAACACGATGCTGCCGTGGCCCATGACCAGCGCCCGGTCGGAGATGCGCATGGCGATGGTGAGCTTCTGCTCGATGAGCAGCACCGACACGCCGCGCTCCCGGATCTTCTGCAGGTAGTCACCCACCAGCTCGACGATCTTGGGCGCCAGGCCCTCGGTGGGCTCGTCGATGATGATCAGGTCCGGATCGCCCATGAGCGTGCGGCAGAGCGTGAGCATCTGCTGCTCGCCGCCGGACATCACGCCGGCCTCGGTGTGCTGGCGCTCCTTGAGCCGCGGGAACATCGCGTACATGTCGTCGAAGCCCCAGCGGCTGCCCTTGCCCCGCCCTTTCTGGCCGAGCAGCAGGTTCTGGTGCACCGTGAGGTTGGGAAACACGTCGCGGCTTTCCGGCACGTAGCCCAGCCCCAGGTGGGCGATCTCGTAGGGCTTGCGGCCGTTGAGCCGCTGGCCTTTCCAGTCGAGCGTGCCCTCCCACTGCACCAGGCCCATGATGGCCTTGGCCGTGGTGGAGCGGCCGGAGCCGTTGCGGCCGAGCAGCGCAACGATCTCGCCCGGCGCCACGTCGAAGCCCACCCCGTGCAGCACATGGCTCTTGCCGTAGTAGGCATGCAGGTCCTGTATGTGCAGCATGTCAGTGCCCCTCCGCCTGTTGCGACGCGACCACCGAGCCAAGGTAGGCCTCCTGCACGCGCGGGTTGGCCCGCACGGCCTCGGGGGTGTCGAAGGCGATCACCTCGCCATACACCACCACCGCGATGCGGTCGGCCAGGCCGAAGACCACGCCCATGTCGTGCTCCACGGTGAGCAGGGTGCGCCCCTGCGTCACCTCGCGGATGAGCTGGATGAACCGCGCCGTTTCGCTCTTGCTCATGCCCGCCGTGGGCTCGTCCAGCAGGATCACGTTCGCGCCGCCCGCGATGGTGATGCCGATCTCCAGCGCGCGCTGCTCGGCGTAGGTGAGGTTCATGGCCAGCGTGTCGCGCTTGGGCGCCAGATGGATCTGCTCCAGCAGTTCCTCGGCCCGCGCATTCGCGTCGTGCAGCCGCGAGAGGAACCGCCAGAAGCTGTAGCGGTAGCCCAGGCTCCAGAGCACGCCGCAGCGCAGGTTCTCGAACACGCTGAGCTTGGGGAAGATGTTGGTGATCTGGAAGCTGCGCGACAGGCCCATGCGGTTGATCTCGTACGGCGCCTTGCCGTCGATGCGCTGGCCGTTCAGCAGCACCTCGCCGCTCGACGGACCGAAGCGCCCGCTGACCAGGTTGAACAGCGTGGACTTGCCCGCGCCGTTGGGGCCGATGATGGCCACGCGCTCGCCCGCCTTCACGGCGAGGTTGGCGCCGCGGATGATCTCGGTCTTGCCGAAGCGCTTGCGCAGGTCGCGCAGTTCCAGCGCCGGAGTGCCTTCTGCGGGCGCCATCATGCATTCCCCCCCTTGCCGGCCGCGCCCCGTTGCAGGTCGCGCTCGATGGCTTCCTGCGTGGCGCTCCACCGCTGCGCGAAGTTCCGTCGGCAGACCTCGAAGAGCCCGATCCCCACGGCGAAGACAAGGCCGGTGGCGATCCAGGTCGCCGTGCTGCGCGCATCGAGCGTGGCGCCCAGGAAGCCGATGTGCGGACCGAGCGCCGCGTTGAGCTGCAGGTGGTAGGTCATCTCGATCATGGCGGCGGCGCCCAGCACGGCGACGATCGCCGTGCTGCACAGCGCCAGGTAGCTGGGCAGCAGTGCACGCAGGCGTCCATGGCGCGCCACGCGCAGGTTCATCATGATCAGGCTGGCGATGCCGCCCGGCGCATACATGACCATGAAAAGGAACACGAGGCCCAGGTAGAGCAGCCAGGCCTTGGACAGCTCCGACAGCAGCACCGACGCGAACACCAGCAGCACCGCGCCGATGATGGGCCCGAAGAAGAACGTGGCGCCGCCCAGGAAGGTGAACAGCAGGTAGGAGCCCGAGCGCATCACGCTCACGCTGTCGGCGGCGGTGACGATCTCGAAATTGATGGCCGCCAGCGCGCCTCCGATGCCCGCGAAGAAGCCCGCGATGATGAAGGCGTAGTAGCGCACGCGCTGCGTGTTGTAGCCGATGAACTCCACACGCTCGGGGTTGTCGCGCACCGCGTTCAGGATGCGGCCCAGCGGCGTGCCCGTGAAGGCGAACATGAGCGCCGTGCAGACGAAGCAGTAGGCCGCGATCAGGTAGTACACCTGCAGGGCCGGCCCGAAGGTGATGCCGAGAAAGCCTTTGCCGTACACCCGGTCGGTCGTGATGCCGCCCTCGCCGCCGAAGAATTCCGGGAACATCAGCGCCATGGACGCCACCAGCTCGCCGATGCCGAGCGTGATCATCGCGAAGGTGGTGCCCGACTTCTTCGTGGTGACGAAGCCCAGGAGGACCGCGAAGAGCATGCCCGCCAGCCCGCCCACGAGCGGTATCAGCACGAGCGGAATGGGCAACGCGCCCTGGCTCGCCCAGTTCATCGCGTGCACCGCCAGGAACGATCCCATGCCTGTATAGACCGCGTGCCCGAAGCTCAGCATGCCGCCCTGCCCCAGCAGGATGTTGTACGAGAGGCAGATGATGATGAGGTAGCCGATCTGCGCGAGCATGGTGAGCGCCAGGCTGCTCGTGAAGACCTTGGGCGCCACGATGAGCACGAGCGCGAACGCGCTCCACACCACGGCGCGGCCGATGTTGAGCGGCCGGAAGCTGTAGTGCTGGCCCGCGCTGGAGGAGGAAGTCGTTGGCATGGTGGATCAATCCTCCCGGGTTCCAAGGAGCCCCTTGGGGCGGAAGATGAGGATCAGCACGAGGAACAGGTAGGGCAGGATCGGCGCGACCTGCGAGATGGTGAGCTTGAGCACCGGGTAGCCGAAGGTCTGCTCCGTCACCGCCATGCCCAGGGCCCGCAGTGCATGCACCATCGAGTAGTCGAGCGCCACGGCGAAGGTCTGCACGAGGCCGATGATGAGCGATGCGAGGAAAGCCCCCGCGAGCGATCCCATGCCACCCACCACCACCACCACGAAGATGATGGAGCCGACCGACGCCGCCATCGCCGGCTCCGTCACATAGGTGTTGCCTCCGATCACGCCCGCCAGCCCCGCCAGCGCGCAGCCGCCGCCGAACACCAGCATGAACACGCGGGGCACGTTGTGGCCCAGGGCCTCGACCATCTCGGGCTGCTTGAGCGCCGCCTGGATCACGAGCCCGATGCGCGTGCGGGTCAAGACCAGCCACACCGACAACAGCATCAGCAGCGCCACCAGCATCACGAAGGAACGCGACTTCGGGAACTGCGTGCCGTAGAGGGAAAAGAGCGGGCCCTGCAGCTGCGTCGGCAGCGCGTAGGGGACGGTGGAACGGCCCCAGACCAGCTGCACGATCTCCAGGACCAGGTACGACAGGCCGAAGGTCACGAGCAGTTCGGGCACGTGGCCGAACTTGTGCACCCGGCGCAGCGCATAGCGCTCGAAAGCCGCGCCCAGCAGGCCCACGGCCAGCGGCGCGATAAAGAGTGCGGGCCAGAAGCCCAGCACGCCCGAGATCGAATAGGCGAAATAAGCGCCCAGCATGTAGAAGCTGGTGTGCGCGAAATTGAGCACGCCCATCATGCTGAAGATCAGCGTCAGCCCGGAGCTGAGCATGAACAGCAGCAGGCCGTAGCTCACCCCGTTCAGCAGCGAGATGACGAAAAACTCAAGATTCATCGCAATGAACGCCCCGCGGCGCTGGAGAGTGGCCGATTGGAAAAAGGCCCGGCGCCAGCCGGGCCACCTTCAGGCATGTCGCCGCCACGAAGGCGGCTCCGGCTCACGACGGCCGCTTCATCTGGCAGGAGCTGGGCGTGCTGGCCACATAGGGCTCGTAATACTTCACAGGCACGAAGGTGTAGCCCGTATTCTCCGCGTCGTTGGGGTACTTGCCGCCCGCCTTTTCCCACTTGGAGACGAACAGTCCCTGCTGGAGCTGGTGGTCGGTCTTGCGCATTTCCACCTCGCCGTTGAAGCTGGTGAACTTCATCCCCTCGAAGACGGCGGCGACCTTCACGGGGTCGGTGCTCTTGGCCTTGACGAAGCCGGCGTCGAGCATCGCGAACGCGTGGTACACGGCGCCGGTGTACATGTCGTCGTTGAACTTCTTCTTGTACTCGGTCACCACGCGGCCGATGTCGCCGGGCAGGTTCAGGTGGTTGTACGACACCATGTACACGCGCCCTGCCGCGGCCGACCCCATGGCCGTGGGCGATCCGGTCACGCCGCCGTAGTAGGTATAGAAATTGACGTTGGAGAGGCCCGCGTCGTTGGCCGCCTTGATGAGCAGCGCGAGGTCGGAGCCCCAGTTGCCGGTGATCACCGTGTCCGCGCCCGACTGGCGGATCTTGGCGATGTAGGGCGCGAAGTCGCGCACCTGGGCCAGCGGGTGCAGGTCGTCGCCCACGATCTGCACGTCGGGGCGCTTGCGGGCGAGGTTTTCCTTGGCGTATTTGGAGACCTGCTGGCCGTGCGCGTAGTTCTGGTTGATGAGGTAGACCTTCTTGATCTCGGTCTGGTCCTTCATGAAGGTGGTCATGGCTTCCATCTTCATCGACGTGTCGGCGTCGAGGCGGAAATGCCAGTAGCTGCACTTGCTGTTGGTGAGGTCCGGGTCCACGGCCGCATAGTTGAGGTAGACCACTTCCTTGCCCGGATTGCGCGCGTTGTGCTTTTCCAGTGCATCCATGATGGCCAGCGCCGGGCCCGAGCCATTGCCCTGCACCACATAGCGGGCGCCCTGGTCCATCGCGGAACGCAGCGCGCTGGTGGTCTCCTGCGGGCTCAGCTTGTTGTCGATGCCGATGATCTCGAACTTCACGCCCGAGGCGTTCTTCTTGCTGAACTCGTCCGCCAGGAACTGGAAGCTCTTGAGCTGGTTGGTGCCCACCGCCGCCATGAGGCCGGAAAGCGGGTCGAGCCACGCGATCTTCACGGTCTCGCCCTTTTGAGCGAAAGCGCCGCATGCCGTCGCCAACATTGCAGATGCCGCTACTACTTTGATAGCAAATCTCATCGCCTGTCTCCTTGCGTATTGGGGGTCACCGAACACGCCGCAGCGTACAGGCGAGGTTTGCGGCGGTGTTCAGGGATTCACCCTAGCGCCTATCCCGCAGGCGACTCGCGCAGGCGGGCCGCGCGCCGGCACCGGCGCGCGGCCAGCGGTCACAGGCCCGGAAGGCGATAGTCCTGCAGTTGCTCCCGCAGGCGGGCCTTCAGCATCTTGCCCGTCGCGCCGATCGGTATGGCATCGAGGAACAGCACGTCGTCCGGGATCTGCCACTTGGCGGTCTTGCCCTCGTAGAAGGCCAGCAGCTCTTCCCGCGTGGCCCGCGCGCTCTGGCGCAGCACCACCGCCACCACGGGCCGCTCGTCCCATTTGGGATGCGGCATGCCGATGCACGCAGCCATCGCCACGGCGGGGTGCGCCATGGCGATGTTCTCGATGTCGATGGAGCTGATCCACTCGCCGCCGGACTTGATCACGTCCTTGCTGCGGTCGGTGATCTGCATGTAGCCGTCGGCGTCGATGGTGGCTACGTCGCCCGTGGGGAACCAGCCGCGGCCCTGTGCATCGGGAACCAGCGGGCTGCCCTCGACACGGTAGTAGCGGTCCACGATCCACGGCCCCTTGACCAGCAGATCGCCGTAGGTCTTGCCGTCCCAGGGGAGTTCCCGGCCGTCGCCGTCGACGATCTTCATGTCCACGCCGAAGATCGCACGCCCCTGCTTCAGCAGGATCTTCATGCGCTCCTGGGCGGGAAGATCCTGGTGCTTGTTCTTGAGCGAGCACAGCGTGCCCAGCGGGCTCATCTCCGTCATGCCCCAGGCATGCAGCACGCGCACGCCGTATTCGTCCTGGAACGCCTCGATCATCGCGGGCGGGCAGGCCGAGCCACCGATCACCGTGCGCTGGAGCTTGCCGAACCGGACACCGGTGGCCTTGGCATGCTGCAGCAGCATCTGCCAGACCGTGGGCACGCCTGCCGCGAAAGTGACGCCCTCGGCGTCCATGAGTTCATACACCGACTTGCCGTCCAGTGCCGGGCCGGGAAACACCAGCTTGCAGCCGGTGAGCGGTGCGGAATACGGAATGCCCCAGGCATTGACGTGGAACATCGGGACCACGGGCAGGACCGCGTCGCTGGCCGACAGGCCCATCACATCCGGCAGCGCGGCCGCGTAGGCGTGCAGCAGCGAAGACCGGTGGCTGTAGAGCACGCCCTTGGGGTGCCCGGTCGTGCCGCTGGTGTAGCAGAGGCTGGAGGCCGAGTTCTCGTCGAACACCGGCCAGTCGTAGCGATCGGACGATGCACCGATCCAGGACTCGTAGCTCGTGAGGTTGGGAACGCCCGCATCGGCCGGCAGCCGGTCCGCATCGCACAGCGCCACCCAACGCCGCACCGTGGGGCACTTGGCATGCACGGCCTGCACGATCGGCAGAAAGCTCAGGTCGAAGCACAGGACCTGGTCCTCGGCGTGGTTCACGATCCAGGCGACCTGTTCCGGATGCAGGCGCGGGTTGATGGTGTGCAGCACGCGGCCCGAACCGCTCACTCCGTAATACATCTCGAGGTGGCGGTAGCCGTTCCATGCGAGGCTGGCGACGCGGTCGCCGAACGCGAGTCCGTCCCCGTCCAGCGCATTGGCGAGCTGGCGTGCCCGGGCAGCCATGTCGCGGTAGGTATAGCGGTGGATGTCTCCTTCCACGCGCCGCGAAACGATCTGTGCGTCGCCGTGGTGGCGCTCCGCAAACTCGACGAGCGTGGAAATCAGCAGGGGTTGGCTCTGCATCAGGCCCAGCATGTGTTGTCTCCTCATAGGTGGATAGGGGTGATTTCTTATCCTAACCCTGCGGTAGCACACGGCGGCTGCTCGGCAACCCTGCAGCGCGGCGCCACTGTCGCGCGCTTGACAAGCCCCCCGGAGCCGCCCTCCAAGCCCCTGCGCCTGGCCGTGGAAAAGCCCCTCGGACACAATGGTGGCGATGACATCCACCGCCTCTTCCGCCGCTCCGGCCGAGGTCCGCTCTGGCCTCGCATGGCGCAACGGCTTCGCTGCCCTGGGCCCGCAATTCTTCACCGAGCTCGTGCCCACACCGCTGCCCGATCCTTACTGGATCGCAGGCAGCCCCGATACCGCGGCCCTGATCGGACTGGAGCCTGAATGGCTGGGCAGCGATGCGGCGCTGCAGGTGCTTTCCGGCAATGCGGTGCTGCGCGGCATGCAGCCACTGGCCAGCGTGTACAGCGGCCACCAGTTCGGCGTCTGGGCGGGGCAACTCGGCGATGGCCGCGCGATCCTGCTCGGCGAAACGGAAAGCGGGTACGAAGTGCAGCTCAAGGGCAGTGGCCGCACGCCGTATTCCCGCATGGGCGATGGCCGCGCGGTGCTGCGCTCATCGATCCGTGAATTCCTCTGCAGCGAAGCCATGCATGCGCTGGGCATCCCGACTTCCCGGGCACTGGCCCTCACCGGCTCGCCCGCGCCCATCGTTCGTGAAGAGGTCGAAACTGCGGCAGTGGTTACGCGCACAGCGCCCAGCTTCGTGCGGTTCGGCCACTTCGAGCATTTCGCGGCCCGCGACCAGGTCGAAGCGCTGCGTACGCTTGCCGACTACGTGATCGACCGCTATTACCCCGCATGCCGGGCCCCTGCCGGTGCAGCGGCTCACAACCCGTACGCCGCGCTGTTGCGCGCAGTCGGCGAGCGCACGGCCTCGATGGTTGCCCAGTGGCAGGCCGTGGGCTTCTGCCACGGTGTCATGAACACCGACAACATGAGCATCCTGGGGCTCACCATCGACTATGGCCCGTTCCAGTTCCTCGACGCCTTCGTACCCGGCCACATCTGCAACCACAGCGACAGCCAGGGCCGCTATGCCTTCGATCGGCAACCCCAGGTGGCCTACTGGAACCTGTTCTGCCTCGGACAGGCATTGATGCCGCTCATCGGCGACCCCGAAACCGCCCAGGCCGCGCTGGAGCCTTATCGCTCCGTCTTTCCTGCCGAGTACCTGCGGCGCATGCGCGGGAAGCTCGGGCTGGCCTCTGCTGCCGAGGGGGACGCAGCGCTCCTGGACGATCTGCTGGCGCTGCTGGCGCAGGGCGCGGTGGACTACACCATCTTCTGGCGGCGCCTCTCGCAGGCCGTGCAGGCCCAGGATTTCGCTCCCGTGCAGGATCTTTTCGTCCACCGCGCCGCGTGGGACGCATGGGAGTCGCGGTACACCGCGCGCCAGGCCAGGGAGGCCCGGAGCCACGGCGAGGCGGCGGCGGGCATGCTCCGAACCAATCCGCAGTTCGTGCTGCGCAACCACCTGGGCGAGCAGGCCATCCGGGCCGCGAAAACCGGGGACTTCCGGCCGCTGCACGCGCTGCAGCACGTGCTGGCCCGCCCCTTCGACGATCACCCCGACCACGCCGAGTGGGCGGGCTTTCCGCCCGACTGGGCTTCCTCCATCGAGATCAGCTGCTCATCATGACCTTTCCCATCCAGAAGACCGACGCCGAATGGCAGGCCCTGCTCAAGGACAAGGGGGCGGAACCCGTCGCCTGGCAGGTCACGCGCCATGCCGCCACGGAACGCCCTTTCACGGGGAAATACGAAGCCCATTGGGACGACGGCACCTACCACTGCATCTGTTGCGGCGCCAAGCTGTTCGACGCGGAAACCAAGTTCGATGCGGGCTGCGGCTGGCCCAGCTTTTCCCAGGCGGTGCCGGGCGCCATCCAGGAGATCGTGGACCGCAGCCACGGCATGGTCCGTACCGAAACGGTATGTGCACAATGCGGGGCGCATCTCGGCCATGTGTTCGAGGACGGCCCGGCACCTGCCGGCCTGCGCTATTGCATGAACTCCGCCTCCCTGGACTTCGAGCCCGGCGGCGCCTGACGGCAGAGCCGTCCGGCGTGCTGCGCAAGAGCTTCACGGAACAGCCATCGCACCTATGAAACTGCTGATCGATTTCTTTCCCATCATCCTGTTCTTCGTGGCCTTCAAGGTCTGGGGGATCTACACGGCCACGGCCGTGGCCATCGTCGCCACCGTTCTGCAGATCGGCTACCTGCGCCTGCGGCATGGCCGCGTCGAACCCATGCAGTGGGTGAGCCTGGGCGTGATCGTCGTCTTCGGGGGCGCCACACTGCTCTCCCACAGCGAGACCTTCATCAAATGGAAGCCCACCGTGCTGTACTGGCTGATGGCTGCAGCCCTGCTCATCGGGCAAATCGTTTTCCGCAAGAACCTCATCCGCAGCCTCATGGGCGGCCAGATGGAGCTGCCGGATGCCGCGTGGCGCGCGATGAACTGGAGCTGGACCGCCTTCTTCGTGGTGATGGGCGTCGTCAATCTGTGGGTCGCCTACACCTTCAGCACCGACGCGTGGGTGAACTTCAAGCTGTTTGGCGGCCTCGGGCTCATGGCCGTATTCGTCGTGGGACAGGCGCTCTATCTCAGCCGCTACATCAAGGACACCGACCACAAGCCATCGGCAGAGGACCCCCAGCCATGAGCGACGTGCAGCCCGGCCTGCAGATCACTGCGCAGGCCATGGAGCGCAAGCTGCGTGCCACGCTCTCGCCTTCCACTATCGAAGTGCTCGACGAGAGCGCGGCCCATGCGGGCCACGCTGGCGCCAACGGCACGGGCTTCGGGACGCATTTCCGCGTGCGCATCTCGTCACCTTTGTTTACCGGCCGCAGCCGGGTAGCGCGCCATCGCCTTGTGTATGATGCGCTGCAGGAGTTCATTGACCAGGGCGCACACGCCATCGCGATTGAAGCTCTCTGATCAGATTCCCACGTCCAGGGGCCACAGCGGCGTACCCCGCCCAGCCGGCCCATTCCTTTTTGTGGATTTC